>JASLPZ010000041.1:0-28656 GCA_030744725.1 Pirellulaceae bacterium
TTCGAGGAATTACTGTCCGATAGTCGCCTTTCGCTCCGCGAAAGGAGCGTGCTTTCGCGGAGCGAAAGACGACAATAGAAGATCGAACACTGCTAATGACCGTCAGATGTGGCAGACCGGCCCACAACGTGTTGCTTCATGCAAACGCCCCGCTTTGCGGGGCAAGCCACGGCCCATGGCCGTGGTCGATTACTGGAGGTGTGTCAATGTTTGCCTTTTTCGGTATGCCAGGCTACATCGAATTATTGATCATCGGAATGCTTGGGCTCGTCTTAGTGGGAGCCCCGTTGTTCGTCGTCGTCATCGTGCTCTTGGCCAACCGAGGACAACAACAGACTACGGAATGTCCAAAATGCGGCAAGGTATCGCCACAGTCTGGCTTCTGTCCGCACTGCGGCGCTAAGTCGACGAAAGAAGACTGAGTTGTGGCCCTGCCAAAACACTGACCCAACGATCACTGCTAGTCAGGCGCGGCTTCGGCATGGCAACCATTGTGAACACACTGCTTGGGCCTTACATGACCGGCTCTCCATCTGTACCATCTCCGTCCACCGTCCCCGTATATTCGGGGCGATCCAGCGAGTTGGTGCAGTCGATGAAGAGCCAGCACGTAGCGCTCATGAGGTACATGATCCCCACCATTATGAAAACCGGTTCATAGTGGACGATCTTGGTGAGTTTACCAGCAACATCACTCTGCGTGGCGTAGCGGTCGAGTAGGAATCCACCAAGTAGTGGTGTTACGACACCGCCCACGCTGCCGGCACTGTTGATGATGCTGAAAACGGTCGCTGAATAGCGGCCGCCCATGTCGGTCGACGTTCCCCAGACGGTCGGTTGTGACCAGTCGCTGAAGAATTTTGTGGCAAACAGCAATGATGCCCCAACCATTGGCTCCGGGTGGGTGATTGACAGGTAAAGGCAGACGCAGGCAATCGTTTTGCCGGAGAAACCAACGATCGAACGAGACAGCCGACGGTTTGCTGTCACGGCAATCAGGCCGTCGTTGATAAAGCCTCCAGCGATGCCGCCCAGCGCCCCGCCCCAGAGTGGAACGCTGGCCAGCAGGCCAAGGACGAACTTGTCAGAAACGTTTCGGGCCTCAATGAAGTAACTGGCCATGATTGCCGAATAGACGTAATCTGCTCCCGCGTTCATGAACTGCTGTACAATGAAGACCAGCAGGCTGCGATTGCGGACTGCCCTCCGGAAAGGAAGTACGCGTGGACCGTCCTGGCTGTCCGGTTCGCCTTCTCGAATCAGGTCGACTTCCGCCTGGTTCGCGGCAGGGTCTTCTTCGGGCCGATTGCGACAGATCCTGTAGAACAGGAACGCAAATGCGAGGCCGACCGACGATAGGATGAAGAGCGAAGATCTCCACGACAGCCCAACGCCCAACATCGCCCCAAAGATTACCGTCGACACTGCTCCACCGCTGCGTCCGAAAAAGCTCGCGATCAGGCCCTGCAGTGCCGTTCGTCCCTTGAGTGGAAACCAAAGCCGAGTCACTTTCGCCAGCGATGGATAGCATCCTGACTGGGCAGCCCCGAACGCCAACCGGGATGCACCAAGGCCATTCAAGCTTCCTGTCAGCCCCACCGTCGGCAATGCGAGCGACCAGAGCGCGATGATGATCCCCAAGAACATGTGCGGGCCGAAAAAGTCACAGACGATTCCACCGGGAATCTGTCCGAGCGCGTACGTCACGTTGAACAGCGTGTACAGCCCCTCCAGTTGCGTTTCGCTGAATTCGTATTCGGCTTTTAGCTCGGGCCGCACCATCACCCAGGTGTATCGATGCAGATACAGCATGAACGAGGTGCCGGCGGCGAGCAAGAAAATGACCCGGCGTCGTCTTGTTGGGGTTTCGGCGGTAAGGTGTAGGTCTGCAGTTTCCAAAATCGAAACCTCCAGCCGGGGGCAGGCTTGCCAGAATCAGGTCCCCAAGTTAAGACATCCCAATGAAGATTGCATCCATTCGGACCCACATTGTTGGCGAGATCCGTCCATTCCTGTTCGTCGTTGTCGAAACCGACGACGGGATTCAGGGCATCGGCGAAGCCGGGATCACTTGGCGTGAACAGGCAGTGGCGGGCTACATCGAGGCGCTTGCACCGTCGTTGATTGGCGAAGATCCGCGACGGATCGAGCATCTGTGGCAGGTCATGCTGCGGGGCGGCTTCTTTCCCGGCGGACGGATCGGCGCGGCAGCAATCAGCGCGATCGACATTGCGTTGTGGGACATCAAGGCCAGGTCACTTGGCGTTCCGGTGTACGAACTACTGGGCGGACTCGTTCGCGATCGTGTCTCCTGCTACCCGCACGTGGCTGACAACGCCTTCGACGTTATGATCGACGATTGCCGAAAGTTCGTGGCCGGCGGCTGGCGTTTCGTTCGCTTCAACCTCCCGTCGCAGGGCGATCAGCTCGAACCCCGAGAATCTGTCAGGCAAGGAGTCGACCTTGTTGCGGGAGTGCGTGAGGCCGTTGGTCCGGACGTGGGCATAATTATTGATGCACACACGCGACTGGATCCGGTCGATGCTGTTTCGTTGTGCCGACAGATTGAACCCTTCAATCCGTTTTTCGTCGAAGATCCCGTTCGATGCGAGAACGCCGCTGCGATTGGACGCCTGCGACAGCACACCGCGGTTCCGATTGCAATGGGCGAGCAATTCGCAACGAAGTGGGAGTTTCGCGAGCCAATCGAAAATGACTGGATCGATTTCTGCCGCGTTGACCTGTGTATCGTCGGCGGCCTGACGGAAGCACGTAAGATTGCCGGTTGGTGTGAGACGCATTACATCGCAATCGCGCCTCACAATCCACTTGGCCCCGTTTCGACGGCCGCCTGCTTACATCTGGATCTGGCGACGAGCAACTTTGCGGTGCAGGAGTGCGCACGAATTCCCGGAGAAGTTCTCTCAGAGTTATTTCCCAGCCAGATTCCGTTCAAAGACGGCACCATGCTTCCGACCGATGTGCCAGGTCTGGGCATTGCGTTTGACGAATCGGCGGTCTCCAAGTACCCAGTAACGCAGGGTGACGGCCCACGGCTGCATCGCGCCGATGGTTCGTTCACGAACTGGTAGTCGACCTAGACTTCGGCCAGCGGCTCCGTTGCGTCGCCAAACTTGTCGAGATGCACACCCATCTTATCCATCATGCTGAGATAGAGCCGGCACATCTGACGATTGGAGTTATCAAGGTAGTCAAGGTTTGGACCGCCTCTTAATTTGCCGCCGCCTCCACCAACCATCACCACCGGCAACTTCGTCGCGTCGTGATGCCCGTTGAGCATACTGGAGCAGAGCATGATCATCGAGTTGTCCAGCGCGGTACGTTCGCCTTCTTGGATCGAGTCCAGACGCTTCGCGATATACGCCAGCTGTTCGAGGAAGAACTGATTCACCTTCAGCCAATCGTCCGTGTCGCTGTGCGAGAGGAGATGGTGAATCATGTAATCCACGCCCAGATGTGGGAATCGCAACGTGCCGTGATCGCTGTTCAGCTTTAACGTGCAGACGCGCGTCGTGTCGGTCTGAAACGCCAGCACCAGGATGTCGCACATCAATCGCATGTGCTCGACAATGTCTTGCGGATAGCCGGCCTTGGGCCGCGGCACGTTGGGCCCAGTCAGCATCGGTCGCCAACCTTGCAACTCGCCTCGCTTATCAGCTTGCCCGATCCGCGTCTCGACTTCGCGAACCGAATTCAAGTACTCATCGAGTTTTTGCCGGTCGAGTTTGCTGATGTCGCGACGGAAGTTGCGCGCATCGGCAAGCACTGCGTCGACTCTTTTGCTTGCTTCGCTGCCATCGTTGACCACGACAGGGCTCGCCAGAGCGATCGCGGTTGGCTCGATTCTGCTCGTCGCCGCCTCCAGGATCACACTTCCCTCGCGGCCGTCTTTCGCATCCAAACGACCTGTCGCAACGAACGTTCTTCCAAAAGCCAGCTTCGACGGGATACGAAACTCGACGACCGACGGAGCCTGCACGACGAGTTCCGATGACTTCATCGCGTGTCCAAGCGGATGTTTGCCAAATCGTTCGTCGGCTTCGACGCCAGCCAGCAGTGCAGCGAGGTTGTGCGGCGCCATCGCTGAGTTCATGAGTTGCTCGTAGAGCACGCCATCTGGAGAGTTCTCCTCGGCTGGAGGATCACCGGTCGCCAACGCCTGCACCTGACGAGCCACCTCCGTTTGTTTGACAGCGTCGCGTTCACCCTGCCAGCGGGCGAGCAGCGATCCCGCCGGAACCGAGACGAATGCGTCGTTCACCTGATTGACCGACTTCATCTCTCCCTTATAGAAGTGCCAGGTTTTCTTGTTGCCGTGGCTGTCGGCATGTGGATTGCCGGAATGAATATCGCCAGAGGCATCTTTGACCAGATCCCAAGTCCGATTCTCACCACTCAATTCCGTGATGACGAGATTGATATCGGTCAGATCGCACGCGTGGCTGCCATTTCGCGGACCGAGAACCAACGATACAAGTTCGCCGCGACTCACCGAGATCTTTGCCGGTGGCATCTTCGCCGAGCCAGCCGTCGCGAACTCGCCCCGCCACAGGTTTCCGACTTTGCGATTCGTTCGATGTTGGATGAACCACTCCTGGCCATTGCCGCATTCAGGATGAGCGTCCGCAAGCCGTGCATCGATTTGCACCAGCCCCGTGATCGGGCTTTGCCAGCCAACCGCCACGAACAGCGTGGGCGAGGGATGAACCTGGATCGAATGCGGCCCAGAAATACCGGGAATACGAACTCGCTGATCGGACGAGTTGGCAGTGATTATCGGCGTGGCACCCGTTCCCCAGGATTTGACGAAGTTTTAGTCTCCGTTGATCTCCGTCTCTTTGAAGTGTCCCGACACGATTACTGGCCCCACTTCGCTGATCGCCAGATAGTCGAGCCAGACGTTGAGAGCATCGAGATCGAGTTTGTGCTTGGCTGCCAGTTCAGCCAGCTTCTCCTGAGGGAGTTCCCGTTGGCCCGCAGCAACCTCCGCCGCCGCGGCGAGATAGGCCGTCGTCTTCGACAGTGCTTCGCGTTGTAATCGCCTGATCCGTTCCTGCAGACCGGCAAGGTCAGACAAAGCCACGCCGGTCAGATCGCGAACGGTGTAGTTGTACTCGGCGTTGCTCAGCCGCCGCAGGATCACCGGTCCCGGATCGCCCGCATTGGTGCGTGCTTCGGTGTCGAGATACGACTCGATCCATGATCGCAGCTGCTTTCGCTGAGCATCACTTGGTTGCTCGCTATCCTCTGGCGGCATCTCGCCGTTGTCGAGCATCTCCACGACTTTCTGCCAGATCTCTGGATCACGTCTCACTTCGACCAGCGACGCGAAACGCTCAAGGTCCAGCTCGCCTTCCTCCTTTTCCGTCGAGTGGCAATCGAGGCAGAACCGTTTGAGGATTGGTTTGAGTTGTTCAGAGTAGTCCTTTTCCAGTTCGGCGAACTTTGTTTTCTCATGGTCAGCTGCCTTTAATTCCAGCACCGGCATCACAAGCAAGGATGCGCTGACAATGCTCAGGCAAAGGCGCCAAGTCGCAAAGGAGAACTTCATTGGTTGCGCCTTAGGATCGACCGAGGAATTGCTGTCCGATAGTCGCCTTTCGCTCCGCGAAAGGAACGTGCTTTCGTGGAGCGAAAGACGACAATAAAAGATCGAACATTGCTTTGCGTCTTGGCGTGAAACCTCTCGCTGACTTAGTGCAAGATGCATATCACTCAAACCGGAAGTGTGTCGTCTGCTTGATCTTCGTCAATCCCCTTCCTAGATTATCAGACAATGCCATTGTCGTACAAATGAAAGCCGAAGGCAGCAGCGATTTGGCAATGGCAGTTGCTGTCCAGAAAGCGGAGAGAAACAGAACATGCGTCAAGAGATACACCCAATCACGATAACGAACATGTTTGACCTGTCCGGTCGAGTGGCTTTGGTTTCTGGCGCGGCCAGCGGAATGGGTAAAACCTCCTCACTTGCCTTGGCCGAAGCTGGTGCGGACGTTGTGCTTGCCGACCTGAACGAAGAAGGAGCACGAGCGACGGCCGCTCAAATCGAATCGCTCGGTCGTAGAGCGTTTCCCGTGCCGTGCGACATCTCGAAGCCGGAAGAGATTCGCGCCGTGTTCGGTCAGATCGATGACCAGTTCGGCAGGATCGACTTTGTTGCCAACATCGCCGGCGAGGCGATCCGCCGTAAACCGGAAGACATCTCGCTCGACGAAGTCGAGTGGACATGGCGAAATCTGGTTTATGGACGTTTCTGTATGTGCCAAGAGGCCGGGCGTCGCATGTTGGCCGCTGGCAAGGGGAGCATTGTCAACCTCGGTTCCCTCGCGAGTGTAACGGCGCTCGGACGCGGGCACATCGCGTACAGTATGGCGATGGGTGCAGTCGTGCAGATGACGCGCGAGCTGAGTACTGAATGGAGCGGTCGCGGCGTGCGCGTCAATTCGATCCTGCCGGCCCAGGTCTTGAATCCTGGGCTGCAAGACCGTATTGACGCGGATCCTCGCATCAAGGAACGATTTCTAGGTGGGATTCCCGCGGGTCGGTTCGGTAGCCCGGATGACATCAAAGGCCTTGTCGTGTTTCTGGCATCGGATGCCTCGTCCTGGATCACCGGCGCGATCATTCCAATGGACGGAGGCAACCTGGCAATGAACGCGGGTGGATCGGTTGGCAGTGAAGTGTTCAGCGAATAAGAAATAGAATCGATATGGCAACGGCATCCACAACGCTCGACAAAGAAACACTCCTCGCACTCTATCGTACGATGCAGATCATTCGCCAGTGCGAAGATCGATTGGCGAAGTCACATCAACGTGGATTAGTCCATGGCGCGTGCCACACTTATGTCGGCGAGGAAGCGATCGCGACCGGCGTGTTTGCACATCTGCGGGAAGAAGACGCTGTCTTCAGCACGCACCGAGGGCATGGACATGCGTTGGCGAAAGGGTTGCATCCGAGAGAGCTGATCGCCGAGTTGTACGGACGCGAAACAGGATGCTCACAGGGTCGCGGCGGCAGTATGCACTTGTTCAAGCCAGAGATTGGCATGATGGGAACGAGTGGCATTGTCGGACCATGCATCCTGCACGCGTGCGGTGGTGGATACGCCTTCAAGATCAAGAAGACGGACAACGTCGCAGTCACATGTTTCGGCGACGGAGCCGTCAACAACGGCGCGTTTCATGAAGGGCTGAACATGGCCAGTATTTGGAAGCTGCCGGTGATTTTTGTCGTTGAGAATAATCAGTTCGCAACCGAGGTTCCCTTCAGCTATTCCAGCGGCATTCCCGATGTGGGGCGGCGTTCCGAAAACTACGGGATTCCTGGGTTTGAACTCGACGGCAACGACGTACTCACAGTTCATCGCGTTGCGGGCGAGGCGATCGATCGGGCTCGCAGCGGCGGTGGACCCACGTTGATCGAGTGCAAGACTTACCGCACGCGCGCCCACGCCGAAGGAATGGCCGATTTCACATATCGCACCAGAGAAGATGTAGACCAGTGGAAGAAGCGCTGCCCGATCCACCGCTTACGAAACCACATCGCAAAGGAGAAAGCTGCGACGCACGACGAGCTAAGTGCTATTGAGCAGGAGATTCATGATCTGGTCGAGGAATCGCACCAGTTGGCAGAAGCCAGCCCATATCCGTCGGCCCAGACCGCAAAGACTCACGTCTATTGCGAGATGGCCCCGCCAGCTCTTCCCACCGCGCCGCCACCAGGCGCTCGCGAAACCACTTTTGTTGCGGCGACCAATGAAGCACTCGATCACGCGATGGCCGAGAACCCAAACATCTTTGTCATGGGCGAAGGGATCGGGGTCCGTGGCGGGAACTTCACGACGACGGCCGGGCTCTACGATAAGTACGGTCCAGATCGTCTTTGTGATACGCCAATCTGTGAACGCGGATTCGTTGGGCTTGGTTGTGGTGCGGCAATGACCGGGACGAGGCCGGTAATTGACTTTATGTTCATTGACTTCATCAACGATGCGTTCGGCGAGATGATCAATCAGATTGCCAAAATGCAATACATGAGCAGCGGCCGCTTGAAGATGCCGATCCTGCTTCGCGGCTGTGGCGGTGTTGGGCACTCGGCCGCGACACACCATTCGGGTATGTATCACTCGATCTACTCACACGTCCCAGGTTTGCACGTCGTCATGCCGTCTACACCGTATGACGCCAAAGGACTTATTGCACACGCATTGCGATCGAACGACCCTGTTCTGTTTCTTGAACATCGTGAGCTGATGGCCATCAAAGGCCCGGTCCCCGAAGAGAACTACGAGATCCCATTTGGCCAAGCCAAAGTCGTGCGCGAGGGCACCGACGCAACGGTCGTCGCCATCTCGCTGATGGTTCACCTCGCGCTGCAGGCGGCAGAGCAACTCGCCGGAGAAGGGATTTCCATTGAGATCGTCGATCCGCGGACAGTCTCGCCACTCGATACGGAGACCATTCTACAGTCGGTCGCCAAGACGGGGCGTGTCCTCGTCGTCGATGAAGCGTTCCAACCCTGCAGCTGTGCCTCGGAGATAGCCGCCCGGATCGCAGACTGCGGCTTTGACGATCTGGACGCACCAATCAGGCGGCTTAACGGAGCATTCACACCCACACCGTATTCGCCAATGTTGGAAAAGGCGATCGTACCCCAGCTGGAAGACGTTGTGCAGGCCATTCGTAATTTGTTAAGCGAGTAACAGATGCCGATTGAAATCGTGGTTCCCCGTCTCGGCTGGTCGATGGATGAAGGTACGTTCGGCGAGTGGCTGAAGAACGATGGCGAATCTATTGAAAAGGGTGACATGATCTTTGTGCTGGAAGGTGATAAGGCGTCGCAGGAAATCGAGTCTTTCGACTCCGGCACCCTCCACATTCCTCTAAATGCACCAAATCCCGGAGACGCCGTCGCGGTGGGCCAGCTGCTTGGCTATTTGTTAGCCGAAGGCGAGTCGACGCCGGCATCCCGTCAATCGCTTGCCGCGTCTACGACGAATGCCAGGTCGAAGGACCCCGCTCCCGTGCCGGTCGGCCAACAGCGCATTGCCGGTCCCGCGGCCCGGCGACTCGCTCGTGAGTTGGGTATCGACCTCGATGCCGTGCCAACGCCTGACCCTGCAGGACGAGTTCGCGCGGAAGACGTCCGACGGGCGCCGAGCTCACACCGCGCGGGTGGCGTCGTTTCGCCGCGGCGATCTCGCGTCGTGGCATCGCCACGAGCTCGTCGTCGAGCTCGTGAGCTTGGCATTGATTGGAGCAACTTGACTGGGAGTGGGCGCAACGGACGTATTCGAGAACGGGATGTTCTAATGGCCGCGGACCAGTCGGCTTCTTTCTCGATTAAGCCTTCGCCGCACGCGACTCTGCCAGACGTGCCTGGCACGTTGCAACGGCCATCAAGGATTCGTCGGACGATCGCCCGGCGCGCGCTCGCCAGTGTACAACAGACGGCACCAGTAACGCTGACGACACAAGTCAATGCGACGAAACTACTCGCCGCTCGGCAGAAATATAGCGACTGCGGGATGGAGACGATTCCCACTTTCGGCGACATTGTCGTGAAACTCGTCTCCGTCTTGTTGCCAGAATGTCCGGAATTGAATGCCTGTTGGGTCAACGATGCGATCTACGTTTACGATGAAATCAACATCGCGATCGCTGTGGACACGCCCGCTGGTCTTCTCGCTCCAGTGTTGCGAGGCGCCAACGCATTAAGCATCCAGAAAATTGCGGCCGAGTCGCGACGGCTGGTTGAGTTGGTGCGGTCAGGCAAGCACGCGGAATACGACCTGACTGGGGGCACTTTCACAATCACAAATCTCGGCATGTTCGACATCGACTATTTCACACCGATCATCAATCTGCCGCAGACAGCTATCCTTGGCATCGGGCGCATCACGGACGCTCCAGTTGTTATTGAAGGTCAAGTTGTTGCCGGAAAGATCCTATCGCTCAGCCTGACCTTCGACCACCGCGTCATCGACGGTGCGCCTGCGGCGCGCTGGCTGCAGCGGCTGACGAAGCTGATCCAACGGCCGGAGGAAGAAATCGTCCAAGAATTGGCAGTTAGTGCCAGAAGTAAGGGGTAGGATGAATTTGCCGATTCTGTCGGTGCATTTCGACATGGCGGATTGCCTGCGTCTGCCTTGCAAAATGGAGTGAATGGGTAAATTGGAATCAGTAGGCAAACCTGCCGTTGCCGATGTATCAATCTGGCAGCGATTCTATCCGCGGCGCAGATTGCGGGCGATGAGCTGCTGTTAACCCCAATACCGTTTAATGACGTGACGTAAGTCGAATGGTGACGGGGTCTGGAGTTTTTTTCGGGCATCGATGTCTACCAATCGTAAGTCGTACCCGAAAAAGACTCCCGACCCCTATCCGGTTACAACTGCCGTTAGTCGTCTTGACGGTTTTTCCGTTTGGTGAACCAGGCAGACTACCCCATGCGCCCAAACTCATACGATCAGTTGCCTTATCCGACGCGATCACATCCCGCGGCCCACGTACGAAAGCTGGAAGCCGTTGCCACCTTGTTTGGCGTGCATTCGCAACCGGTCTCCAATTGCCGGGTGCTTGAATTGGGATGCGCCGCTGCTTGGAATCTGATTCCCCAATCAATAGAGTTTCCGCAAAGCAACTTCGTTGGAGTTGATCTATCAGAGCGACAGGTTGAGCAAGGGAAGTCGATCATCGCGACACTCGGTCTGGAGAACATTGAGCTACGGCAGGCTGACCTATTGAACGTCGACACCTCCTGGGGGCAGTTCGACTACATCTTGTGCCATGGCGTCTATTCCTGGGTGTCGGAGAAAGTGCAGGAGAAGGTCCTGGCAATCTGTAAGAAGAACCTGTCTCCCAACGGTGTGGCGTTAGTCTCGCACAACGTATTTCCGGGCTGGCATTTTCGCGGTGCGATCCGCGGAATGATGCTCTATCACGTCTCCTCGATTGAACAGCCGGAAGAGCGGATCTCGCAGGCGCGCGCTATGCTCGGCTTCATGACAGAAAACTGTTCCGTTGACACAGCCTATGGCCAGATGTTGCGAGAAGAATTGGATTTCGTACAAAAGTCCGATGATCAGTATCTGTACCACGAACACTTGGAAGATCACAACCGCGCGATCTACTTCCACCAATTCGTCGAACGTGTCGAGGCCGACGGCTTGCAGTACCTGGCCGACACCAATGTGGCGTCCATGTTGCCGACATTCCTCTCCCCCAAGACAAAGAACGCCCTGGCTAATGTTCCCCTGGTCAAGCAGCAGCAGTACATGGACTTCCTCAGCAACAGGAAGTTTCGCTCAACGCTGCTCTGTCACCAGGACGTAGCTGTGACAAGGAGTTTGGGACCAGAAGCTCTCAGAAACTTCCAACTTTCGCTGGCCGTCCGCCCCGTGCCGTTCGAAGCCAACTTTGATTCGAAAGAGCCGCTCACGTTTCGTATTGGTCCAGGTTCGATTACGGCCAGTTCGCCCTTGGGCATGGCAGTGGTGGAACAGTTGAGCAACCACTGGCCTCGACCGATCACAATTGACGAACTACATACGGCAAGCATCCAACGGCTTGCCACCAGCGGTAACCTTGGTGAGTCGCTCGATCATTTGAGCGTTGATGACACCGCCCGTGCCGTGATGGGCATCTTCGCTACTGGATTTCTCGATTACTATGTACACCCACCCTCGATCGCCAATCTGGTTAGTAGTCGGCCGTTGGCAACGCCATTGGCCCGATTGCAGGTTGCGTTTGGCAGCACGGTCACCAATCAGCGCCATGAAAATGTGAAGCTCGACGACTTCACCCGTTTTCTAGTCGCCCTGCTCGATTCACAGCACGACCGCGCCCTGCTGTATGACAAAGTTCAGACGGCCATTGCCAAGGGCGAGTTGACGGTGCCGCAAAAGAACGGTCAGCAGGTTCAATCCGTCGACCAGGAAACGCTGGATGGCCTGGTCGGCAACGCCTTGACTGGCATCTGCCAGGCATCGCTACTGATGGCGTAGCGAGCGTCGCTATTGCTCGACGGGGCGTGAGTTGTTTTCGATCCGAGATGTGATCCTGCCGGGTGATATGAAGGACCTGATGAACAAGGTCACCGAGGCCAAGAAGGCTGCCGAAGCCAACTTGATCTCGCGCCGCGAGGAAACGGCCGCCATGCGCAGCCAAGCCAACACCGCTAAGCTGTTGGCCGACAACCCGACGCTGATGCGTCTGCGAGAACTGGAAGTTCTCGAAAAGATCGCCTCAGCCGGCAACCTGAACGTAGTGCTCGGCGAAAAGGGACTGGCCAGGCGCGTGGTCAACTTGTTGTAACCTCGAAGCCCCTGGTTCGCGTAATCGAGCCAGGGGCATTTTCTCAGGCTGCCACTTCTTTTTGAATTTGCCTCAAAGCTCGGCCTTGAACGTTCTTCTATGATTGTGGACTGGTCGCTAACCGAATTCAACGAGTGAAGTTAGTCGAAGAACTAATCTGTCACCGGCATTCTGGCACTTTGCCGCCTCGCAAGGTGAATGCTATCCAGGAAGAGTGAGTGGCAAGTCGCGCAATTTCATACCTTTTGTTGGGGGAGGACACGCCGGCCGGCCAGGCGCATTCTCGAACGAGATCCAAGCAACCACCGCTCGAACGACAGGATGGCACCTTGATTTCGAAAATGGGATGATGAATCTGACTGGATGCCAGGTTGTCGCTTCTGCTAAGATCTGGGGAGAGCATTCATCTCAAAAAGAGGGGCAGTGAATGATCAGTGTCAAGATACGTGCACACCAGAGTGAGGGTGTCGTCGAAGTCGGGATGATCGAATTCCGAGATCTCAAGATCTGGAAGCGTCTTGATAGCGGGTTCCAGTTCCGTACGGCGAAACGACCACTTGAGTCCGTACCCTTCTCTTATCGATGCGTTCCGACGAATCGACTGTCGGTCGACGAACTTGAAAAACTCGCACCCAGCATCGCAGATCTGCTTTCATTAGGTTTTTCGACAGGCGAAACCGGCGCCTTCACATGGCAGACCGAAGAGGTCGCGTCTCGCAGCGACTCGGACTCCTGACAGCCAAATAGCACAAATCTCCCCGCTCGCTACTCTATAGAATCACTGACTACCGGCAGAGCCGGTAGTATGAGGAAGGCCCCTAAACAGGAGCCGACGACGGTGACTCGCACCTCTCCCGCTTGCAGACTTCTTCTCGTAGTCAAAAGCGAAAAAGTCTGCTTGCGGGAGAGGTCGGACGCGGTAGCGGCCGGGAGAGGGTTTCTTGGGAGCACGCTCGGTATTGGGGCGCCGGCACGATTGTATGGGCCGGCGCAGACAACGTACACTGAGTACTACGTTTTCGCAGCCGAGGAGTGCACGATGTCAAGATGTTTTCAAGTGTTAGTTGTCGTCTTGGTTGTTGCAGCAATGACGACGAAGTTGCCAGCCACGGAATCGTGGCCGCAGTTCCGAGGTATTAACGGCTCGGCGCGATCGACAAGTTCCGAGCAGTTACCGGACGAACTCTCTCCCAGCGTCAACGTCATATGGAAAGTCAAGTGCCCGCCAGGCCATTCTTCGCCGGCCATCTTTGGAAAAACGATCTACCTAACAGCCGTTCGCGACGAGCAGTTGTTGACGCTCGCACTCGATCGTGACAATGGCCGAGTGCGGTGGGAAGCGGAAGCGCCTCACGAGGGGCTCGAAGAGATTCACCGCATCGGCAGTCATGCTCAAGCGACGTCCGCCACTGACGGTGGTCGCGTCGTCAGCTTCTTCGGTTCTTGTGGACTGTTCTGTTATGACACGTCCGGCAAGTTGCTTTGGAAACGCCCGATGGGACCTTTTAATAACGGTTTCGGCGCGGCAATCTCACCGATCCTTGTTGATGACTGGGTCATTTTGTGCCAAGATCACGACACCGATTCATTCCTGATGGCCATCGACAAGCAAACGGGCAAAACCGTCTGGACGACCGATCGCAGCGAGTTTCCACGTAACTTTTGTACTCCCGTGATTGCGGAAGTCGATGGCAAGAAGCAAATCGTCGTGGCCGGGACGCTGCGAGTTGTCGGCTATGACGCCGCCACCGGCAAAGAGATATGGACGGTGCGCGGAATTGCTCGAGCCGCGTGCAGCAGTCCGGGCATTGCGGAGGATGGAACGATCTACATTGCAAGTTGGGCCGGGGGCGGCGAGCCCGGTGCAAGAATCGTAGTCGCTCCATTCGCCCAAGAAGTCGCATTGCGCGATGCGAACGAAAATGGAACGCTCGAACTCAATGAACTTGAAGAAGATGGTGCAATACATCGTCGCTTCTCACAAGTCGATCGTGACAATACGGAAACGATTACACGCCAGGAATACGAGTACTTCCGAGGCTTGTTCAAAGACTCACGGAATGTCGTCGTCGCAATCAATCCTGGGGGCAAGGGAGACGTTACGCAATCGCGAGTGACCTGGGAATTCAGAAAGTTCGTTCCGTTTATCGCCTCGCCACTTTATGCCAATGGCAATGTCTTCCTCGTAAAGGATGGTGGTATCCTGACCTCGTTGGACGCGAAGACGGGAACACCTATCAAGACAAAACGCCTCTCCGCGACGGGCGCCTATTACAGCTCTCCCGTGGCCGGCGACGGCAAGGTGTATCTTCTAAATGAACGAGGGAAACTGACTGTCATCACCGACGAAGGCCAATGGCGAGTGCTCTCCAACGCCGACTTTGGCGAAGACAGCTACGCCACTCCCGCCATCGTGGACGGAAAGATCTACCTCCGCACGACTGAGCATCTTTATTGCTTTGGTCTGTCGGGACAGTAGGCGAAGGATCCGCTGGTGACTCCGCCGAGATGAGCCTTCCTCGCCTGACGTCAGGATGTGGCTGGAGTTGAATTGCCGTTCCACCGTTCATCCATTAGGCTCATCTCGCAGAGCGAGATGGCTACTTTGTGGGCTCATCGTGCGGAGCGAGATGGTTAGTGATTCGTGGTGTTCGAAGATCCTCTTTGGTTGCAGCCAGAGGCCGCGTTAGGGTTTGGGACCGGCTTTACGGGGCTGTGTCTTTGGGCAGTTGCTCTTCCATCTCGCGCAGCAGCACACCGGCCCACTCGGCTGCCTGGATCCACGAGCAAAGAGTCATGTCGTCCGTCGTGGCACGCTTGTAAGGTGCTTGATTGGGATCGGTCGTGTTTCGCAGTTTCGTGTCTATGTGCTCCATGTAGCGCAGTGCCAGCTGCTGCCAGGGCTGTTTCTCGTCGGTCAACCGGGCAATTTGCATCAAAGAAGCCGCCGCCATAAAGCGGCACCAGGTGAACTTCGAAAACTTCAGATTTCCACTTGCACGGCGATCGTCGAGATCGATCGTCTTCATCGGACCATTGCGGTCGATGCGGCTCATACAGAGCCACCAACGAGCGGCACGTTTCATAGCGTCTTTGGTCTCAGAGTGCTGACGAAAGGTGGGTGAGTCGCAGGCGACCAGGCAGTGATAGAATCCCATACCCTGATCGGGAATGTTCTGCTCTCGATACGCTTGCCCGCGGCCAATGGTCGCGAACGTATAGGGCCAGCAGCCGACGGCCTCCTGTCCTTCCAGGTAGTGCGACATGCCGCGTTGGGCCGCCACAAGCCACGAACGGGGCGGATGCTCACCGAGTTTCTCCAATGCATAGTAGGCTCGAATTAACGCCGCGACTCCCATCGCGTTGGAAGCCTGGCAGTCGTTTGTCGCTCCCTGGTGGTGGCGGAACACTCCGTGGGAGAATTCGCTGTTGAACATCCAAGTGGCTGCCGCGCGGAGATGCTTGATGTCTTTCGGTGCCGGTTTCAGCCCGTGTTCGAAAGTCTTCACCAGCAAGTTGATGACGATGGCGGTTTCAACACCGACAACGCTCCCCAGTTTGCCGTTCGATGGAAGTCGCTGCATTCCGTTCCTGGCCCATACCCCGTGTACCATGTGACAAAAGCCGCCATATCGCTGCGTGTCGTTTGGGTTGTTCATGTGCTGGCCTTTGTAAACGTAGTTTCTTGCCAGCAGGGCTCGGCGGTGGTAGTCGTTGTTTCCCGTGTCGCGCCAGGCGTAGGTGAAGCAGACGGCCGCGGCCGCCGCGTCGCGGAAGTCGTACTTGTCTTCTTCCGAGTAAATTGCTCCATAGTGTATATCTTTGGGATCGAGTACCTGCCGACGCTTGCACCACTCGACGATTCGGTTGAACATCCCGCGGAGCTGTTTCCCGCCGAAACCAGGACGACCGAGTACTTCGTAGAACTCCGGCCAGCTCTCCTTCTGAAGGATTTCACGCTCGTCCGAACGGATATTGCGCTTGTGTCGCGTAAACGGTAACGCCGAGATCTCTGCCTCAGTGAACGTCACCCTCGATGGATAGGCAACGACCGACTTCAGCGGTCCGCTGTCGTGACTGCCTGGCCACTTGACATAGAAACTCAGCATTCGATTTCGAATGCCAATTTTCCGAAGTTCGGCGCGACCGCGGTGAACTGGGATGTCGTGAAACTTCAGTCCATCGTAGCTCACAGCGATCTTGTTCAGACTGTCTTTGGGCACCACTGCGACCGTGTAATCTCCTGCTTGCAGCGTGAGCGAATTGGCCTCGAAACTGTAGACGTCATGTGATTGCCATGTGTCGAACCCTCGCCCGTGGTAGAACCATGGGAGTTGTGCCGTGAAGTCGGCGGCGACAAAGCGGAGTCGGTCGGTGAGTTTCTCGGTGACTTCCAGTTTTTGCCTCGTCTTTTGACGCGATTTTCTTTCGACGGGCATCGGTTGCTTCGCGGCAGGTCCCAACTGTTGAAGCACGACGAAGCGATATTGCGAGTCCATGCGGATCAGCGGAGAACTCAAGCCGTTTCCATCGGCAGCCAAAGCGTGCGGCGTTGCCAGCGCGAGCATCACCACGGCGGCAAAGAAAAGCAGGGTCGAGCTGATTGTTGTGGCTGATTCACTTTTCGTGGTCTGAGTCAGCCCACTGATGCCCAAAAGACTCCTGCAACCGTTGTCTGCTCTCATGGTTTCTCGTTCTCCGCTCTGACCGTCACTTCAAGCGTGCCCCGCTCCTGTTCCGGGTGATGCCGTTCGTGCGGTCTTGTACCTTATTGAGAACACACGAGCAAGTCGACTAACAGCTCGACGTTGCTTGTCACGGATTCTATCCGCATAATGAGCTCCAAGTGTGACTCGTAAAGGATTTGGACTGACTTTGTCGCTCCGGAAGAAAGGTCTTCACCGTGAGCAAAGAAAGAGCTGCCGCAAGGATCAAGAGATTACAGATGTCCCGTCTCGAAGCCGAGGCGCGTGGCTTTGGTTTGTCGATCGCCGAAGTGAACGGGAAAAAGCCTTGGGGCGGTTATCTGCGGTTCTGCAATTGTTCGTTGCAGGCTTTTCTGAACGCTTACTGGTCAGGCGTGATTCCGAAATTGCCCAAGGGCAATGCTTCGGTCGACCCGAAAGTGCTATTGGTTGCGCCGAATGCCAAGCAAGGAAATTCTGCGAGGTTGAAGATGTTGTCCGTGCAGTGGCACCGCCGGCGCAGCGAACTGTGGCACGTGATCGACGGCCCCGTGTTGTTCTTTGCCGGCCACGGTTGGGACGATCTTACGGGACACGTCAAAGAAACCGGCGACGTGATCAAGATCCCGCAAGGGCAGTGGCACTGCCTCATCGGACTGAAGAGCTGGGGCCGCGTTGCGGAGTTGTGGGTGCACTCAGACCCCCAAAATCCTTCCGACGAATACGACATCGTACGGGAATACGACAAATACGGACGTTACAAAAACGGGCCTAAGAAGACAGGCGGCAAGAACGTAACAACGCGTGCCAAAGCCGATGGCCGCAAGAGAAAGTGGAAGGAAGCCTACGACAGGTGGTCGTCAGAACAATGACACATAGCACGAGCTGTAGCCACGAAGTGGTACCCAGTGTTGCCGATCAACTCTACTGGAGAGTGTGATTTGGCGACGCCGGAGTACCAAACAGATTTCTGTATGCTTTATTGACCCGACGGCCGAGTCGCCCGTAACCGGCTGCCAAACTCCAGACTCAGCCGAACCTCCTCGACGGAAAGGTTGTTTGGCAGGAAACATCCGCTGATCTTCGCCCGGTACATCGAACAGCCTTCGAGATCCATATGACGCAGATCCTGTCCGCGCAGATCCGTGTCCTTGAGATAGGCGCCCCGCAGAATGACTTTGCTCAGGTCGGCGTTGCGAACGTCAGTGCCGAGAAGATCGCAGTTGGAAAAGTCGACCTCGTCGCGACCTTCGATCGCTTTATGAAAGCCGTCGACATCGCCGGCGCGAAGGCAGCGAAAGGCCATGTCATCGAGAAAACGGGGCCGTTTCGGGATGCCGGGTTTCTTGTCGGGCATTGCTTCTTCGCCCGTGTCGGGGCCGCCGCCGCAGCGAGCGGTCATGATGTCGTTGACTTGGAACATGGTGCGTGGTCTGCTCCGGAGAATAGGAAATCACCAGGCGCGCTGATTCGCCTCCGAAAATATACGGCGCAATACGGCACGCGGCAGCAGAACAAAGAGGGTTTATCCCAGAAAATGAACCCGGGGTGAAACGGGACACGTTTCTCGGCACCCAATGCCCGTCAGCTGGGACAACTACAACGGCGACGACCCATAACGGTCACTCTGAACAGAATGATCATCATGCCTTGGCTGAACGCCTTCGCTAACCGAAGAGCCACGGGCCTCCATTCATGCGTAGCCAGGCCAGTCGGGCACCCGATGCTAGTCACTTGCAAATTGTCTGGCGGGGCTGCACGATGCTCATCATGCACCGACATTTCGGCTTTGTACCAACGCGCTGAGCCTGCAGACTGGACCAAGGCCGGTGCTTAGGTTCAACTTAGACCTAAACCAAAACGCTGTGCAGTGATCCTTATGTCCGGGAAGATGTCCAAACAGTCCGACTCCGACGAGCACGCGGCTCCGGTTGCCGAACAGGAGCAAACCGTCGAACACCGGCCAGAGTCAGCAAGCGACGGCGGCAAAGTCGAGCGTGGCGAGCCAGCTTCGTTCAGTCACGTCGGCGATTACGAGATCGAGTCCGAGATTGCTCGTGGTGGAATGGGGGTTGTTTACCGGGCCAGGCAGAAGCGGCTCAATCGCACGGTTGCGCTGAAGATGATTCTGCGCGGGCAGTTCGCGTCGGAAGACGAAGTGCAGCGGTTCTATCAAGAGGCTGAAGCGGCGGCGCGGTTGGATCATCCTGGTATCGTTCCGGTCTATGAAATCGGCGAGCACGAGGGGCACCACTTCTTCTCGATGAAGTTGATCGAAGGCCGATCGCTCGATCGGCAGTTGCCGGAGTTGAGCAAAGACTTACGGTCGGCGATCGGCCTGCTCGCGAAAGTCGCTCGCGCGGTGCATCACGCGCATCAACGCGGCATCCTGCATCGCGACATCAAGCCGGAGAACATTCTGATCGAAGATGAAAGCGGTGAACCGCTGCTGGCCGATCTCGGACTGGCCCGCCAGGTGGAACAAGACGCCAATTTGACGAAGTCGGGCGTGGTTGTCGGCACACCAGCGTACATGTCGCCGGAACAGGCAGGCGGGGAAGAACTGACGACGGCAACCGACATCTACAGCCTCGGTGCGATTATTTATGAAATGCTGACAGGCCGGCCGCCGTTTCGCGAGGCGACACCGGTTGCCACACTGATGAAGGTGTTGAACGACGCCCCGGCGACTCCTTCCAGCGTGACCGCTCGCGTCGATCGCGGTCTGGAAGCTGTGTGCCTGAATTGCCTGGAACGCGATCCGAACAAACGATACACGTCGGCCGCCGCGCTCGCCGAGGATTTGGAGAGGTGGTTCGAAGGCAAGCCGTTGAGCGTTCGCCCGCCATCGCTGGGCAGCGTGCTGCAGACGTGGTTTGCGCAGAACTTGCGATCTGTCGCGGGCGCGTTGCTCGTGGGAAGTGCGTTCGGCACACTGACGACGCTATTCATCTTCTACCTCGTCATGGCTCCTAGCATGAGTCGAATCGCTCAGCTCTACGATGCATTCCCAGAAGTGCCGCGCCCCTTCCTCGCTCGTGAGATCCCGTTTGCGAACGCTTTGAACGGAATGGATGACTGGGTGTCAATCGTTGTCTTTCTGCCTCTGGGGATCAGCATTGGGTTAGTGAATGCGTTGGTGGTTCGTCCGCAATCGCGCCCCGCCTCGATCGCCGCTGGGCTCATTGCCAGCTTTGCGGCGGTGTTGATCGGCTTCGTGGGCATTTTAGGTTGGATCTCGACTATCGGGATTGCTATCGATCCACCGCAGAAGGACATCCGCTGGTTGGCCGTCATGGCTTTGGACGATCGTCAAGGCAAACACGAAGAAGCCAAGCGGCAATTGCTCTTCGAGTATCCCGACTTAAGAGGCCTGACGCCGCAACAGCGCGCGACGGCGATTGCCAACTTGATCAATGCGGAACAAGTAACGAAGGTACCAGGGGCGATGCTGGCGGGATTGCTTGTGGTGGTGGGTGTGTTTGCGGTGCCGATCCTCGTTGGGACCATCGTGGCGGCGAGATTGCTCTCCGAGAAGAAAGGGTTCTGGCATGTCACGTTCGGTTATCTCAAACCGCTCGGCGTTCTCACGCTGTTCGGCCTCATGCTCGGCTTGACGTTGCTCGGACCGTTGGCAGGCAGCGGCGGGTATACGCCTCCGCCCATCTATTTCGTCTGGTTGCTCATCACGTTCCCCGTGGCGACGTGGGGCGCGATCGTCCGTTGGACAATGACCGGGCGTTTGCTTGCGCACACGGCTTGGATTGCGGCTCTGGTCTTCCTCGGCATCGAGTTCAAAGACAAAGAGCGCTCGATGGAGATCGCCAGCGACTTGGTATATCAATCGCAGTACGCGGCCGCTGCGGAGCGGCTCGAACGTCATGTCCGCTGGAGAGCTTGGGACACCAACGAACAGTCACTATTATGCCTCGTGCTGGCTCAGCTCGACGACAGCGATCGCTTCCGCGAGCACGTGCGGGAATTCGTCAAGCAGTGCGGCACCCGCAACTACGCCAATGCCCATCACTGGGCAGCCCGGATGAGTTTGCTCCGCAATCCGACTCCCCGCGACGTAAGCCTAGCCGTCGAGTTAGCCGAATCCGCAACGCGGCCCAGTGTGAAAGACCCAGAGCATTGGCATCGCTTTTCTCTTGCCCTCGTCCGTTGTCACGAGGGCAAACCTGAGGAATCGCTTCAACTCAGTGAAGCTTGTCTGAAATCGTCGAACAACTACTGCGTTGCCTGCACACGTGTCGTTCGCGTGATGAGCATGAATCGACTTGGCAGATTCAACGAAGAGAAAGAGGAACTGCAAGAGCTTAACCGTTACGTCGAGGAGCACGCCGCCGAGTTCCAGCTCACACCCGGCGTGCAGTGGCCGCAAGTGTTGTACTACGAAGCGTTGCGTAAGAGCGCCGCTGTCGACTCGCCGGACTGACGTGATTGAAGTTGGCGGCTACGGCTCCATGGGCGGGTCGGCGTCCTTGGGAGCCGGTTCGAAATCGGCAGCGTCGAGACCGATGGCGTCGAAGAGATCGTCCCACGAAGATCCCCCAACCATTGGATCGCCTGGTGGAGCCTCCGCAGGGACAGCCAGAAACTCCAGGAGTTGCTCAGCCGAGCCGAATGGCGCACCCGCATCGAGGCGAATGCTGATGATCTCGGGCGACACGGGTGAAGAGTTGTGCAAGCCGACCCGCCAGTGAGATGGCGGCGCCATCGGACCCGGCTGTTCGACAGGGAACGATCGTGCCCCCTGTCAATGCCAGAACGTCAAACTGTTCTCAGTGCCCAGTTCTTTGGTGAGGCCAAACGTACTGTCTTTTGGAGGAGCCTCGGATCTATGTTCCGATTTCGACGAGCGTCTTGTAGAGTTGTGGGGGGTCGATGGGTTTGGCGATGTAAGCGTCCATTCCATATGACAGACACGGCTCGCGATCACCTTTCATGGCGGCCGCTGTCATTGCGATAATCGGCGTGTGGCCCCCCGAGCTTTCCTCCCTTTCGCGGATCACGGCGGTCGCCTCGAAGCCTTCCATCTCAGGCATGTGGATATCCATCAGCACAACATCGAACGAGTCTTGATCGAACGCCTCCACCGCCTCACGACCGTTGTTTGCGACGATGATAGCGAATGCCGTTTCTACTGTCGGGCGTGACCTCCGCGCTGAAAATCCCCTACGACTATCTGGACAAGGTCTTCATCGGGCACCTCCACTCCGACCACTTCGGTGATCTCGGGGACCTGTGGATCGGCGGGGTGATCGGCAACCTGCCAATCCGACCGCGAAGCTCGGCCAGACAACTGCCCGTCCCACAACCGGCGTCCAGAACCGTCTGTTCGCTCAAGGCAATCGGCGTCGAGGCTAGATAATCGAAAATGATCGGCAGACCGACCGGGACTCGCGTGAGATCATAGCTGGCGGACGTGCTGTCTTAATCCTCGTATTCGACGTTGTGCGATGTCTCGGTCTGACGGGTGGGACCTCGATCGGAGATTTCCACTTTCATCTCCAAAAGTGTTGCTTCGATCGCTGTTAACAGCGACTCGATGTCGCTCTCAATTATCCTGCCGATGTTACCGATCCGGAAACAATCCACCTCCGTCAGTTTGCCGGGATAAATCACCATGCCTTTGTCCGACAGCCGCTGATAGAACTTCTCAAACTCAAAGTTTGGATCGTCCGGAAACAGGAAAGTTGTAATGATGTGGCTTTGTGATTTGGCAGGAACGTATTCGCGAAAGCCCATCCGTCGCATGCCGCGCAGCAGCGCCGCGTGATTGCCCTCGTACCGGCTTGCTCGGCCGGCGGTGCCACCTTCATCTTCCAACTCGCGCAGGGCCTGCCGGAACGCGAGAATCGCCTGCGTCGGCGGGGTGAAACGAAATTGCCCGGTGTCTTCGAGACCTTTCCATTGCGCAAGCAAATCGAGGCTGACACTGCGCGCGGCACCGTCGCTGGCCAGCAGTTGCGCGCGATCGGCAATGACCAATGAGAAGCCTGGCACACCTTCGATGCACTTATTGGCCGACGAAACGAGGAAGTCGATTCCCGCCTCGGCCACGTTCAGCGGAATGCCGCCAAAACTGCTCATCGCATCTACTATGAAGGTCCGTTGCAACTCCTTGACCACGGCTCCGATCTCGGGCAGCGGATTGAGAATGCCGGACGACGTTTCGCAGTGCACTAGGGCGACATGCGTGATCTCGTTGTCCTCGGTTAGGATCCGAAGCACCTGCTGGGGATCGGACGGCGTATTCTCCGTCGTTTCGATGGCAACCGATTCGATTCCATGTCGCTCGGCAATGTCGCGGATGCGTTTGCCGTACGTACCATTGATGACGATCAGCAGCTTGCCGTCGCGCGGAATAACCGAGGAAACCACCGCCTCGATCGCGAACGTGCCGCTGCCCTGAATCAGAATCGTTTCGTAGCCGTCTGCCTGGCTGACGCCGGCAACGCCCAGCAAGTTTTGGCGAATCTCGCGCACGACGTTGACGAATTCGGCGTCCCGCGATCCCACGTCGCGCAACATCGCCTCTTTGACGGCATCGCTGGTCGTGAGCGGGCCGGGAGTGAACAGGAGCTTGTCTTTTCGGGGTGTCATCGATCAGTCGGGATAGCCGTGATTCATGTATGGTCCTTGAGATCGTATCAACGATGAAGAAAGTTACAACCTCCCCGATGCTCGATGGGGGGACACCGCCATCGAGCCCCGTCCCAACAAACGGACCGGTTCTTTGGAATGACCATCGGTGATCAGGCGCGATTCGGTTGCGCCGACGCACGTAAAGCGAAATAAGGTAAACCGTGTCTGTCGTCTTTTCGATACGCGCCGTGACGAATCTCAGCCGCCTCTCGAATCGAATTGATTCTGCATTCGGTGTGCCAACCCTATGCAGGTTGCGCGCAATTAAGACTTCAGCCGACGCGGCTAAACGCCCTGTCATCAACCCTCTGATTTGAACGATTATCGGCGCGTAGATTGACGAGATGGCAATTTAGCAGATCTATACTCAGCCAATCTCGCAATCAGGCTCGCAATAACGCGATAGAGCAAGTAAGGAAGATCTTAAGAGGATCGAGATTGCAGACATTCGCGGACGGTGACGATCTGTTCCTCCGTTCTGATAAAAGCGTCGACGATGGACGGGTCGAAATGCGACCCGCTTCCCTCGATGATTATGGAGCGGACTTCTTGATGGCACATTGCCGCCTTGTATACGCGTTTGCTGGTGCACGCATCATAGACATCGGCGGCCGCGACGATCCGTCCACAAAGAGGAATCTCTATTCCGCTGAGGCCGTGTGGGTATCCCGTGCCGTCCCATCGTTCGTGGTGTGAGAGAGCAATGTCTCTGGCGATTTCCAGGAATCGAGCTTCAGGGAATTCGCGCAGCGTAGAATCGAGTGTTTCAGCCCCAATAGTGGTGTGCTCTTTCATTTTTTCGAATTCTTCATCCGTCAAACGACCGGCCTTGGTAAGAATGTCATACGGAATTCCCACTTTGCCGATGTCGTGTAACGGACTTGTAGCATAGATCGCTTCGGTGAATTCACCGTCAATCTCTGGACGGAACTCCTCATGCGCGGCCAAATCAGAGGCGATGATCCGACAATACTCACGAACGCGTTGTAAATGCGCACCGGTTTCCGGATCGCAAGAATCGGCCATTTTGGCGAGAGCGAGAATGGTAACGTCTCTGTTCTCCAAGGAGAGAATCCGTTCCCCCACTCTCAAGCGACCGCAAAGCTCTGTCGGTTCTACCGGTTTTGTGATGAAGTCGTCAGCCCCAGCGTCGAGCGCAGTGACGGCATCCTCGGTGTCATCCCGTGAAGTCACCAAGATCACATAGGTGTATCTGCCAAAAGGACGTGAGCGAATGGCCCGACACAGCTCAATCCCACCCATTCTTGGCATGTTCCAATCCGACACGACGAGTCGATGCGAGCCCGTTCGCAACATCTCGAGGGCTTCATGGCCGCCGCTCGCGCTGTCGACCTCGTAACCTGCCTCTTCGAGCATGTCGGAGTGGAGTTCGCGTACGATCTCGTCATCGTCAACAACCAAGACACGCATAGTGTTCTTCTCCTGAACATTAGGGAACTGGGGAGCCAAGGTTCAATATCCCAGCCACCCTAATCGTTTGTAGGTGTTCGCAGAAATGATCCCATTCGCAGCGAAGATGCTCCAACTGCGCGGGAGCCTCGTGCATGCGTTGGCTTTCGCCCGTTCTCTCTAAAGTCGCTACAATGTCTCGCAGCGATTCCGCGGCTACGGTGGCGGCTACACCTTTCAAAGAATGTGCAACTGTCAATAGTTGTTCCGCATCATTGTCCCTGATGCTTTGCTCCATTTCCGCCAAACATTGAGGTACGCGAAGCTCAAATTTCGAAATCAGCTTTAGTGCCAGTTCGGACTTACCACTACATCGCTGTAGTAGTGTGTCGACATCGAGAATCTCACTGCCATCACGGGCCTTCACGCCTTCCAGCGCGGATTGATCGACACTGCCGTCGGGGGCATCCTGGTCGTAGAGTTCGTCATATTCCGATATATATAACTCAATTGTGTCGATGAGTTTTTCGGCGTTTATCGGCTTACTGAGATAGTCAGTCATACCGGCATTGAGGCATCGTTCGCGTTCGCCTTTCATGGCATTTGCAGTAAGTGCCACGATTGGAGTCATATCGTTCCGGGCAAATTGCCCGCTGATTTCGTTGTTGCGTATTTCCTGTGTTGCTTCGAAGCCGTCCATTTCGGGCATCTGGCAATCCATTAGGACGAGATCGTAGGGAACGCGATGCAGGCTTGCGACTGCCTCCCGCCCGTTATTCACGGCGTCGCAGTCGAAACCAGCCTGTGCGAGCATCTCGACTACAACCTGCCGGTTGATTTCTTGGTCCTCGGCAAGCAGGATTCGACGGCCTCGCCTTGCCGCTATTTTCGTCTCATCAACGGCAGTCGGCGGCGCGGCACTCGGCTCGCCCAGATGCGTGCTCGATGGGCCGAGGGCAGTCTGAATCGTCTGCAGCAAATCGCCCCGCATAGGCGGTTTTGTTAGGAAGTCAGCAAACTCATCGAAATGGATGACAGAGACATCCAATCGCTTTGCAAGCGGCACTAGCGCTACGAATGTTGTTTCACGGATCCGTGGATCACTCTTGATGATCTGCATTAGGTCATCGCCGTCAGCATCCACCAAATCCCTGTCTATGAACGCCAAGAGAAATGGTTGCTCTCGCTCTGCAGCGGTTCGGAGTTTCTCAAGTCCACCGGATGAACTGCTTGCCGTTTCGATCTGCAGGCCCCACCACTCTAGTTGTTGCTGAAGCACTTCGCATGTGGCAATGTTGTCATCGACGACGAGCACGCGAGTTCCTTGCAATTCGGACGGCAGGGTCACTCCTTCGTCATCCTTCTGGTCCGCCTTCATCAGGCAAAGGGTAAACCAGAATGTCGATCCTTCCTCGAGCTTACTTTCTACGCTAATCTGCCCTCCCATCATTTCACACAGCTGATTGCAAATCCCCAGCCCCAGCCCCGTACCTCCGTATTTGCGAGTCGTGGATGTATCCGCCTGCGTGAAGGCCTCAAATACGTATTTCAGTTTTTCCTCGGCAATGCCAATTCCAGTGTCCTGTACCTCGAACTTGATCGTCACGTTCTTGAAATCTTGCTCCATTTGCGTGACTCTAACGACAACTTCTCCCGCCTCCGTGAACTTCAGGGCGTTGTTGACAAGGTTTGTGAGGATTTGGTGGAGCCGTACCGGGTCACCCTTGAGCCGCGTGGGGAGCCGCGGATCGATCGAACAGACTATCTCGACGTCGTTTTCACATCGAGGGGCCACAATGTTCATGACCGACTCAACCGAGTCCACCAAGTCGAATGTGACGTGCTCAAGTGTCATCATGCCAGCTTCGATCTTGGAAAAATCAAGTACGTCGTTCAGGAGCTGTAGCAAACTGGATGCAGATATCCCGTTTGCTTCAGCGAACTTGCGCTGTTGTGGATTGAGCTTCGTATTCAAGAGCAACTGGTTCATTCCGATGACGCCGTTCAACGGCGTTCGGAGTTCATGCGAAATGTTTGTCAAGAACTCGCTCTTGGCCTGATTGGCTGACTCCGCAGTGACTCGGGCACATTCCAATTGCTCATTGTACGTCGTCAGTTTCAGCTGCGTGTCTCTCAGCGTCGTGACCGTGTCGTTGAGTTCGCGAGTGCGCGTGACAACTTTCTTCTCGAGATTCGCGTTCAGGTCACGTATGGTCTGGTCGCCCACTTCCAATTGTTCAACCATTTTGTTGAATCGGCGCGCCAGCATATCGATCTCGTCGTTACCTGTCGGCCGCACGCGTTTGGACAGTTCACCGCCAGCGACACGATCCATCGCGTCAACGAGTCTCCCAACCCGTTCCGCCACCGAGTCAGCCACGATCGTTGCGTACACGACCCCTGTCACAAGCGCCACCACGGTAATGAACACTGAGTGAAACTTGAGTTGGTGAATCGCTTGTTGTTGTTTCTCCGGCTTGGCAATCATCTCTGCGGCGCGCTGGCTGGCCATCGTGCCAATCATTAGCGCTGTCGTCGCAATGATGAGCGTAAAGCAAACACGAAGGCGGAAACGAAGCTTGCCAGGGCGCAATTTGGTGTAGTCGATCGCTATCTGCTCATCGAGTAGATGGTGGATTACGTTTCTCATGCAATGCTCGATGGCAAAGAAATGCGACATCAGCGCCATCGAAATCGCCATGAACACAGCAATCGTGACGTTGGCGAGAATGCTCATTGAGGCGCCATCTACAACTTTTAACACGACGAGTACGGGGATCAATGTGGAACAAGGGACCAGCCATGCCTCGTTCTTATGGTGCCGCGCAGCAAAGGCCACAGCTTCACGACCAGCCACGCCTTCCAACGCTGGGGAAACGGACTGTCCGGCCTTTAACAGTTTGAGCGCCGGTCGCAAGTGGCGAGTTTCCCACATCGCCAGTAGCACCGTGAGCGTGCAGGCAATGGCGACCACGACTAGTGAACTGATGCGAAAATGCATCCGCATCGAATCCGGCATGTCCATCGTGAATTCGACGTAGTAGATGACCATCAACCCGCCGAGCGTGCCAAACACACGAGTTGACACCATCATCAGTAGGATGAAATGATGTCCGAAGAATCTGATTAAACGGTGAATCACTGTGGCCTCGTGGTTTCCGACACCCTTTTTGACGGTTCGCGTAATGCCCCGACACGAAGACGCGTGCAATTCGATCGCGATTCCGCGCCATCGAACTAATGGCGGACCCCATCGAAGCAAACATCAAATAGTCGCAGAAAAAGGATACGTCGCCTGAAAACTAGGGCAAATTGCACAGTCGTGCGAGATTTGGGAAAGGAGTGACGTAAGATTGCTGGTTTGCTAGTGGTAATGGTCAGCAATACGCTGACGGGGGATGTTGGCGGTAATAGTGTCCAAATGTAAGGAACATTCCGGGATTTCCTAAAGCAACGACTGTCGCGAATTCGAGCCTATTGATTGATACGCAAGTTCTTAGTTGGACAGCGCCAGTTTACCGTCCTGGCCCTTGAAATCATGTAGTTTTTGACATTGGGATCAAGGGATGCAG
>JASLPZ010000420.1:0-5640 GCA_030744725.1 Pirellulaceae bacterium
AACCGCGTACATTTGGAGCAGTTGTCCAAGTTTTTCTGGATCGCCCCAGCGACCCTCGTAATTGTCGTACTTGACCGATCCCTCAGCAGTATCAATGACAACGGGATATCGCCAGCCAGGAAGTTTGACTGACAACCCGGTCGCTTCTGCGCTGAACAATCGGACGTTGGCGTGGAGGGGTTCAGCAAGTTCGAGCCGACGACAAGCAGCGCCTAGCGCGACCGCATCGTAGACTCTGGTTTCAATCACTACTATGTGCGACATCAGTTTCTCCTGTATAGTTTTAAACCGACACTCTTCACAACGGAGGTATCATGTCTGGCCCTTCCAGGCCCCGTTGTAGTTGTCATAGTGGACCTTGCCGCTCTCGGTGTCGCAGACGACCGGGTACTTCCAGTCGCGCAAGCGTACGGCCCAGCCAGTTGCTTCCCCGAAAAAGAGCCTGGTTGTGCCGTGAACGGGTGGAGGGAGCGTGAGACGCTGGCAGGCGGCGCGGATTGCGGCCGGATCGCGAACTTCGGTGACGATTTCAACGATGTGCGACACGTGTAGATCTCCTTTCAAGACAAGGGGTGCGTGAAACAGGCTGAACGTACGTGTCATCCCAACTCGTCATCGGGTTGCTCATCAACATCGGGCTCAGCTGCCAGTTCTTGAGTTCGATGGGTTATGGCTGGGGTTGTTGGATTGTGGGGCAGCAATCGGGGCTGCTCGCTGACCAGTTCTTCGATGAGCAGTTCACCAATTGCGAGGTCGTCTTGCGACTCGCAACGCCAGCCGTGCAACAGATACCAGGCCAAGACCAAAGGCAGCGCGCAGACCACCAATAGCACGACGTGCGGCAACACCGGCGCGAGTAACGACTCACGGTAACGCTCGGTCGCGAGTTGTCTGCGCTCGACCTCCAGTTGGTCACGTTGTCTGCCAGTGTCGGCGTGCTGCTGTTGGATGTCGCGTTGCAGAGCGGTCAGCTCTTTTCGTGATTCGTTCTCGCTCTCGACTAACCGTGTGACGCCCTTGGCGACTTCGCGATTCAGTCTGGTCATTTCCTCGTTCTGTGATCTCTGCTGCTGCACCGAGTCCTGGGCCATCCTGGCCAGCCGCTCGTCTTCGTTACAGCCGCCGATCAGAGCGATTGCGATCACAGTCAAAAGCGTCAGTCGGTTCTTGATCATTGCGTTTCCAGTGGAGTAACAATCGACGAAGAAGTGCTTGTAGTGCCCGCCGCAATCGCGCTTCGCGCAACAGGGCGATCACTGCAAGCACGATGGCCAGCGACATGCAGGCCACCACAAGGTAGGTGTTCAAAGAGGTTGTCCTTATTCGGTGTGAGTGATCTTGTGGAACGATGACGCGGTGCTAGCGACAAGAAGTGTGCGAGCAAGTCAACGCGATTCGGCCTCGCCCGCGAATGACGCCAAATTCTGGAAAAACGTCGGGAAAATGTTACGAAGAGCGCGCTTCGCGAGCGAAAATACCTATCACTGCATATACTGTGAGCGAACCCGCATAGTGTCCGAAGCGTATAATTGGTATAGGTTTAGGCAGCACCACTTCAGCAGATGGCCCGTATGACCCAGCCATTACCCGAATTCGAAAATCCACCAGTTGTCGAAGTAGCGCTTTCCGTGCAATTCGACAGGCTCGACGTTACGACGGTTCAGTTGGGAACCGTCTGGCAGCGATTCCGTGACCGGTTTGCACGCGTTGAAGAAAAGCTAGAACTCGATGCTGCGTTCGAGCGATTTGGACCTCCAGAAAAGAAGGTGCCTGGTGTTCGCTTCGAGGTTGGGGGGCTGCCTACGCCACGGTTGTGGTTCATTGACGAATCGGGAAGCGAGTTGGTGCAGGTGCAGCGAGACCGATTTATTCGCAATTGGCGAAAAATAGATGGCCAACCTAATTATCCGAGGTACGACACTCTCCGCGCGGCATTTGTCAACGATTGGGAGATCTTTTCAGGATTTGTCGCCGAAGAACTAAAGGCATCGCTGGTACCGAACCAGTGCGAAGTGACGTATGTGAATATCATTGAAGCCATCGATTCAAGTCGGCTCGATCAGATTCTTGCTTGCATCAGTGGGTCGAATTCGGACGAGTATCTCGGTAAGCCGGAAGGGGCGGAAGTTCAATTCCGATATGTATTGAAAGATGAAACGGAAAAACCATGGGGTCGTTTGCACGTCGCGGCAGGTTCTGCCATGCGCGCGACGGATAACCAACCCGTCGTCCGCCTGAGCTTGACGGCCCGCGGTGCCACGGCGAGTAAGGATACGGCAGGTGCGATGAACACTCTAGACGCTGGCCACGAGGCCGTCGTGCGAGGGTTCACTTCGATGACCTCGCCTGAAATGCACACAGCTTGGGGACGCAAGTCATGAACACGACCACTTTGCAGCGCAGCAGAAGTTCCACGGAAGCGTTGCTTTCGGACCGGTTTTATCACCGAACGCCAGAGCGATCGTCGCAAGTGCCTCCAAAACTGCCAACGACAATGGAAGCGGATTGTCGACTCGTCATTCCATTCAGTGAAGGGTCGTTTGTTTTTGAGTCCACGCCCGATGATTGGATCGTTCCGATGTTGCAGAAGGTTTGCGAATTGGGTTCGCTGCCGCCGAATTGGAACAGCTACGGAGGGCAACGAATTCATCCTGAAAATGCGATGGCGGCCGTGACGTTGCTGCTGAATCTGCTGTCACCGGATGATCCGCTTCCCTCGGTCGTGCCTACGAGCCGTGGCGGAATTCTGCTTGAATGGCACGAGGGTGGAATCGACCTGGAAATTGACATCCGATCACCCTCGTGGTTTCACGTGGTGCTAGAGGATGGCGAATACGAAGAAGAATGCGATCACGCAGATCTCGAAGTTGTTCAACAGAAACTGAACCTCTTGCGAAGCCGACTCAAATAGGACGTTTGGATGTCAGACGCTTCGCTGCCACATGAAGACGACAAGTCGATTCTTAACGATGGCGAGTTGTGGCGGCGAATACCACCTTGGCATGTTGTCGAAGACAAGAACCGCGGGGGCAAACGCATCTCGAAGGCCGCGTTTGAAGATCACCCGGATGGTACTCCGATGTCCGTCGTGCTCGGTCAAGAGGTTTTGGCAGCAGGTCGCGACGCCTTGTCCGTCATTGCCGGGCATGACAACTTCTGTCTTGCACATGTGACTGCTGGACTTGCCAGGTCGCTAAACCAGGGCATCGTACGCAAACCGCTCGATGATGAACCGGCGCATGCAGAAGTGTTTGGAAAAAAAACGGACGGCGTACGCAAGCGATTCGCCCGCGCTGCAGTTTGGATCATCGGTCCAGATACTGATACCGCGTGAGCACTCGATGGGTGTCATTCATTTGTGCGGTTCGCGACTGCCAAACCCTGGAGCGGTGTGGTTGTGAAGACGCAGCCGATCCTTGGCTAGGCGGCGCGGCGGAATCGTCCGGCAACCCGTTCGGCTTGGAGATGCTCAAGATCGGCTCGCCGGTACAACGAGAAACCGGCTCCCGGCGTTACTCGTCGGCCGTAGACAGGCTGGATCCGTCCGTCGGTTTCCCATCTAGCCAACGTTGCCCGGCTGATCCCAAGGATCTTGCAGGCGTGCGAAAACAGGCAGTACGTGGAACGAAACCGCTCGACTTCCTCGGCCGCAACGACTTGCGCACGGCCCGCGCGCTGGGCGTTCAGTAGACCCAGCTGGATCCACTTTTTGAGTACCGGTTCCTTCATCGGCCGCTCTGAAAAGAGAATCTTGGCGAGACTGTGTAACGGACAACCGTTGGACGCGAAATGCTGCAAGGAGACATCAGGCATTACTCGTTCAAGATCCGTTTTTGAGACGAGGAGTCCGGCGAAATCATTCGCCCTCTCTAAGCGTCGGGCGCGAATTCGTTCCATCTGAACTTGCTGAAGGAGTCTTACGAAGGTCAGACCACCAGGACCGAATTGTCGAGTCGCTTGCCGCGCGGTCAGCCAACCAGAGTTGGCTTGCTTCACTGTCGGTAGAATTCGATAGATCGATTCAACTGACTCGATCGCGATTTTCGGGATCCGCCATCCCTGGGATGTGCGGACCGTTCGTGGCAGCAGACCGGCATGATTTAGGTCCAAAACCCGGTGGCGGCTGATCCCAAGCCGCTTCGCAGCTTCGACAGTACCGATCGCCGTCTTCAAATCGCGTTTCAGTTGATCAACCGAGTCTCGGGAGACAAGTCCGACCGAGCGTCCGCTACGACCAGCTTGGTGAACTTCACCTGTGAGAATTCCACCTTCGATCAAATCGACGACCGCGCCATGTCGCAGACGAAGGGACTTGGCAGCCTCGGTTTGAGTCATCCACGTGCGCGTACTAAGCACTCCGGACTTTGTTGTCTGAAACAGACAGACTTTCTTACTGAGATGTCCGAGCTTGTAGTGCCGGAGAAGATGTTTTCGCAGGGCATCCGCAGGAGTCGCGAAGCCAAGCTGCTCAAGTTGCGCGACGTGACGAAGCAGTGAGCCGAATGAGCGTCCAATGCCTGTAGACGTGTGTTGGTACTTCGGTACGCGTTGAAACTCATTGAGAAATGTTTCCAGACGATCGGGCCAGTTTGTTAGAATTTGGAAAGCCGCCAACCAGGCGAGCGATTCGGCTGAACAATCAACTTCAATGCCTAGCTCATCTGCGATGCGCCGCATCCAAGTGGGTGTCTTGCCCGCCGCCTTTGCCAGACGTTCCGCCCACCAAAGACATGCTGCCGTCGTCATCTTGGCCAGTGGAGAGTGTTGGTCGCTCAGCCATCCTTCCACCTGTTGGCTAAGGTCGATGGTGTCGTTGGATACAGCAGCGGGTTGCACATCGCGCAAATCTCGTCCACAGCGACACCGAAACTGATGATCGCGATCAGGCCGTAATCGTTGTCCGCAAGCCGAGCATCGGTCAATTAACATGACACCGTGATGTGTACAAATCGGTATCGGGCGAAATGACCAGATCAAGCGATCATGAGGTACCGGGTCGTCGCGTAAGCAATGGGGACAAACGGGAGATCCTGCGGAGAAGTAACGCAAAATGGTCTTTCGATCGCAGGCTTCGACTTGAGCCTGGTCATTTGTCGAAAGCACCAGCGCCGACCCAAAACGATGAACGGTTGCTTGGAGCAACTCGCCCGGTGACGTCTTGAGCAAACACGCCAAGGCTTCAAGTGCTGGTCCGGGTGACAAATGGTTGATGTTCCACGGGAGCCTTGACTGGTCTTGCACAAGCCCGAGCAAACGTCGAACGCTCTCATATCCCATGGTATCCGAGGTGCGCCGCAGCAAACTGGCCAGGCTTTCTCCCGGTAACAACCGTTCGCGCGCCGGAAGCGGTTGAATCGTCTCCATCATCGTCCTCCAAGAAAGTCACCAGCTGTCGTTCTACGTTTACGTTTGTGAGCGGATCGGGGTGAGAGTCCAACGCCTGCCGTGCGGTGCTCGTCGGCTGGTTGAACGCGGTCCAGGGCCGATTTGTCGAGTTGACCAACGAAAGGGTTGACCTGCTCCCCCAAGACGCGTTGCTGAGCCAACTTCGTCTCGTAGACGCGTGCCAGGTCGGCTTGCTCAATACGCCTCCTCAGAAGAATCTGTGGGTGAAGTCAGGTTGAGGAAGTGCTCCGAGGT
>JASLPZ010000421.1:0-5639 GCA_030744725.1 Pirellulaceae bacterium
GAGGATACGCCGCTTACGATTCCGCTGCCTTTTAGTGATGTCGACGAAGATTCCCTATCCGTTCAGATCGTGACGGCTGACATCCAGGAGAACGTTGTAGTCGAAGTTAATGAAACCAACCTAACCCTTCTCTACGATCCTTCCGCATCCTCAGTACTGCAACAGCTACGGCGATCCGACTCGATACAAGATTCCATCGAATTATCGATCAGCGATGGAAACGGTGGTGTGGTAACAGCAACGATTACAGTCACCGTTGATGGCATCACCGATTGGCAGAACCCCGATAACCCTCTGGACGCCAACAGAGACGGCGTTGTCGCACCGCTTGATGCACTGGTAATTATCAACACACTCAACCGTGACGGCAGCCGTGCTTTGGATACGATCGCCGGCCATCCACAATTGTGGTACGACGCCAACGGTGATGATTTTGTTACGCCAAACGATGTGTTAAGAATCATTAATCATCTGAACAGTTCCGGCGGAGAGGGTGAAGGCAAGGTATCGGGCCTGGTCATTGATGAGTTAATGCGCAGCTCCGCATTCCGCATTCATCGGCCTGAACGAGCGAGCCAGGCAGCGGCAGCAATCGCCAACTCGCGCATTCAGCCTGCGTTTGACAAGACACGTTACTGGCAACAGGTCGATGAGGCGTTTCGCACACATGGGCGAAATGGTCACCAACGCGCAAAGCTCAACCACGATCAAACCATTGAAGAAGAACTCGACTGGTGGAAATTCCTGGACGAGGAACTGCCCGAGCATCACGGGAAAATACCGTACAAATGGCGAGTCTCTCTGAGCCATGGGTTGCCGGGAGAATTCGCGCGACTTCTGCGGCGATAACGAGGCTGATTGGTCCGCGAGACTACGAGAACTCATCCGAAGTTGATAGCGACCAAGTCCGAGATTCCGGGCACGAATAGCATCATGACCTTAAAACATCCATTCTCAATTCGAATCTTCCTTCCGGACGGTACGGCCGATGGAGTGCGAGTGATTGAAAAGTCGAATTGGACCGGCGTCGGGGTTATCGTACCCAAGTCGCTCTTGCTTGAAGCGAAGAAACGCAACGAGTTTTCGCGCACGGGCGTCTATGTTCTTGTTGGTCAGGATGATGAAAGCGAATTGCCAACAATCTACGTTGGGCAGGGAGACCCCGTCCGCACTCGGTTGGAACAGCATTACGTAAAGAAAGATTTCTGGAGTTGGGCGATCGTCTTTGTCACCCGCGACGACAGCCTGAACAAAGCGCATATCGGATACATCGAGGCAGCCCTTTACAAGGTGGCAGCCAGGTTAAAACGATGCAAACTTGACAATCAAAATCAGCCGAATCCCTCCCCGCTGACCGAAGCTGACGCCGCCGACATGGATAGTTTTCTTGCCGACATGTTCAACATCTTTCCACTGATTGGATTGAGAGTGTTCGAGCAGCCAAAGGTGAAACAGCGCGAACAGGTTTTGCTCGAACTAAGCGCTAAGGGAGTGAGTGCCAAAGGCTACGAATCGTCCCAGGGACTTGTCGTAACTGCCGGCTCTACCTTTTCCACAAGTGAAACGCCCAGCATCCCGAGCTACGTTGCCAAAATGCGTCAAACCCTGAAGAAGGAACAAGTCCTGGTTGGCGCTGGCGATGTTCTTCGGTTGACCCAAGATTACGAATTCAGTTCCGCATCAAATGCCGCCGCAGCGATAATGGGAGCGTCGGCGAACGGTCTCCAGATGTGGAAAGACGAGAACGGCAAATCGCTGAAGGAGATTCAGGAACAGTCGCTCGAAATGTCGGAAGATTAACGGATTGAGAATCCTTCCTGGCGATGCTTGACAGGCACCTGAACTACAGTACACTATTCGCATCGCGTGAGCCTTTGCCACGTGCCGACGCCCGAAAGGGCGTCGCCGGTGCCCGGCTGGGTTGTCGTCTTGACCGACGTGCCTACCGCTGATCTGGGTGGAGACGGTCCCTGACCACTCTATTAGCGGCAATGTTCTCTCGCACATAACAGTGCGCTGCCAGATTCTGTTTCTGTCTGCGCTCCCGGTACGTCAACACTTCGCGATGGAGATCCGTCATGCAATTGGTCCACGAAGCCAACTCAGAGAAACAAGTCCTTACTGCCCCACTCGACATCGACGTGACAGCGCATCGGATTCGTTCGGTAGAAATCGTTGGTGGATTCCTCGACGGCGCCCGATTCGAATTCGCCGATGGGCTGAACTGTCTGATCGGGGCCCGCGGCGCTGGGAAGACAACGGTTGTCGAGTTGATCCGTTACGCGCTCGACGAGCTCCCGGCGCACGACACTCGCGATGGCGAACGGCGTCGCATCGAGACTCTCGTCGAACACAATCTCGGCGGTGGTCGCGTGCAACTTTCCGTGGAAACCAAGGAGGGCTTGGCTTACATCGTGAGCCGCTCCCCTGGCGAGGAGCCAATCGTCCAAACCATTGATGGCGAGCCGACCGACATCTCACTCAAATCCGGCAGCTTGTTCCGCGCCGATATCTACAGTCAGAACGAGATCGAGAGCATCGCGGATCGCACATCGTCGCAACTGGAACTGATCGACAACTTCGAACTTGAACACATCGCCGAAGTCAACGTCCGCATTGGGCAATTGCGCACGGAGCTGGCAGCCAACGCCAGTGAGATTATTCCGATCCAATCACGAATTGCCGGGCTTGGCGAAGAACTCGGGACGCTTACCGGCGTCGAAGACAAATTGGGAAAGCTTGCTTCCCACGGCGGTGACAACTCGGATGTGATTAACACTGCCCACTCGCTCAAGTCGCTTCGCGATCGGGAACGCCGCACCGTGGAGGACGCTAAGCGGGGTCTTCAGGCCTATGCACAGCAGATCGTCGGGCTTCGTAAACACGCAGCCGTGCAAACCGTCTGCCCAGACGATATTACTGCCGGGCCAAACGGTCAAACTGTGACGGAGGCGATGCAACATACCAGTCGTTGCGTCTCGGTCGTCGAGAAATTGCTAGCCGAGGCGGAGGCTGAGATCAGCCGATCGTTGGCCGAGATCGCCATCGTGGTGGGGACGCTCTCGAAGACGCACGGCCGACAGGAACTGGCTTTTCGATCGCTGATTGAAAAACACGAACACGCCCAAGGACAAGCGGCTGAACGATCCAAGTTGGAGCGACACCGCAACGAACTGCTGGCGAAACGAAGCTCTCGCGAACAACTCGAGTCGCAATTGTCTGAGTTGCTCAAGGCCCGCGACCGGTTACTTGAAACGATGTCCGAGCTGCAGGACGAGCGGTATTCCATCCGCCAGAACATTACCGAACGAGTGAACGAAAGCCTCGGACCCGCAATCCGAGTAACCGTGTTGCAACATGGCGAACCCGAGCAATATCGTCGCCTGCTGGAAGAGGGTTTGCGCAGCGCCCGACTACGGCATCTGGTCGTAGCCCAGAAGTTGGCGAACACGTTTTGGCCGGGTGAGTTGAGCGGGATTGTCCGTCAGGGTGACGCCGCCCAGCTTGTCGATCGAGCCGAGTTGAATCCGGAGCAAGCGGACAAGGTCATCGCTGCACTATCCGATTCGTCGCTGTTGTTCGAATTGGAATCGGTCGAACTGGCCGACTTGCCTCGGATCGAACTGAAGGATGGCGACACATACAAAGACTCGCTGAAGCTATCGACTGGCCAGAAATGTACAACGATCCTTCCCCTGTTGTTGTTGGAAAGTGAAAACCCGCTACTTGTTGATCAACCGGAAGACAATCTCGACAACCGATTTATCTTCGAGACAGTCGTTGACAGCATTCGCCAGGTCAAGCAGCAACGCCAGCTGATTTTCGTTACGCACAATCCAAACATCCCGGTGCTTGGCGACGCTGAGCGTGTTTTCGTTCTGAATTCCAATGGAGCGTCGTCGTGCATGGCAAGAGAAGGCACGGTCGACGAGTGCAAAGTGGATATCGTGACATTGCTCGAGGGTGGTGAGGATGCTTTCAAAGCACGAAAGACCAGGTATGCATACTGATGACCAAAACGATCGTACTCGATTTCAAAGATGCTGTCGCCAGGTTGAAGCACTCCGCAGCCGACGTTCCGTGGACTGAACGGCGAGATATTGCGGCTCGGCTCGCGAGCGTGTTGCGCGAAGGTGTCGTTCGCCAGACTGAGCGACAGCTGCTTGGTCTGCTGGCTGCCGATCCCAAATGGGAAGTCCGCCGCGAGATCGCCGAAGCGCTCGTCGTCGTACCCGACGTCGAATATCCTTCGCTGGCATCACGAATGACGGCCGACGCAAACGCGTTTGTGCGTCGCGCTGCGATTCGTGCCGTCGACCGTCGCAAGAAGACTGCGAAGAAGGCCGACCACGCAAAGAAGGCGGCCGATGAGATCAGTCAATTGTTCGAACTGATCGAAGACAAGCATGGCAGACGCGCCGTTCAGCGGTCGCGGCGGGTTTGCGAGCGATATACCGAATTAATCGTTGGCTCCATGGTCCACGACCTGCAAAGTATCATGACGCATCTAGAAACCAACTGTTGTGGACTGATTGACGAGGGTAACAAGCGCCGTCGATTAGCAAGGCGAGTTCGTGAAGACATCGAATTCTTCACTCGCACGATCGACGACATGAACGCCTTTACTCGGCCAGCTCCAACGACGCGTCACAGGGAGCGGCTCTGCGACCTGGTTGCTGCTGCATCTGAACTTGCCCAGGAGAACGCCACCAAGTGTGGTTGCGATATCACTTCCGCCCAGCTCGTCATCGATATTCCAGAGTCGATCACTGTCGAGGTTGTTCGTCACTTGACCGTGATGGCTCTCGCAAATGTTCTCAAGAACTCGTTTGAAGCTTGTTCAGCAGACTCAGAAGAACAACGACGCATGGTCAACGTGCAAGCGGTAATGCACGAAGAACGTGTCATCATTCGCATCTCTGACAACGGCATCGGCATGTCAGAGGAAGAGAAACAAGGTTGCTCGCTGTACGTACCAGGGCGTCGCAACCAAGGAAAGCGATTCAGCACCGGGTACGGACTCCCGATCGCCGCGCGAAACATAGCATCGCATGGAGGATCCCTGTCGCTTGAGAGCCGTGAGAATGAAGGAACGACCGTGACGATTTCGTTGCCCGTAGGCGAGGATGACCAACTGCAATGACAACATCGGCCCTGATCGTAGAAGACGATCCCAAGATAATGGATGTCATCGAGGACACGTTATGTTCGTTTGGCCACGATCATACTTGGGTGACCAACCAGTTCGATGCCCGAGCCGCACTTCGCACTCAGGACTTTCGGTATGTTCTGCTCGATCTTCAGATCCCAGCGAAGCCAAAACGCGGCGGAGCGAGCAAGGAATTCGGCATTAACCTGCTCAGGGAGATTCGAGACCAGAGAAACTCCGAGCAATTGCCAGTCGTCATTATGACCGCATACAGTTCCGATTGTCTTGACCTCACGACCGAGCTTATCGACAACGGTGCATCGGATTTCATCTCCAAACCGTTTCATGACAAGCGACGCACGTTGGCGAAGGTCATCCGCGATGTACTCCGAAAGTCGCGAGCGTCCGATCGAAAGCCAAAGCCAGCAAAGGTACAGGTATTCTCCGGAGGTGAGCTCATCTTCTATCCGACCCGCGTCGAACTCTGCGG
>JASLPZ010000422.1:0-5624 GCA_030744725.1 Pirellulaceae bacterium
CGACATCGCGAATGCTGTGTCAGTTTTTGATTTTAGGGTTGAAGTAGAATGGTCGCCCGGCGAGATAGTCGTTGATCGCTCTGCGATCAAAACGATTGGTTCGCGGAGCGAACCACGACAATCAGGCTCAATCCTAATTCTTAGTCTTGACAGAGCGATTGTCACTTTCCCTGCCTTCCCACCACACCGCTGCTCAGCTGAACCGGACGTGTTGTACTTCATCTCATGGCTGACCGATTTCGCACTAGTCCTGTTCGTGTTCGCCGGAACGCGGCACTTGGCGGAGCAAAACGCCAGCCCATTGCTGCTCGGCGTGTTGGGCGCTTCGTTCTTCCTGGCCAGCGCGATCAGTAACACGTGTTCGGGGCGTGTCGCGGACCGCATCGGCCGACGGATCGTTTCGTTGTCCGGAACGGGTCTGTTGTTCGGAAGTCTCGTCGCGGTGGCCAGCGTTTCGGCGGAGAGTTTCTGGTTTCATGTCGCCTATACAGCCGTCGGCATCTCGGTCGGCTTGATTTACCCGCCGATCATGGCCTGGCTGGGACATGGCAAGCGCGGCCGCTCGGCGAGTCGTGCCTATCTGTGGTTCTGCCTCGCTTTCAATTCTGGAATGCTGTCGGCGCAATTGACCGGTGGCTGGATGTTCGAGCAGCTTGGCTCGCGCGCGCCGCTGCTGGTTGCGATGGGGCTGACTGCGGTCAGTTTCTTCTGCCTGTTGTTCCTCACCGAATCCGAGGTGCGCCACGACGGACCTAAGCCAGAGCCGACCGTGGACGAGACGAAAGACGTTTGCTTGGCGCGAGCCTTTATGCGTCTGAACTGGATTGCGAACTTCGGCGGGATGTTCTCGATGAGTATTCTGTGGTTCCTGTTTCCGATCCTGGTTGTGCAGCTTGACGTGGCACCGGCGGTTCACGGGATGGTGCTGGCAGCCGGCCGGCTGGTCGTGATGAGCAGCTATTGCGCGATGTATCTGCTACCGTTCTGGCAATATCGTTTTCGATTTGCTGCCCTTGCGCAGATCGCTGGCTGCGTGGGGTTGATTGTGATCAGCCAAGCAGATTCCGTTCAGGCGCTGATGTTCGGCGTCGCCGCTTTGTCAGTGATGATGGGCCACAACTATTTTGCGAGTTTGTTTTATGCCGCTAGTGGACACGCGCCGCAACGGAAAGGCCGCGCATTTGGGTTGATCGAGGCCTCGCTGGGGCTTGGTGCGGCGGGCGGCTCGTTCTTTGGCGGGCTGGCGGGTTCTGACCTGGGAAGCCGGGCACCGTTCTTGATCGGAGCATCGTTGGTCGCCGTTCTGCTGGTTGCGCAAGCGGTCGCCTATTGGAAGTTCGTTCGCCCGATCAGACGGACGCGAGATTTGCGCGACGGCGAACCTACCGCCGCGTCGTCTGCCAGCATCGAAGTTGTGTGAACGACGCAGCTCGCCAGACCACCATCAGATGACAGAAGCGGCATTCGTCGTCCCGGTCATTGCTCGCTGAGGTCTATTTGTCCTTAGCAGGTATGCGAAGCGGCGAAGTTCCTGCCCTGTCGGGCGATTGTTTGGAGACAACGGTCCTTTGCCGAGAGTCCCGGAAAAAGAGATAAGATCACGAGACGAGTCACTCACCCTTCCTGAATATGCATGAGATCGTCGAGGAGTTCCTGGTCGTTGTTACTGATGCGGAGGATATGCCCTCGATCTTCATCGGACAACGTGCTGCCGTGTTGCAGTAGGATGCGGAGTGTGCCTAGCTGCCAGCTGTGAATCGCATATCCCACTGCGTTGAATTCGTAAGAGATTTCGGCTACAGCGTCAGGATTGCGGGCCAGTGCCTTGTGTGTTCCAGTCTCATCGCCGCAGGCCACGTAGCAACAGAGATGCGCATCGGCGCCGTGATCAATCAAGTATTGGATTAATTCGTCACTACATTGCTGCGAAGTGCGATGCAGTGCAGCCATGCCGACCGCATCGGACCGATTAACATCGGCCCCACGCCTGACTAGCACCTTCACCGCTGCGAAGTGATTGTTCTGAGCAGCAACGGAAAGCGCGGTTTCTCCTTCGTCGTTCAGATTGTCAATTAGGATTGCGTCCTGATCAAGCAGCGACTCGATCAAGTCGGTCCGCCCCATCGCCGCCGCAGTAAACAAGTCGACCTGTGCGTTCTTGTTCAACAACAATTGAATGATCTCCTCATCCCCGTGCGGCTTCCATGGCCCGCCATGGCAAGCCTCGATCAGAGCCGTCGCGCCACTGTTACTCCGCCCGTTGATGTCACTATCGAAGCGCAGGAGAACATCCGCGACATCAAAGTTCCCCGCTCGTGCGGCGTAATGCAATGCGGTCATACCGTCCGGTGTGGTCGCCCGCGTCAATTCAGGCTTGCGTTTCAACAGAGCCTCGGCATCGGCGGATTTGCCGAGATAGGCGCATGCGAATATGTCGACCGTTGCGCCGTGGTCCAACAGAAAGTCGATGGCCTGCTGATTGCGATACAGCGCGGCCGTGTACAGTGGCGGAAGACCGAACTCGTTTAACTGGTTGACCGACTGCGGTGTCCGTCTAACCAACTCTTCCATCGCCAGCAGATCGTCTCCGGTCACAAGTTCGTGCATACTGAATCTCGGTCTTTTGATGGGACAGATCAAGACGGCCCGCGAATCACAAGGGAGCGTCAGCTTGTCTCGTGCACGCCGTCATGCCCCTTTTCTAGTCCGATGCATCGGAAGTCCGTGCACCGTGTTTTTCTAGAACTTCTGCAACATATCTGTTTTTATTTTCCAACGCTTCGTCCAATGGCGTTCGTTGAATATTTGTAGGCCGGTTGACATCAGTTCCCAATTCAATCAGACGTTCGCAGAGTGCCGCAGAGTTACGATGGGCTGCCCAATGCAGCGGCGCAGCTCCATGAAGCTGCCCTTCTCGGTCGGTATGAGCGGTGGCCAGAGCTGGATTCGCATTAAGCACTTCCAACGCTGCGGCGTCCCGACCCTCTCGGATTAACTCTATCAATGTGTCGACGTTTTGCCGGGGATGATCCACGAGGATCTCCTTCACTTGATGCACTCGTCGTCCGCGTTCCGGGCTGAAGATAGATCAATCGAATGGTCGAAACGATGCAGAGTCGGTGGAATTTGGCCTTTCCGCAGACATGGCAGCACGCCATAGCGCTGTCCATTGAACATATCCAGTCCAGTAGATCTATTCAATTCAACTTCTCTTAGCCCGACATCGGTCGCTCGCCGTTCGCCTTCGGGGACGGAGGAGGAATCCCGCGAATCGAAGGCTACACGCCGGGCTCGAAAGAACGTTCAGTTTTGGGCACAACCACGACGGCAACTCGTCCTTCTTCGGAGGAAAGCCACCGAGCTTCATGCCTCATGTTGTCGACGCCGCTATGTGGCCTCAAACGCGTTTCCATCGGCAATTCGTGGTGCCTCGCTGATTTGGGGGCCACATAAGCGCAGTACAGAACTGTGTCTTCAACCTCGATTCCCACGGCAATCCGGTGTTTGGTACTGGACTTAGGAAAGCGGCGGCGGCGCGTCAATCGAACGTCTTCTGACACGACCCAGCCGTTCAGTTTGCCTGCAGGCGGGCGATGTGACGAATGGCACTTAAATTATCGTAATCCCTTTTGCCATTTCGCTTTTGATGACCCGCCGAGGTTTGCGGAGGTAGGCGTAGTGCTTTGGCCTCCGCTTTCGCAGTCGGGGTTCGAAACGGTCGGGACGATCGGCAACTCGGTGTGCGGCAACGCAGTCGAGCAACATGCTGTAGAGACGCCGACGATGGTTAGCGCCTCGCACTGCTTGGTAATCAAGGAGCCGCTGAAATTCCTCCAGCAGTCGCAGCGTTCCTTTGAAGCTGATGGTTCTCGGCTGGAGATCATGCTTGATCGCCGCTTGCGCCATAATCGTGCGAATAAGGTTATAAGCCAACATGTGCGTCCAGACTTCTTTGCGCACGAGTTCCGGAGATTTACAGCGCAAAACATCCATGTGCATGACCGTTTTGATGCTCCTTAAGTCCAACTCGTGATTCCATCGCGCCCGAAATAACTCCGCTAAATCGCTCTTGGCATACGTATCGGGATCGGTGAGCGTCGTCACGACCACCAACCTCTTGGTGCGGAACCCGCGCTGCTGCACGCGAACTCGCAGTTCTCGGACTTCCAAGAATGCCGGAAGCGCATTGAATGCCTTTCGATCAATCGTCTCAGGCTTCCGACTCGGCTTCGCCCAGCGAACCACGTGATCCTCGCAGCCCAAACGTTTTCCTCGTCGGAAGTCGGCGCTGCGGCGAGCCCTGTTGAGACGCGACACGGAGTCCACGCCCCGTTGTTTCAATAGGACCATCTCGGTCCACGTGGACATCAAGCAGTCGGTCAGAAGAACGTCGCCCGGAGAAAGAATGTCCCACATTCGACGTAAAAGCCCGACCTCACTCTGCCCCTTGCCCGCATATTTACAGAAGCTCAAGTTGAGAATCGCCCCGCACGCCAGAGACGTGATCGTTCCGACCCTGGCCATCGGAAAACCAAGCTCCGGCTTTTGCGTGTCGGGTTGCGGGTAGGCGGACTGATTCGCCGGCGTATCCGGCATCGAAACGGTCGTGCCGTCGAACATGTAGACGTGACGCCCTTTCCAGTCCCACTGGCTGCGGGCTTGCGCGTCCAACGCTCGTCCTGTCTGGCAGGCGACCTCCGCGAAAAACTTTTCCAGCAACCGCTTTCTCGCCGTGCAATATGCGCCCGTCTCCGTCGAGCATCGACTCTGCCCCCTCGCCAGACGATGCGCGATCAACCGGGCAACAGCCGCTCGACACGAATGGTCCTCACTCAAGACCTGGCTCAAGAAGACCCACAATGTTACCAGCGGTTGGTAAACGCTGTCATTCCAAGTGATCTTGGCAGCCGTCAGTGCTTCTGTAACGATTTCCTGAGAGAGCACGTTGGCGAAAGGCAAGTCTCCTTCTTGGAGGAACTGACGTCGCAAAAAACCAATCTGTTGCCGTAGCCGTCCTTGGTCAGAATAACCCATCCTTGGGCCTCCTTGTTGGTAGATGGTTGTTCTCACAAACCCCATTTACGCTAGCGAGGCCTTTTTCGCTATGTCATTTCATCGCAGAACGTTGTGGAAATTTAAGTGCCATTCGGCGATGTGACCGCCGCTGCTTGGCCAACGTCCGTTTCGTCCAGCGGTCTTGTACACCGCCGCACTAAGTGATCGAAGCATCGGCGGCGTGTCTTGGAACGGGCGAGTGATGACAATCGACTCAGCTATTCAACCACGCGGCGATTCACGCTAAAATCGTGGCGTCCGACGTGCCCCTTGAATCAGGATTGACCCATGTTTCGCCACCTTCGATACACAACGTCGTTCGTCACGATTGGCGCAGCCTTTGTCGCGACCTCGCTCTCAGCCGCCGATCCGCTCGATGACTTCTACGGACCGGACCAGGTTCAGGAAGTACAGCTGCGGATCGCCGATGCGGACGTGCAACTGATGATACAAGCCTTGCCCGAGCGGATCTATGTGCCCGCTTCGTTCCGCTGGCGAGATACGGAGGTTGCGAAAGTCGCCGTTCGTTTCAAAGGCAACAGCTCGTCGAATCGGCAGGCCCCCTTTAA
>JASLPZ010000423.1:0-5596 GCA_030744725.1 Pirellulaceae bacterium
CCACGCGATGACCGCTCAGCTGATTCTGCGCGGCCGCGATCGTCCGTCGGATCTCACCTAGCAATGCCCGCGACTGGGCCTCGGCACCATTGCCGGTCGACGATCGGACCGTGCGCATCATGGCGACTTGATTATCGACCATCACCGTCAGATCGACTTCTTCCGCCAACAGATCCACCATGAGCGTGCAGGGTGGTTGGCGGTTCTTATCGTGGCGGTGCAACAGCGACGCCGCCGCAAAAGGACGCAAGACCAATCGCTTGGCCGTTTGATCGGCTGATTCACACGTGCCCTGGATCTGTTTGACCAAGTCGGGTGAAATCGCCGCGGCGATCACATGTAGCGACTCTGAATCCCCGGCATCCACGTGCACGAAATCGATCGGCCAATCCTCACTGATTGTGGTAAATTGCCGGAGGGCCTGAAATCGAACAAGCTCGGGCAGTTCTTCGACCGGCGAAGGGGGCAAGGCCAACTGACGCAACTCGATGCTTGTTCGGCCAATTGCCACCAACGTCTCGGTTCGCCCCAGGTTGCGCGCCGCGAGCGCCGCAGCGACGCGTTTGCCGACCTCGGACTCGGCGGGAGTCTGTCCGCCGCCCAACTCGAGGTCTACCACAAAAGCATGTTCGACAACGATGTCGCTGCCCCGCGTTCGCGCGACGGCGACGCGTACTTCACATCCATCCCATTCCAGAGCCAGTAGTTGTGGCATCATCAACCTCGTGAAAAATTCAGAATTCGTCAATCAGATCGACGCCCAGCATGTCGAGCGCGTAGCCGCGCCCAAGATGGCTGATATCTCTCCAGAATAATACGCGTGGTGGCGTGGTGGTAGCGTCAAAAATCACTTCCGCCCGGGCTGAAGGCCCACCACCCTGAAAGTAACCAACGATTTGGGCACGAAAGGCATTCCCGCCGGCACTAATAAACGGTGACAGCGACTTCATTTCGTCTAACGTTACGAGGCCTTCGACCAGCAGCCACGTCTCGAAATCTCGGCTCTCGTCACCTTCTTCGGTCGTTGCGGTACGGCTATTCAAAATCGCATCGACGATCTCTTCGGTGATTCCCGGAATCCCAACGAGCAGCTCCGCTGGCGCTTGGTTGATATTCAACCGACCAGGAATTGACTCGCTTTCGTTCACGGTGCAGTTATCCATCAGTTGAGGCAGGTAGCTCGCCATCGCGAGCGGATCGTCAGCATAGGGGGAGCTGACGATGGGCGCACTCTGTCCACTGCCGCTCGAACTGCGACCGCCGCCACTGCTGCTTCCTGCTTGCACCTTGGCACCGATCAGCTCCAACACTTGTGTGATTTGCGTCTTGGGTGATTGGCTGAGATCCAATTCCAGCGACTCCGCGGACGTCGTTTGTCCGCTTTCATCCGTTGGTCCGTAGATCCGGTAGGCGACAATAAAATTCGCGGCCTCTTCACTCAACACGGCACTCAGATCGTCATGCAGTTGCTGCAAATCGTCACCATTGAGATAGATCCGGGGTTCGCCCAACGCGTTCGTGTTACGTTCGGCGCTGTAGATGGTCAGGTAAGACGACCAGCCACGATCGGACGCCATTGCCGAGGCATCCATCCCGGTCATTCCAGCCATCGCAGCTGGATTTGGGGCGGCACTGGCACCAGCCACGTTTGCCGTGCCAGCCATGCCGGTCCCGCCCATCATGGAGCTCATTTCATGGCCGTCGACCATGCCGTTACGATTCGAATCGATCCCGAACAACAGCTGAGGTGTCATTCCCGCCACCAACAAGAGCTCCTCGACGGTCTGCAAGGGGCCATTGCGAGGTGCATAGGGCGCCGGTTCCAGACTCGAATAATAATCAAGTTCTGCGCCGTATTCCCGTGCCTCGTCATCTTCATCCATCCAATCCAGAATGGCGTCCGCAATCTCTTCACTCATGCCGGGCAATGACATCAACAAATTGCGGCTAGCGCCCTCTTCGATCTTATCGGCCAGCAAGACCATGTTCAGATTCAATCGAACGGACTCGTCCTCTAGACCGTACCGTGGCCCCATCGGCATTCCGTCGGTCGCCGGCATCGGCGCAAGCACCGTGAAACTCGCCCGCAGATCCGCGTCCGTCTCTGGAATCACAACCATATTCTGAAAGTACAAGGGATTGTCGTAATGGCCACCTGCTTCGGTCTGGGATGCATCGTCAGTACTCAGATACTGAAGTACGGCCTCGACACCGGAATCGATCAGCATCCTCGCCTGAAGCCGCTTGCCGTGTACTAGCGCCGCATGACGATGGGTGAGCATCAGATCGCTAAACGTGTAGGCGGCCAAGGACAGGGTCACAATCACCACTAACACGATCATCAGAACAATGGCTCGTCGCCGTGGTTCGGAAACGGGGCGGTGTTTGCTTGCTTGCTTGCTCATCACACACCTTCCCCTTCTTCGGTCAGCGGATCGGTCTCGAGCGACTCTTCCTCTTCCTCAACAGGGCGGCCCGTTGGAATACGAATGACGGAACGATAATAGTTCAGTGTGCTTTCATCGATGACCGCTGGATCGTCCATAGTTGTTGGATCGGTCGGGGGTGTCATCGCCAAAATGATCTGGATTGCCACGGGCAAGCTGCCTTCCGCTTCGCTGTCCCACTCGATCCGCCACTCGTAGCCATCGAAGTAGCTTAGTTCCATGCCAACAACCTCAGGCGCAATCACGTCCCCATTCTGTTGCATGCCAATGACATTACCGTTTTCCAGAGCCCATTGCGTGACCGACCGATCCATCTCGCGACGTACCAAGCCGTTCACTTCCGAGGAGACGCCCAAGGCCGGTGCGGGACCTGCGACCTCCGCTTCCGCCACCAAGCCCCGATCCTGAATGAAGTAAGTCACGGTTTTGACATCGCTGGGCAAGTCCATGAGCGCGACATTGGGATCCACCGCCAACAACTGTTGATATTCTTCGATCCGTGGCAGCCGACTCACATCGATCTGCAATTCAAGTTGATTTCCGTAAATCCCCGGCTTGGTTGGAATCGTCTCCCCCGCCGCCAGTTCCGTGGTGTTCGTTGATTCGTCCTCGAGCATCGTGTCCAACGCTTCAGGATCGACTTCCAGCCCTAGTTCATCCAAGGCACCGCTGGCCGCGGACTCGGCAGTATCGGTAAGAAGCTTCTCGACACCGGATAGATCCTGCTCGTAGTAAGCAACACTACTGCGGATGTCGTCAGCAATGATCCGTAGCAATGTGCGAGCGAGCTGAGACTGCTCGATCGATGAACGACGTTTTTGGAAGGCCCGCAGATTCAAATCGACTGCCACGCCGATCGCATACAAGACCATCCCGGTCAACGTCAGTGCCAACAGCAACTCCAGCAACGTGAAGCCGCCACGCTGGGCCTTGAAGCCGCGACGGCAGTGGCGAGATTCGCTTCGATTACACATCACCAGCACCTCCCGTGGAGACGCTTGTGTAGTCCGTCGTTTGGATTTCTACCTGGGCGGGGTCGATCATCCAACGGACCAGGGAGAAATTGACGGCCCGCATTTTGACCGTGGGATCTTGAAACACGGTCACCTTCACTGCGATCAACCCCTGCTGATCTATTTGTTGCACGTCAACTGAATAGAACCACAGTCCTACCTCATCCAGGCTGGACATTTCTTCAATTGGGGTGTCGGCAATGGGTTGTGGTGGCAGCAATCCGGCCGCGATTTCGTTGATCTTGGCTTCGCAATACACTTGAGCCGTGGCAAGATCACGTGCGGATTCAGCATTGCGCATGCCAAACCGCATAAGTTCGCCTATTACGGCAAGGGCTCCGCCCAGAATCGCCAGCGCAAGCATGACTTCCAAAAGCGACAGACCATGGCGACGCCGCAAACGTTGATTCGTCGAAGGAGTGCTCATCCTACTGAATCTCCTCCACGGTCAATAAATCACTAACTTGCACAACGCCAGTCAGACCTCGTACGCTAACCATCAGGTACCGAGCTCGCGAATTCCTGATCAGGATCCGCGCTGTCGAGGACGTACCATCGGGATAGAAGAATATTGGATCTGACCAGACCACATCAACATCCTCGCTGGGCGTTGTCAGCGAAAGATAGGCTGATCGGTCATCCAGTTCGGTCTCACTCCCCACAAACATGACGTTTTCGGGCAACTCGCCCAGATCCATCGTCGATGTCGCGGTCGTCGAATTCGGACTGTAGATCCCACCGGGTGACGATGCGCCATTCGCCTGAAAGTCATTCGGTAAGTTGCCATTGGCACCAGCCAATGCTCCGCCCGCGGCGCCCTGGATGAGGTCCGACGATTCGAGGTAATCGTCCTCCAGGTACCAGGGCTCGATTTTGAAACTCTGAAGCTCCGGTTGGAATTTGAACACATACGTGCGACCCGTCTCCATCGCCTTAATGCGCGCGTGCGACCATTGCACGCGGAGGATATCACCGGACACGCGCAGCCGGTGGTTTTCCATCGGTCCCTGGAGCGCCGGCAGAGAGATCGCGGAGATGACGACCAGTAGAGCCAGCACCAACAGCATTTCCATCAGCGTGAAGCCCTGGCGCTGCCGCTGTCCAAATTGAGACACGTTGGCTTTCAAGAAAAGCTCCCAGATCAAGTAGTGTTATTGATGTCGTCATCGTCACCACTTTGGCCATTGGGGCCCCAAGACCAAATGTGAAAATTATCGGCGTCAACCAATTCGTATTGATACGGATTGCCCCAAGGATCAGGTGGAATCGTCTTTTCTGCATAGGGGCCATCCCATTTGCTATTGGCCATGTCCGCCGGCGCTTCACGCAAGGACTGGAGTCCCTGCGACGTGGACGGGTACGAACCGACATCCAATCGATATCCGAGCAACATCTGATCGAAAGTGCTGATCTGGCTCTGGGCCGCGCGGGTAAACGCTTTCTCCTGAGCACCCAGCATGTAGTATCCAACAAATGAACCCAGAATCACCAAAATGGCAAGCACCAACAGGACTTCCATCAAGGTAAAGCCAACAGCACGACGCCGTTTGCGAAGATCACGTTTCATTTTTAATTCCTCCGGACTTTAGTTTTGAAGATACACTGATTCTTGACACCAGATATTGTGGCGCCGAACACCCCATGAGGACGATCACATCGTGGCGCTCATCTTGATGACAGGCAAGAGCAAGGCAATCACGACCAGCAACACGACAACCGCAAGACACAACAGCATGACCGGTTCAAGCATCCGGACAAACAGGTCCAACCGACGCGACGTTCGCCGTTCGAGTCCATCGGCGATTTCAACCAGCACTTTGTCTAACGTATTGGATTCCTCGGCCACCGAAATCATCTCAACGACGGTCACGGGAAAATGTCCGCTCGACGCCAGCGGTGCGGCCAACGACTGACCTGAGGAAATATTCTCCGCAGCATCGCGAATGGCTTCCGACAAAACGCGGTTGCCCGTGGCATCACGGCTTATTTCCAACGACTTCAGAATCGGAACGCCGTTGCGCAACATTGTGCCTAGGACACGGCAGAAACGAGCTACCGCCAAGTTGGCAAAGATCCCGCCAACGACAGGGATCTTGAGCTTGATCATGTCGATCACTCGCCGCCCAGCTTCCGTCG
>JASLPZ010000424.1:0-5593 GCA_030744725.1 Pirellulaceae bacterium
CACCGAAGACTTCGAGATCGTGGAAGTCGAATTGCCGTTCACCGGAGAGATTCGCAATCCCGACACGAATCGGCCAAGCCAAACGTTCGTGATGGCCGGCAAAGTGGACGGGATCGTCAATCGGTCAAACACCAACGACACATGACCCGCAGTGCCCGTTTTCCAACCAACGGTCATGGGTTGGTCTCCTTACGGTCGGAAACTTGTCGTATTTGAGTCAAGTTCTAGCGACGGGCACCGACCGCAGGCTGGTCGAGGAGCGGGTTAACAAGATCAAGTGGTAGCTCGGATCGGTTCGAGGCTCTGCCTCGTTGGAATCTGGCAACATCCGCAGCTGTCGACTAAGTGAATCACGAATCGTGCGAATGAAATCGCAATGCCATCAAGCGGCGACCGGATAGGTTCCGGCCAGTCGATCCGCCACACTGCGTGCTTTGAACGGCAACACAAATAATAGGGCAGAGATCGCTGAGACCACGATCGGAGGCCACACTATGCCGCCGCCCCGCCCGATCACGAAAATGGTAAGTACGCAAAGCACAGTGACCACTGACTGGGTCAGCAGGGCTCGCCACAGTAGACGGTACTTAGAAGCACGAGTTCCTTGAGATGAAACGTAATCTATGCCGAACGCGCGGGCGATTACTCCACGGCGCGTGACAAGAGCGGCTGCCAACGTTGGAATCGACACGAAGAAAATCCAGACAAACGTAAACACCAGAAGCGCCATTGCTGCTAGTTTGTGTGGACGCAACCACTCAGTGGCAAAGTTCTGTAGCACTTCGCGTGCCGGAGCTATCAAGGGCTCGATCAGGGCCTCGGCTGCCTCGATTTCGTCTGCCGTTGGACTGGGGTGCCGCTGAACTGCTCGCTCGGCGAATTGACGACTCCGTGGGTCGACGGTCTGCGCAAGCAGTTCGTTCCACGCTTTCTCGTCCTCAATCGTCGAGCGGAATCGGTTGGCAATATAGATCTCCCACGCGGCTTCATTCCTTTCCAACTCTTCCTTGCTCAGGTTTCTGTCTTGCAATGTGATCTGACGGCCAAACATCGCGATGCGGAGATCGTTCAACTCGGGGCGAATGTCGGCCAAGGCGCGCGTCGAGAAAAGGGCGAAGACATACAAACTTGCGGCAAGCAAGGGAGAAATCGTCATTGCCGCGTAGACGCCAGATCGCCGACGTCGCGTGATCCGGGCGGCGGAGCTACTAAGTCCATCGAGTTTGCCCACAATGTCAGATAGGACGGATTCCTCGAAACAGGCTAGTGTTTCGCTGGCCGACAAGGGAATTTGCAACGCGACATCGCGCAATTCCGACGCGCCGTCAGTCTGTGAACAACCATTCAATGCGAGTAGCGCGACACGTGTTAAGAACAGGCAGGCATATGACGGCTGTTCCCAGGCAAACTCCTTGTGCAACGGTTTGACCCCGCCATCAGATCGGGGTGCGGCGAAATCCAACAGCTTGGCTCGACCGTCCGCGGTGATCCAGATATGCTCCAACCGCAGCTCGGTGGGCAGCGTCTGGTCCTTTCCCGCGGCGGTCAATTCGGTTGCCAAATCTAGCAGCCAAACTCGCACCGCCTCCCATTGCTGCGGTTGCTGTGCGACTTCAAGAAACGACATACCGGAAAACGAATCGTAGGCATCCCAAGCTTCAGTCTCACTGCGTTTCCCACTGATCCAGCGCAATCGCCCAACGCGGCCAACGCTACGTCGATGATTCGACACCGGTTTCGTGTCTGGTTTGATGCGATGAATCCAGACGCGACGCAGCAGTCGCGAATCATACCCCAGCAGCAGTTCGTCGCCTGGCGTCTTTCGCAGCGTATCGAGAATGTGAAATGGCCCAACTTTGTTGCGGGTGACCTTGTCCGGCAACGCGATCGGTTCGACTTTCAAGCTTGGCCGTTCAAGCCGCGCCTCCGCCAGCACGACACGCGCTCCCGTCGCGAGATCGTGTACTGCCGCAAAGCCATTGCGTCGACGCGCTGTACTGAAGAGTGCAGCCTGAATCACCCAATTAGTTGCAGCGAGCAGTGAGATGCCGATCTTGGCAGCGGTGGTCTCCGGTGTCGCAGCGGCGGCGCCGTTGACTGCCCAATAGGTCCATCCCAAAACACCCGGCGCACCGACGTAGATCAGAGTTCGCGCCAAGGCTCTGCGCAGTCCGAGTCGCCCCTGCTGCCCAACGACAACGCGCAACCCCATTAATGCTTTACCCGGCGAGGCACCCCAAAAAGCTTCGGGCACGGCGAAATAGATTAGATTAAGCGAAACGACAATCGGGATTCCAAACAGCTGCACACCTTCCGGTGTCAACATGAATGCGCCCCACATGGTCGCGAAGATGGCTGTGCTGATCATGCTAATGATGAAGTGGTCACAAGCACCAGCGGCGAAGCGAAGCGCGAGTGTGGCTGCAGTCGGAGCTGTCGAATCATATGGAACGAGCGCGGCTCGAAGCTGGTTGTAATCTCGATAGCGGTCGCCCGGCTGCTTCGCGAGGCATCGTAATACCACCTTGCACAGCCCGTTCGGCAACCGTTCGCGAAACTCGGCAGGGGAGGGTGCGGGCTGCTCCAATACTGTGGCCAACAGCTTGACCAGGTTTTCACCCTCAAACGGTGTGCGGCCAGTCAACAGATAAAAGAGAGTCACGCCGACGGCATAGATGTCGGAACGCACGTCAAGAACATCACCACGAAGTTGTTCGGGCGACGAAAACGCCGGCGTGCCGAGATAGGCACCGGGGATTGTCAGGTAGGAGTCGCTGTGCGAAGTGGTCGACATGGATAGCCCAAAGTCGCCAATCTTCACAGTTCCTTCAACATCAATAAAGCAGTTTGATGGTTTCACGTCGCGATGCAATACGCCAACGGCAGCGGCAGCTTCCAGGCCCGCGATGATGTCCAGGATCGCGTCGACGGCTTCCGTCGGCGACAACGGTCCGTCTTCGCGAACTCGCTCTTGCAGCGTCCCACCCGCAATATGCTCCATGCTGATCGCAGGTGTGCCGTCGATCTCTTCCGTGCCATAGATATAGACGCTGTGCGGATGGTTGATCGACGCGGCGAGTCGGCCTTCGCGAAAGAACCGATTTCGCGCCTCGGGAGAATCCCAACCGTGAGTCAACAGCTTGAGGGCAACACGACGCGAGGTAGCCGTGTCCTCTGCCTCGTAGACCATCCCCATTCCCCCGCGACCCAACACGCGTGCCAGCTGGTACGAACCGAAACGATCGCCAGGCTGTGGAAGATCCTCCGGCGCGGTGCGGTGTTTGGCGGATCTCTTGCCCCCGTGAAACGATTCCGTCGGAGCTTCGCCCTCACCAGCATCGGAAAATGCCGCCGATGCCTCGTCGGGATTTGCCGCCAATCCGAAGTTTAGCGCACAACGCGGGCATACACCATGCGCAGCACCAGCGGGTTTGGCGGCTCCACATTGAGGGCATGTTTCGTTAGACATGGTCGATGCTCCGTTGCCGTTTGATTGGTCTCCACCAACCTCTAACGGAAAACGCCCAGAAGGTTACTCCAAGATTTCTCAGGTATGATCGCCGATCGCCCTAAGTAGTTCGCGAAGTTCGTCTTGCGTATCTTCGGTATCAGCCAAAGTGTGCGAGATTTCCAGTTCGAGCAGACTTCGATATCGCCGCCGCATTCGGTGCACCGCCGTCTTCACGGCACCTTCGGTCATCTCTAGGTCACTTGCAATCTCCCGGTACGGCGTCGAGCCGCGTTTACGGGCAAGGAGATCCTGCAGTGCTGTAAAGGTCTCCTCCCGACCGCTTGCTGTGTACTCCTTCTCGAGTTGTGCGAGTACTCGATCGAGTAAGGTCAAGGCCCATCGCCGCTGGTAGAAACGCTCGGCTGTCATCGAATCGGCAGGCTCGGCCAAGTATCGGCCTTCGGCGTCCCTGAAGTCCAGCGACAAGAGTTGCGTGCCACCGCCACGTTTTTGCGCCCCAGCGTGCGCGCGCTGGTTGGACAGAAAGTACTTGACCGATGTCAGCAAGAACGCACGGAAGCGACCTCGTTGCGGATCGGCTGACTCAAGCGTGCCTTTTTCCAGCAGTGTGGCAAAAAACGCCTGCGTTAAGTCCTCCGCATCGGCAGGCGAGCTACCGCGACGACGGATGAAGGCATACAACGGGTACCAATACGCCTCGCAGAGGGCGGCCATCGCCTGTGCCGATCTCGACGTATCGGCTCCTGCCAACAACACCAAGCTCCAATGGGTTGTATCAAAGTTGTCGTCACGGGCATCACGCGAGTCAGAATGCGACATGGGCGTTCACTAGAGAGCTTGTATCAGATTGTTCCTAACATATGATCAACTTTGGCCCCATAAGCATACTAACGCAATCGTGGCCTATAGAGAATTGTGTCGTCAAATCAAAACCGTTCCTCCGTCCGCCACGCATTGTGCTAAACTGCTGACATGAATGAGAACCCCCCACCCACCGACCCACCGACTGACCCAGCTACGGGGAACGCTGCGGAAGCAGCTGAGGACCCTGGTTTTTCGCAGGTCTATCAACACATGATGTTTGGCTTGTCATTACCAGAGCGCGCGCTGCGGTCGACATCGGCGTTGGTTGGCGGCGCGTTGACAGAGTCCGCGGCGTTGTTAGTTCCGCAGGCCTTTCGCAATTCGAAATCGTACGAAGTCTTCGTTCATCAGATGCTGGACTTTATGATCCACGATGTTGGTGGCGTCGATGGCGACGATGCCCAAAGCGAAGACCCCAAGGTCGAAGGTTTCGTTGCGCGCAAGGCGATCGGTAGTTTCGTCGACTTGGCGGGAATGGCCACGCTGCATCTTTCGCCGTTGACCGTGTTGGCGATCGTCAGCGATGTGGCCTACGGCTCGCAAGTGTATCTCCACGAGCTAAGCAGCGAACTCAAGGAGGCGGGAGTCATTGCTGAAGACACGACGATCGATCATGCGGCCGATCTTCTGGAAGCACTTAGCAACACCTCGAACAAGACTGCCAGCGCGTTTGACATGCCACCAATTTCCGTGGACGGCTTGCGAGAGACGATCGAACAGACTCGCGAGGCCGCAACCGGATTGGATGCGACGCGATTGATTCCACAGTCTGAGATGAAACAGATGTGGAACGAGATGCATGACATCGCCGTCAAGGAGCACGTGAGTTTGCTCGACGTTTCCAGCACAATGTCCTTGTACACACTCAACAAGGTCGGCCAAGTCGGACAAGGTGCTCTTTCGACGGTCAAAGTGGCGGGAAACATGTTCGATCGGCACATCTTCAACCACTATCGCAGCGGGCTGAACGACATCCAGGAGAAAGGGCTATACGTAACGCTCGCAGAAAGCAGCGGCCCTTATATCGCTGCAGTGTGGGAGAATTTCTCGACCGACAAGGCGACGGTCACGGAAGATCTATTGTCTGGCCGATTAATCGGTCGCGCATGGAGCGGGATGCAAGGCTGGCTTGCCGGAAAACCGGAAGACGACTCGCCATCGAATGACTGAAAGAGACTCACACTAGGCCGCGCCAAAGTTGGCATTTCCTGGTGAACTGAGCTAGTTTTTGGAGGGCAGTTTTGTTTCACTGTTGCC
>JASLPZ010000425.1:0-5563 GCA_030744725.1 Pirellulaceae bacterium
GCTAGCGTTACGCGTTTCACACCACGTAAACTAACAGGAGGCTGCGATTTAGGCTTCATTGAACGGTATTGGGGCTAAAGCACGTCAGGTCGTCAGCTAGTATCGTCGTGCAGCGAGTTAAACTGTACCGATTCCGTCAAGTTTTCACTTTGAGCGGAGTTTGCCGGTTGGCATTCCGGCAGAGCTAGCACGGTAAAGATGCGTTCGACGTCTGATTTGCGTTGCCACACCGACGATGCCACCGATCACAATCGACGCAATCTGGAAAACGAAGTTGCGTCAGGGCGCCGCGTAGGAATCAACTAGCGCATGGCCGAGCGCACAACGTCCAGAACTCGCCTCCGAACGTCGTCCAGCGAGCCCTCCAGAAACGCGCCGGCGGCCGCTTTGTGACCGCCGCCATCAAAGCTCTCTGCGATCGCGTTGCACTGCAACGCACAGCGGCTGCGAAAGCTGATCTTAAAGCCACCTGTCTGTTGTCCGACAAAAATCACGGCGAACTCGGTACCAGAGATGGCCAGCGCCAGATTGATGGCGTCTTCGGTATCACTCGGTATTGCTCCAGTCCGTTCGAAGTCCTCTTTGGTGACGTATGTGTGTTGGAGGCGACCGTTCACCTCACTCTCGATGCGGGACAGGATCAGACCTCGCAAACGCACGCGCCCCGCCGAGTCTTGTTCGTACAGTTCGCGATAGATATCGCTTGGGTTGGCGCCGGCGTCGACGAGGCTGGCAATAACGCGATAGGTCTCGCTGGTGGTCGAAGCAAAACGAAACCAACCGGTGTCGGTGGCAATCGCGGCAAAGACCGGCATCGCGATTTCCGGCGTCAATGCGACGCACAACTGTTCGGCTGCCTCGACGACCAAGCGTCCGGTTGCTTCGGCGGTCGTATTCTTGAACAGCTCCGCGCCCAGATCATCCTCGTTGACGTGGTGATCGACGATGATCTTCTTGGCTTTAGTGGCGCGAATCACGTCGCCCATGGGACCAAGCTGTGCCCAAGCACTGGTATCCAAGACCATCATGATGTCCAGGTCAAGCAGTTCGTCGACTTGCGTGTCGGTGCCCAAAACCTCGATGCGCCGCTGCGGATCGATAAAGGACAGGTTGGGTGGCGTCGGATGGGCGTTGACGATGGTGACTTCCTTGCCTAAGCCTTCCAGCACGCCACACATGCCCAGTTCGCTCCCCAAGGCATCACAGTCGGGACGAATGTGACTGGTGAGCAAGAAACGCTGATTGGCATTGATTAGGTCAACAAAGCGAGTCCAGTCGGGTGTCATGGGATCTGCCATCAAATGCGACAATTATTCACTGGTTGGCTCTACGGCACGTGCGGCCTCGACATCGCGGGCAAGCTGCGATTTTAGCTGCTCGATTGAATCAAACGACCGAATGTCGCGTAGGCGTTGTAGAAAGTCAACCTCCAGCGCATTGCCATACAGCGATCCGCTGTATCCAATCAAGTGGACTTCGACCTTCAGTGCATTATCGCCAAATGTGGGATTCGGTCCAATATTGACGGCAGCCGGCCATTGCCCTTCCTCGCAGATTGCGCGGCACGCATAGACTCCCTTGGCGGGCAAGAGTGTATCGATAGCGTCGACATTGGCGGTCGGGAACCCGATTTTCGCGCCGCGCGCCGCACCATGCGTTACCATGCCACGGATTCGGTACGGGCTGGTTAGCAACGTGTTGGCGGAGGCCACATTACCGACGGACACCAACTTCCGCACTCGACTGCTCGAGACGTACTGGCCATCGACTTTCAGCGGCGTGACGATCTTCAGACGAATTTTGGAAGCTCGGCAAAGCTCGCTTAGCATTGCGATGTTTCCAGCTCGTTTTTGGCCGAAGAAAAAATTGGGGCCTTCCGTCATTGCCCGCGCCTGGAGTCGTTCGATCACGATCTGATCGAAGAACTCGCCGGGTTTCAGCGCAAGAAGCGCTTCGTCGGTCGGATAAACCACGATCGTATCGACGCCCAGATCGGCCAAGAGTTTGGCCTTCCGGTCTGTCCAGGTAAGTGGCGGGGGAACTGTATCTGGCCGCAACAGTCGTACGGGGTGTGGATCGAACGTAAAGACGACAGCGGGGCCGCCGACTTCTCGAGCCAGCGCTATCAGTTGTTCGATAATCCGCACGTGCCCGCGATGAACGCCGTCGAAATTACCGATCGTGATAGCGCCGTGCCGCAAAGCGGGGTCGTCAAAATCCAGATTGCGGACCAGTTTCACTAGATCAACTTTCGAGTTGCAAGAACGCTGCAGGCAATTGGCGCAGAACGTCGTTGGCGTTCAAAGAAACTTGACCGACTTCATCGGCCGCCAGGTCCCCAGCAAGTCCATGCACATGAGCCGCCAACCGCATGGCATCCAGCGGCGTCAGACCCTGGCAGAGAAGAGCGGTCACCATGCCTGTCAAGACGTCGCCACTACCGCCAGTGGCCATTCCGGGGTTGCCAGTCAAGTTGTGTGTCGACTGGTGACCATCGGTCACAAACGTTCGGTGTCCTTTTAGGCAGATGATGATCTTGTGCGAGGCCGCCATCAGTTCCGCACGCAGTTCCAGTTTTTCCCGCGGCAAGTCACAGACGTTCAGCAGTTTCTGGAATTCGCCCGTGTGGGGAGTCAGGATGCGAATGCCGCCCGGTTTGGTCAGCACATCAGGGTGTTCTGCCAAGGCGTGCAGGGCATCTGCGTCGAATACGATGGGCTGCGGCAACAGCTGATACATCCAGGTGATCAAGTCTGTGATCTGAGGTGAACGTCCCAGTCCCGGGCCACAGCCGATGCAGGTTGCTCGGTCGGCAAGTACCTTCAGCGCCTCCTTTGCCGCAACGACTAGCCGGCCTTCGGCATCACAAGCAAGCGGAGCCGTCATGAAAGCCGGTTCGAAGGATGCCACGGTTTCAAGGCAGTTGTCTGCGACGCCCAATGTCACTGTTCCAGCGCCACTGCGTAACGCCGCCATCCCAGCCAACGCGATTGCACCGGCCATGCCACGGGATCCACCGACCAGCAAGGCCCGACCATAATCGCCTTTGTGAGTATCGACGACCCGTGACGAGAGTGTGGGCAATTGCGACGTGGTGTCTTGGTGAGTCATGGCGTGTCGCTCGAATTGTGACAGCGACGGGCGATCAACCCAGCCACGTAGCCGCCCTTGAATCCGGCGTCGACGTTCACGACCGTCACGTTGGCCGCACAACTGTTTAGCATACCCAATAATGCGACAATGCCACCCAGATTAGCGCCGTATCCGACGCTCGTCGGCACCGCGATCACGGGACAGTCGACGTAGCCACCGACGACGCTTGGCAGGGCTCCCTCCATACCGGCGACAACCACCACTGCATCCACATTTCTCAGCGATTCCAGGCGCGCCGGCAGCCGATGGGGCCCCGCGACGCCGACGTCATGGACCATTACCGGTTCCACCTGCATCCAACGCAGTGTTTCCCTTGCCTCTTCCGCCACTGGCAGGTCACTGGTCCCGGCCGTCACGATGGTCACGGCACCGGATGGCGGCTGAACGGCAGGTTGCCGTGATCTGTCCAAACGCCAGGTGCGTGCCAACGAGTTGAATTGTCCATCAGGATAGGGGCCGGCCAACTGTTCGGCTTTGTCGGCATCAAGACGCGTCACCAGCACGTTGGTTCCGTTTGTCTGCAGCTGGGAGATGATCTTCGTCAGCGTGACCAGATCTTTCCCTTCTCCGTACACAACCTCGGGAAATCCGCAGCGCTGCTGCCGATCCAGATCGAGTGTAAAGGGTTCAGGCGGCTGGTCTTGCATGTCCCCATCCTATTCACGATAGCCGCCTGGCGGTAGTGGCCCCGGCCCTGTACGGACGCGGTGGCCAGTGAAAGCTGGGCCTTGTCAGCTCGCCGAACGCGAACCACAATCTGAGTTTGGCGTCTTCTGTTGGCGGTCGCCTCTTAACGAAGCTAACGAGGCAGGGCCTCGAACCAATCCGAGCTACCGCTCGGTCTTGTTAACCCGCTCCCCGGCCAACCTGCGGTCGGTGGCCGTCGCCAAAACTTGACTCAAATACGACAAGTTTCCGACCATAATGAGACTAAAGAAGGACGATTTGATATGCCCAGTTGTGTACTTGCCTATTCCGGTGGCCTGGATACGTCAGTCATTCTCGGATGGCTGCAGGATGAAGGCTACACCGTGCATTGTGTCTACGTCGATTTGGGACAGCCCTGCGAAGATCGCGAAGCAATTCTCGAGAAAGCCGACCGTAATGGTGCCGCGAGTTCACGGGTTGTCGATGCCCAGGAAGAGCTCTGTCGCGACTTTGCCTTTCCGGTCATGCAGTGGAACGCCAAGTACGAATCTATTTACCTGTTGGGCACGTCGATTGCGCGACCCTTGATTTCCAAGGTCTGCCTCCAAGTGGCTCGCGATGTGGGTGCCGACGCATACGCTCACGGCGCGACCGGAAAAGGTAACGACCAATGTCGCTTTCAGTTGGCCGCCGAAGCCTTGGACCCCGGCGTGAACGTTGTGGCACCCTGGCGGATTGAGCAATTTCGACAGTTGTTTCCGGGACGCACCGAGATGATCGCCTATTGCGAGAAAAAGGGGATTCCCGTCAAAGCATCCGTCGCCAAACCTTACAGTTCCGACGAAAACTGCCTGCACATCAGTTACGAAGCGGGTGAACTAGAGGATTTGACTGTCAACGGCGTCGAGACGGTTGATTTTGGGATGGGTGTTTCTCCCCAGGAAGCACCAGACGCCTTGGAAGCGGTCACGGTCCAATTCGACCGAGGCGTGCCAACTCATGTCAATGGTAAGGAGTGTTCGGCGCTGGAAGTCGTTACGACGCTCAACGACATCGGCGGACGCAACGGCGTTGGACGCATCGACATGGTAGAGAATCGTTTTGTTGGCATGAAGAGTCGCGGTGTCTATGAGGCTCCGGGCATGACCGTGCTCTATGAGGCTCACATGCTGCTCGAACAGCTGACCGTCGATCGTGACCTTACGCATCTTCGCGATCGCTTGTCTGCCGAAGTGGCCGAGATCGTCTATAACGGTTTCTGGTACACGCCTAAGTTCGATGCCCTATTGGCATTTGTTCGTGAATCACAAAAGACGGTCACCGGCGAGGTCACACTGAATCTCTACAAAGGCAACATGATTGTCGCCAGCCGATCCAGTCCCAACAGTCTCTACGACGAGGGCATCGCCACGATGGAAGGTGGCGGTTCATATAACCAAACCGACGCCGAAGGATTCTTGCGAATTCAAGGTCTTCCATCCCGCGTTCAAGGACGCGTGACACCTCGCGCATATTGAGCGAGGTTGTCTTCTGACCAAACGGCAGCGTGTTCGATGGCCTCGTCACTTCGCTGGTAAATGTGGGAGGCGCTCGATGACGTCCCCCAGATAGAGCGAGGCTCCAGCAGTTCTTAGCCCTGGAGCCTCGGGACCGAAGAATTCAGGAAATTAACCGTGCGACTCGTACTAGCCCAAGTTCCCCAGTAGTGGACCAAATCTGATTTTCTAGAAATATTTTCGGTGTTGATTCGACGTAAGTTGTT
>JASLPZ010000426.1:0-5548 GCA_030744725.1 Pirellulaceae bacterium
GACTCCAATTTTCGCCTGCAACCGAGTTTCAAAACGGCGTTGTGTATTCTACAGCAAATACCGCTATGACTGGCGCCAGAAAAACTCGCGGTTGGAGTTGGTAACGGTCTATCCTGTTTTGGCCGATTCGATCGATTCCAAGGGCACATCAAAATACTCGAGCGCCCATTCCTGCATATATCGAACGCGAGTCGGGCGAATTCGGTAGAGGATCAAAGCAGGGTTGTCGATGGTGCCCAGGTATTGGCGGAGCAGGGGATTGGCATCCCAGATCGCTTGTAGCATGTCGCGGTCAGAAACGACTTCGGCAACGCCCGTAATCCGCACCTGATCGTGGCCACTGTCCATGTAACACAGCTCGACGTTGGGATTGGCCTGAATCTCGACGGTCTTGTGATAGCTGCGCAGGTTCGCCACATAAATGGTGAAGCCGTCCGTCTTGACCGGTGAAACGGGACGGAGTCGCGGCTGATCGCCGTCAATGGTAGCGAGTTGCGGAAAACGGTCGGCGGCAACGACGGCGTGCGCCCGCGCTGTGACTTGCGCCGGGTCGAGTGGTTGAGGAACTGGCTTGTTCATTTGGTTCTTTCTGGTGCGTCAGGTTTCGGTTGTGTCGTTCGTTGCTTTGCCTGGTCCAACTTCTGTTGATGAATCCGAGCAACGTCCCACATGTACCGGTTGATTTTGCGACTGTCTTTCAATTCCGGTGAAGCCGCCAGATCGATGTACTTGCGCGCCTTCTTCGCATCGCCTGCGACTTCGTAATAGAGCCCCAGGTAGAGGTGTGCGTAAAATTGCCTACCAGCCAGCACGTCGGCGGAAGGGGCGTCCCGTCGTGTTTCCGCCAAGACATCAGCCGGCTTCAGGCGACCTCGATATAAATTGAAAACCTGCATCATCGGATTGCGTCGATCATCCTTGATCGGCAGCATCACCGAGCGAGCTTTTTCGATTCCGGTGGTAGGGACCATGCACAAGTAACGCCAAACCGAGTTCTCGACGTCGTTGTCATGATACGTCTGGTAGAGCTCGAATTGCGCCGCACCTTGCTTGAACTTACCCACATAGTAGTAAGCAATGCCGCGTTCCCATTGGCGTGACTCTTGGTCCGGCGCGAGCGCAACATAACTGTCGAAGTCGGCCACAGATTTCTCAAGCTGTCCTAAACGAAAGCGCTCGCGCCCCCGAGTGTAGTAGGCGCTGGCCAAGTTGGGCCTGATGGCGATTGCTTTGGTGAGCAGGTCCACGGCCTGCTTGCTTTGACCGGCTTCTACCGCTTCATCTGCTCGCAAAAGTAGTTCGCCAATGTTCTCTTCGGCGAGGGCTCCCGCACCAAGAAGTAAGGTCAGGAGTGCAACATGAAACAGGTGACGGAACATGACTGAACTCCACGCAGGCAAAGGTATCAGTGACAGGAACGCAGGTATTCTAACGTCAATCTGGCGACGGTCATGGCCCGAAACTGACACACTGAATCAATTCAGTGCGCAAATTGCGACCATCCTCAAAGTGCCGTGGTTTTTAGCCAGGCCCGATATGCCGCAGCACGGAAACAACTTACGGCGTGGTGCCAGAATTGCTGCCATCGAAATGGCACGAAGTTTGCTGATTCCAGTGGCTGACTAGTGGAGCAAGTCAATTTGGCAAACAACCCGTTCCCTGCCGTGTCGGGCGAAGTTGCTCCCATCAGACGTACCCAATCCGCGGAGAACTCAAGGACGAGGTCAGAATCATGTTAGTACTTAGCCGCAAAGTAGGACAACGAATCGTCATCGGAGAGAATATCACGGTCGTCGTCAACCGGGTGGCGGGCAATCGTGTCACGCTGGGCATCGAAGCGCCGGACAACGTTCACATCATGCGCGGTGAACTTGAGAGGCATCAGCGCGAGTTTAGATTTCCAGTCGAAGAACGCGTACCGGCAACCGTGCCCCTCGCGTTGGAAGTCGAACTTGACGATCCTAACCCGTGTCTGCCACGGTTGGCCCGATGAACAGCATCTTGATTCGGATCATTTTTCGAGTTCGCAAGGTCCTCCCTCTGACTCTGCAAAGTCAACCACCTTGGCGATCGCCTGGGCCACTCGGTTGATGGTCTCTGCGCCTTCCAGCAGGACCGGATGGTGCAGCAGGACTGTCTGATCGGCCGCCTTTTGAGCGTGTTCCATCTGGTCAGGTTTTCGACATCGGCGACCACTTCGCCGCAAGAAACCGCGAAACCCGATATCGATCGCTACACCTTCTGCTTGCAAGGCCTCTACGAACTGAGCGCGGGACCAACCGCCGCAAAGACCCGGTTCGAATCGCCAGGCGACTTTGTAGTAGCTTGCCTGATCCCCATCGGCTGGCAATGCGACCGGTGAAAGTGCCTGGACTTGCGTGCAAGCCGACAGGAGTTGTCTCACGCGTACTTGTCGCGTAGAGTTTCGTGCGCCCAGTTTGCTAGCTTGGGGTGCCAGTACAGCCGCTTGCAACTCGCTCAAAGGAAAAGCGTGGTTGCCCCGTTCGCAGAAGATCTTGATTCGTTGGAAGACATCTTCGTGAGGCGTTACGAGGGCGCCGCCACGTCCCGCGGTGAGCAACTTGCTGCCTCCAAAGCTGAGCACACCGACGTCTCCCCACGTTCCAGCCGGTCGCCCCTGCACGATGGCACCCGGGACTTGGCAAGCATCTTCCACAACGCGGACACCTCGTTGGGAAGCCAACGCGCAGAGCTTCCGCATATCCGCACTGCCACCGTGCAGATGGGAAACTACGATTGCTCGCGTGGTCGTGCTCATTGCGTCTTCGATTCGTTCGGTGGTCATGCACCAGGTGTGTGGATCGATATCGACCAGCACGGGGAAGGCACCCACGGACTCGATGCAACGAAAATTTCCACCAAAATCGTAGCCTGCTAGCAACACTTCGTCGCCCGCTCCGATCTTCAAACCTCGCAAAGCGAGTTCGACGGCAACAGTCCCGCTGCAGCAGGCCAGCGAATACGGAACCTGGTGCATTTGAGCGAGCAACTGCTCCAGACGTTCGATGTGCGGGCCGTGATAGCGTCCCCAACTGCCGTCGCTAACGGTTCGCTCGAGGGCTTGTCTTACATCGTCGTCTCTGAGCGGCCACGACGGTGGCCCTTCGGGGATTTCGGCTGATCCGCCGTGAATTGCCAAAGGACTGGAAATCACCATTGTTGCCACTCGATCGGAAGTGTATTGTCCTCAGCCACTCTTCTTCTGTCTTTTCGTATGTTGCGGAATTCCATCTCGTCTTGTTCCGTGCCCTTATCCTCTTGCAACGCGGTACCCATGTTGGCATCCTGGTTCCCGGCCAATCTGGATGGAGCACCCTTGCCGACGCGCCACGTTCAGCGCGTGCGGTTGGTGCCGACTGCCTTCTTGCTACTCACACTTGTCGGTTGCGCATCGACTGACTATATCACGATGCGCGAGGCTCCGCACAATCGGCTCGCCGGGCCATTGAGAATGTTCTCATTTTCGAGTCCAAAACCAAGCCCGCGCACCGCACGACTTTTGCGCCGTTTTGCTTTGGACGAAGAGAAGCCGGCAGTCGTGCTGGCGGGATTGAACCAGCAGATTGTGGTAGATCCGCAGCCTGAGAAGCTCTATTCGTTTTCCGAATTGGCGTACATTGAAGGCCGGGAGGCAATGGACAGGGGCCAATCCACCAAAGCCCTCGAACATTTCGGTGCGGCTGCCTCGCACGCCTATTGGTATCTTTTCGATCAAAAGTTTGACCACTTCCGCAACCCCTACGACCCGCAGTTCCGCCAGGCCTGCGATGTCTACAACGAGTCATTGGAATCCGCCCTGCGGATTGTCAAACAGCACGGGGATCTGCGACCGGACCGCACCTATACGATCAAGACGAACGACCGAACATTCACTATCACGGTCGATGTGAAAGGGCGCTGGCACGCGGACGATTTCGAGCGCCTCGAATTTGCTTCGGACTTTGAGGCTACCGGCCTAACGAATCACCATCGGTCTTTTGGTCTAGGGGTCCCCTTGGTGGCGGTTCGCAAATCGCACGATCACGAAGATCCCGCCGAGGAATACTACCCGCCTGGCCTGAGCTTTGCGGTGACGGCGTTCCTACGTGTCTTCACGCCACCACCCAGCGCAGATCGCAGTGAGAATCCCGCCAGTGATGAAAATACGGCCTGCCACTGTGTGCTGGAGTTGCACGACCCGCTAATCGGCACGGACATCCTCATCGATGGCCGTCGTGTGCCGTTGGAAACTGACCTCACAACGCCGCTAGCCTACTTCCTAGATAATCCCGACTTTGAGCAACGCAAGAATGTGGCCACGCTGGCGCTGCTGACACCGGATAGGGCCGAATCGCTAACTGGACTTTTCATGGTCGAACCGTACGACCCCCAGAAGATTCCTGTCGTGATGGTTCATGGTTTGTGGTCCAGCCCGCTGACGTGGATGGAAATGTTCAACGATCTGCGCGCGTTTCCCGAGATCCGCGATCAATATCAGTTCTGGTTCTATCTCTACCCGACAGGGCAACCGTTCTGGATTAGCGCTGCAGAAATGCGGAAAGACTTGGAATTGCTACAGGATACGCTTGACCCCGTTCATCAATCGCTGACGCTCCAGCAGATGGTGTTGGTCGGCCACAGCATGGGAGGTCTTGTGTCGAGACTGCAGACACTGGAAAGCGGTGACGACTTTTGGCATCTGCTGAGCGACCAACCGTTCGAGGAACTGCAGGGTGACAAGGACCTTCTAGAGAAGCTCGAAGACGTCACTTTTTTCGAACCAAACCCGTCGATCCGTCGCGTGATTACTATCGCCACGCCACACCGGGGAAGCGAGTTTTCCAACGAATTCACACGTTGGCTGGCACACAAGCTGATCTGGCTGCCCAAAAGACTGGTCAGCGGATCGCAGCGGCTGTATCGAGATAATCCCAACCTGTTTTATGATTCTGAATTGCTGACAATCAGCACCAGCATCGATTCGCTCGCCCCAGATTCGACTGTACTGCCCACGATGCTTCGCGCCCCGAAATCACCCCGTACTTCGTACCATAACATTGTGGGCCTGATCCCCAGGGAAGGCATCGTCGGGCGGCTCGCGGCCGGTGGCGACGGCATCGTGGATTTCGACAGCGCACATCTCGACGATGTCGCCTCGGAGATCTCCGTGCCGGCAGACCACGTGACGGTGCACCAGCATTCACGGAGTATTTTGGAAGTTCGCCGCATACTCTTAGAGCATCAGGGCCGGGCGCTTGCTGAGTTTCGTGCTGCTCAGTCCACCTTGCCGGCATCCTTCATCCGACGTCAGCCAGAATGAACCATGAATAGCGAGCCGAGGCCAGAGCGATCAAGCCGAACGCGTCATGGTTGTTGCCACGGCTCGGTCAACTGATTGACGGAGTTTTGGTGGGCGATGCTGCTGCCGAGCCCGCTTCGCCAGGAATTGGCGGACCGCCGTCGTTGCCGGTTCCGCAGACTCCTCGTCGCCAAGCATCGCACCCTCTTCCCTCTGCGAACTCTCTGCAACGGCAACATCGAGTGTCGC
>JASLPZ010000427.1:0-5492 GCA_030744725.1 Pirellulaceae bacterium
CTATGAAATCGCTCTCTATCACAACCTCGGAGCACTTCCTCAACCTGACTTCACCCACAGATTCTTCTGAGGAGGCTTGGGGATAGCATTGTGATTCCTTAGATCGCTGACGCTTCTGGGTGATGTCGCGGAAAGCCAGCCTCAGTATCGATGGTTGACGCCAGCGGGTCAACGTTCGGCGATTGAAGATCAATCTGATGAAGTAAAGGCGACAATTTCGCACAACTCCTTCAGGAGCACCTCAGCGCAACGCCGGCGCTGACTCACCAGTTTGCGCAAAGAGCTCAACATCGACGCCGGCCCCGACGTCACCGCCACCAAAACAATTGACTCCGGCAGGGTCAGCAGGTCCAGATGAAATCAGGGCCGATCTGGCAGTGGAACGTCTTTCTCCACGCCTGTCGGGTGCGACGGGTCAACGTCGATTGGTGGCCAGAGTGCAAGGCCATGTTTCTGATCGGCGATTTTGCTCTTGTCATTTCCAATCCAGCCGATCTCGTTCGAGTTAAGATCAAGCCACAATGTCAGTCGCCGCCATTGGTCATCGGACAGTTTCACATCCTTGTGTTCGGGTCCCGTAGTTAGCGACTTCATGATGCCCGATGCGCGAGCACCAAAACGCCCCGGTGTCGTTCGCGAGCCGCCGACACCCAGCGCTACCAACGCTGGCCGCTCTCCTGGATAACTGAACGCGCGATCGTATCTGGCTAAGGAACGGTAGCTCATGTCTGGCGCTTTCGGGTGCTTCTTGTGACATGGCACACACTTCTTATCAAACACGGGAACTTTGACCAGCTGAACGAAGTTGAATGGGATGGCCCCGCTCGTGACTTCCGGGACAATCTTCGATGGCGGCCGTTGTAATGCCAGGGGCGTTGAATAGGTCTGAGGGGTACCTTTCCACTTGTCTTCGTGGCATCCGAGACACGACAAATGTTCACCCGGATGGACGTATGTGGCGGACCTCATCGAGTGGACCGCCATGCCTTTCTGGTCGAGAAGCTGGAAGTAGATCGCTTTCCCGACAGGCGCTTCGCAATAAACACTGCCGTCTTCTTCGACTGGCACGACGCCGAGCGGCATACGGCCAATCGAATCCGTCGCAAACGATACCTGGGAGACCGATTCCAGACTGAAGTACTGGTCAAGCAGCTGGGGAATGACTTGGACAATACGCATCCACTTGACCTTAATATCGTCGGGCAGCCGACCCGCTTCGTCGGTGGCATACACATTCATTACGCTGATCACCGCGCGATGATGTTCGGGTGTCCCACCGCGTTGGCCTTGCCAAGTCTTCACCGGCAAGACGGGAGGCATCCAACGCGATCGCAACGGAAATGGGTCTCGCACACGATGTGGTCCCGAGCCCGGAGCGTAGATCACATCGCGATTGCCGAACCGGTCTTGAAGGTAGAGTCCAAAGTTGTAATTACAGAGGTAGAAATCCTCACTGAGTGGCCAGGCAGTGCCGTAAGTGTGCGTGGCTCCGGCTTCGACTTCGGGAAAGAAGAACTCGGGAGTGATCCGCTTGAGCTGGGCCATTTTTCCATCGTCAGGAACGCGAGGATCAAGCAGGACGAGGCTGCCGGAGAATCCTTGGTGGTGCCCTACGGCTGTGGCCGTGTACTTTGGCGAATCGGGGACGGGGCGAAAGGAGATCTCCACGTCGGGCCGTAAGGCTCTGCCGTAAACCAGCGTCGCCTTGCCATAGTCGCTGGGCTGCACGCCTTGAGGCATGGCAGACCAAGGCAAAGGGTAGTTTCCATGGAAGTTCCTTGGATCCCGCCCATCTGGAAAACACTCCCAGAAATGATGGGCGGTGCCCCAGTGACGGTCAACGTAGTCCCATCGCGTGTAGGCAATCTTCCCGTGATGGCTGACCGTCGGAGCCCATTCGTTGGTTTCATGGAAGCTGAGGCAAACGACATCGGAGCCGTCGGGTTCCATCGAGTGCAACGTGTAAGTCAACGACTGAGGAGTGAGCACACAGCGACCAACCCCACCACGCCGTGTCGAGGTGAAGACGATTCGTCCCGAGGGAAGCTGATGCGGGTCAAAGTCATCGGCCGGACCGTCAGTCAGTTGGACTAGCTGTCTGGTGTTCAGGTTGAATCTGAAAATATGCCAAACTTCGGCACTGGTCGTCGCGGCGAATAAGATCTCTTCGCCGTTGTAGTTCAACTCCAGGCCAGAGAACTTGCCTGTCAGTTCCTTGCCCTTCCAAGGTCCAGCGGTTACTGGGATGCCAGCCAGCGCCTGAACGCGAGCGGCCTTTGACTTGAAGTCACGAATGATGAGCGGCCCGCCACCATTGGCGTGCCCAGGACACGCTGCTCGCGCCTGCTCGACAATGCGACGGTCGCCTGGCTGTTCGAGCATACAAACGATATCATCAAAGTCGAGAAGTGGATTCGAAAAGGCGACTCGCCGCCGCAATTCGCACGCTCGACGGAACAGCGCCTTGCGCGCCTCAGGCTTGTTGGCCGATCGTGCCGCCACATCGAGTTCGCTCAGCTGTTTCTCGACATTGCCCAGGACGGACGAGAAGAGCTGTCCCCGTTGTTTGAAGTACAGTACCAGTGCATTGGTTCGTCTGAGGACAACATCAAGTGGATCTCGATCCTCCGGAAGAATCAGCGCTTGCCGATCCAACGCTTCGGACTTCAGACGCGATCGGAAGTTCTTGTCCGACTGCTTCAGGCGGTCAATTTGACGAACCAGTTCGCTGTAATCCTTGTTCCATGTCTGCTCCACGGGCACTTCCGCCACCGCAGGCGAAACGAACACAATGATCGCAGCAGTGGTGCAGACGGTTACTAGGTCAAGACAGCGGAAGTTCCGCCGGCGATAAGCGAGCCCTTCGTTGACAGCGAAGTCCGTGACGTCGTTTCTAATCGACATTCTAGAAGCCTCACTTCCCAGTAAAGAACGTCTGCACGGATACGAGTTCGATCCGCCATGATAGCCTTCTTGGCCGACAGATGCCATCAATCCAACCGGCCCCTTTTTACCTTCGAAGGCGGTTTCGAGTGAGTTGCACGGGAGATATACTCGCAGCTGCCGGTACTTCGACCCAACCGGTTTCTATGGTGAAGGCCGTCTATCTTTCTTTTCGTTTGGGAACACGGCATGAACAAATTGCCCTCGACCACACCGCTGCGTTATCGCGAAATATCGGTCGGAGGATCGCCACGCGAGCTGGGGCGTCAGATCGGCGAAGCGGCTCGTGAAGAAGTAAGAGGATTCTGCGAAGTCGCGCTGGCCCGTGTGAACAAGACCTTACGCGTCTCGCGCGAAAGAGCGATGGAAATCGCCGCCGCGTGCATTCCACTAACTGAAGCGTACCGTTCGGACTTGGTTGACGAACTGCGAGGCACGGCCGAAGCGGCCGGCGTTACGCTCGACGATCTCATGCTGCTGCAGGTTCGTAATCAACTTCAACCGGAACACGAAGCTGGTTGTACTTCGCTTTCGATCGCGGCTGACGCATCGGCCGATGGCCATGCCATGGTCGCTCAGAATTGGGATAATGACCCGGCGCTTGACGAGTTCACGATTGTGCTTACACGCCACCCCACGGATAAACCCGCGCTCATGACGGTGACGCAAGCCGGTTTGATATCCTATCTAGGCATCAGTGGATCGGGAATCGGAGCATGTGTGAACACGCTGCCCGCACCTGCACGGGATATCGGTGTGCCACATTACTTCACGCTGCGAGAACTCTACGAAGCAACGTCGCTCGAGGAATCCGTCCACGCCATCCGCCGCGCTGATCGCGCGATTCCCGCCAACATTATGCTGGCGACGCCGCAAGGGCCGGCAGACCTGGAGGTCACGATCGACGATGTTCACGTGCTGCGTAGCGGCGGCAACAATTATCTCACACACACCAATCATTGTGTGCACGCAGATCTGCTATCACACAACGACACGTTCCCCGAGCTAATTGAATCGCACCCCCGCATCTTCCGACTCGACGCGCTGCTCGGCGAACAAAGCCAACCAATTACGATCGACGATGTGCAGCGAATGCTGGCCGACCACGACAACCACCCTCGATCGATTTGCCGCCATGAAAACGACCATCCACAGAACGGATTCTGGACGACCGTCTTTTCGCTCGTCATCCAACCAACCGCCGGCCGCATGTATGTCACGCGTGGAACGCCTTGCAATCATCCATTTGAACTATACACGCTGAAACAGCGTGCCTAACGGAGACAAGTGATGCAGATTAATCGGCGGAATAGTTCGACGGTACTGTTGGTTCTCGTAGCAATAACGTCCTGCGCTGTTGCCCAACAACGCGAAGGTAATTCCACGCCAGAGCGAGTCGTCGTTCGCGTGGCTTCGATTTCGTTTGTCCCGGAGAAGTTCAACCTAAAGGGAAATGCTAATCGATTGGAGCAGGCTCTGCGAAAGGCCAAGAAGGGCGGGGCGGAGATCGCAGTTGCACCGGAGGGAGCCCTGGACGGCTATGTTGTTAACGAGATTATCTTGGGCAAGGCAGCAGTTGAAAAAATCAAGGAAGTCGCCATCCCGATCGATCACCCTGTCGTCAAACGGTTTCAAGACCTCGCTCGCGAGCTGGAGCTCTGTATCGTCTTTGGTATGGCCGAGCGCATCGAAGAGGATGTATTTAACTGTGCTGTGTTCATTGACCATCAAGGGAGGCTCTGCGGAAAATATCACAAGATGCAGTTTGCCGAAGGGTATCATCCATCGTGGTGGTTCAATCGCCTGGGAAAGCAAAGTCGCGCCTTCGACACGCCGTATGGCCGCTGTGGAATCATGATCTGTAACGATCGCTGGAACCCTCAGTTGGCGAGGATTCCGGTACTCGATGGTGCGCGTTTTCTGATCATTCCCGCGTTCGGTTCACGCTCCCTGACTCAAGATCAGGCTGTGCTGAGTCGGGCGAAGGAGAACGGAATCCCCGTCGTCGAAGCCAACGTCGGTGTAACGCTGGTTGTGGACGGAGGCGAGATTGTCGCCGTAGATCGTCGCGAGGAAGGAATTACCTTCGGGCAAATCACAATTCCAACAGCCATCCAAGCGAAGCCAGACGAACGAGACCAGGTCGAGCGAAAGTTTCTCAAGCAGCGCGAACTGGAGATGAAACAACGCTATCAACAAACACTCAAGCGGCTGAAGAAATAACCAGGCAACGCGTTCTCATTCGCTTCCTTGATTGGCCCCATGCACCTAGCAAACTCTCTGATGGCTTACACGTTGTGATCGTCCGACCTCGATCACCACCCTTGGCCAGCCGCTTCCAAAATCCAACGTCATCCCTCCTTCCGTTTCCTCGGCAGCACGCGAATAGCACTCAAAGCAGTGCGACCTCATCAGCAGTTCGATCTGATCCGAGGGGCATCCGTCCACAAGATTCTCCAATGATGTTAGATTTCTAGTAACCGTTCACGGTAAAGAATTGGTACATCGTTAGTTTAGCAAAATTGCTACTGTTCGCGGATGGACAGTAG
>JASLPZ010000428.1:0-5467 GCA_030744725.1 Pirellulaceae bacterium
CAGTCCAAGCAAGAGGTTCGCGTTGCTGCAATGGACGAGGTTTTTTTCATAACTTGCTCCGATGGAAAGGAAGGACTTTTTGTAACGATTGACGGATTCGTTAAGCAAAACTCGTTTGGACAACGGGTCGGGCTCAAAGTACCCTTTTTTTAGCGCCACCCATCCCATCAGAGCGTTGGCGCGTGGATCGTCTTCGTCGACTTTCAAAATCGGCTCGGCGACGCTTCGAACAAGCTCAATCCTGTCGAACAAATCGCCGTCGGACCGCTCAATCAGTACTTCTGCCTCACGGGTCTTGTACTCGCTGTCATCCTCTGCCAATTCAGCTGCCAGCTTGAAGAGTGCTTGCGCTTTGGCAAGACGGTTCGGCAAACGAATGTCAGGATCCGTGGCGGCGAATTCGGCAAACGCCGCATACACTGCTGCCACGTCATTACGCAGCTCTTGATTAGCGAGCTTATCGATCGCTGCATTCTTCTCGTCTGTTGCATTAGCGTCAATGTCGGCCAACAGGAATGGAAAATCGATAACGTCGATGTCGTCGCCGGCGGCATCTTCACCGAGCAGCCGGTTGTTCAGTTCTAGCGCGGGGACGAGTACCCTTTCATAGTACTCGGTGTCCGTGAGCCCGGTCCTGGCAGCACCAAGTCGCTTTATCAGCTGTACAAAACGACGAACCGCTTTGACGGCATCATCCGGCCACTGTTGTGGATCACTTTCAAATCGCTGTTTGTGCCCCTTTGCGTTGAGCAGCAACAAGTTGAGCAGCATCAAGTTCGATTCGTTTCTGACATCTCGAAGCAGCTCATCAGAGATGTCGATCGCCTCGTCCAGCCTCTTGCCGTAATATGCCGCGAAAACCTTATACTCTTGAGCTTTGGGATTCGGCATCAATCGTTCGTGCAATGTCAACCAGCTGAACACCTGTCCGGCGCTTTTGTCATCCTCAAACGGTGACTCATCGAAAACATCTTCGTCGAACGACTCCTTCGTGGCCTTCAGCAAGATCTCTGCCAGTTCTTGCTGACGCGATGCGGAACGGAGAATTGGGGCCAATTCCTGCGATTCGGTCGCTTGGAAAGTCTTGACGACCGCGTTCGCGACCTTGACAGAATCTTGACGAGCTTTCGACAAGGCCAAAGCATCCAGGTAAACGCCATAGCCGAAGAATGGAGACTCGGATCGCTCGTCCTGCTCTTTCACTAGATCGAGAGCGACTTTGTTCGCGTCACGTTCCGCCTCGATCTCTGGTTTAGCAGCACGTTCTCGTTCTGCTAGTACACACTCCCAACGTCCCAGCACCAGCAGAGCATCGACCGGGTTATCCTTGGGGAGGAGGGTTGCGTTTTCGTTATCTTGAATCTCTTCTTTCAGCTGCTTTTCAAGCGCAGCAAGGTTCTGAGAAAACTTGCTGGGATTGAAACCGTCGCTCAACATTTCTCGAACCAAATCCAACTTCGTGAGCTCAGCGACATAGTACCTTGATCGCTCGGAAGCTAGTACTGCGGGCGACGGCATCTGTGAAATCAGGTTCTGCACGTATCCGGTTGTAAGAGTGGGAGACAGTCCTCCCAACATCTCTCTGTGCATACGTGCAATCACGTCGTCCAGAATCAGATCAGCCGGAACATTCGTTTCCGCGACCAATTCTAGGAAAGAGGGATCGACTTTTTCGATTGAGTCCGAAGCTAGTTCGTCTGGATCGGCGAGATTTATCTGCAGGAGTTGCGCTCTCAGAGTATTGTGCAGGCGCTCTCCCGCCTCCTTGGCGAAATCGTTCAGTTCGGGCAGCTTTTGAAACAGCACGTTGATGACGTCGTTCACCTGCTGCCGAGCCCCGGCGTAGTTCTCTTGCTGAAGTAGCACTTGGGCATTCAATCGTCTCGCGTGCAGGTCCAGTAGATCGCCGGACAAGAGGTTTAGCTGCTTTTTCTGCTCCTCGGTCAATCCACTGCTCTGCTGAAGTTGTATTCCCTTGGTCAGTACCTTGTCGCTCAGTGAGAGCAACTGCATTACCAATCTCGGATGTTCCTCGAACGGCTTCACAAAGGACGGCATTTGGACCACTTTCACCAATTCATCGAGGACAACCTTCAACAGGTTGTCCTCATCGCCATCGTGCGATATCACCAGTGCTCTGAGTCCGCCGAATAGGACTTGTTCGCTGTGCGGCGCGCTCTGAATTTCCCCTTCCACGTCGCTTAGCCTCGCTTGTAGTGCAGACCAATCATCCTGCCTGGCGTGAGTCAGTGCCAAAGACAGCAACGTCCGCGTGCGGATCTCCCCGCCGGAATCCGAGGTCGCTCCGAGAACTATCTCGTAGTTCTCTTGTGCACTTGCCAACTCGCCATTCTTCAACGCCTCATCCCCGGCCTTCTTCAACGCCAGCAGCACGGCACCGCGTTGGGTGGCCATATCTTTCGCTGCCTGACAACACAGTTTATTCACCAATTCGGAAACGAGACTCAACTGCTCTTTCAACGACAGCTCTTGGGACTCGCGCTCCAACCATTCCGAGATTCCCTCTTCATACTCAGTATCTAGATTCAATGCTTCTGCAGAGGTGACGATTTGATTCATAAGAGGCAGTGACTTCAGAACGGCATTACGATTATTCTCCGCCAACTCCCGTCTCCAGATTGCCACGCCGTTCAAGAGCTGCTTACTTCTTTCAGGTTCTTCTAACCTCTCGACGAGCGCGAACGCTTCGGGGTACTTCCCCGCCTCCCACAAGTAGTCGATTCGCGTAACCGGACGAGGCATCAAGACGCTAAACCAGTCGGGCTTGACGAGGTACATGACTCCAACAACGATGGCAACCATCAAGAGAAAGCTCGCAGCAAGCTGCAGAGGCCAGAGAATCCCGCGCTGTGGCGGAGCTTCCTCTTTTCCATAGACAGCCACTTGCAAGGCTTCGACCATTTCCAACGCTGACTCGTAACGAGCCTCGGGGTTTCTCTTCGTCGCCCGTGCAATGACCTGCCTTTCGCCGTCTGGCAATAACGTTAGGTTCAGCTTGCCATGCAGATGTGCATCTTCCACCTGCCGACGCGAGGACTTTGCACCAAATGGCCAGTCACCTGTTCGCAACTTGTAATAACTACACGCCAGAGAGTATTGATCGGAACGATGACTCGGCCTTTGCTCCAGACACTCCGGCGAGATGTAGGCCAACGTTCCCAGCTGCGACGTCATCGTCAGGTTCGTGTCGCCAATCGTCTGTGCAAGTCCAAAGTCACAAATCAAAACCGACTCGCCGCGCAACATGAGGTTTTCTGGCTTTATATCCAAGTGCTGGATAGCGGTGAGGCCCTCCCCCAAGTCATGCTGCGGGGTATTCAAGAAGTCGATTGCCTTGGCCGCCTGCTCGACGTAAGGCAGAAGTTCCTCAACGGGAATCCGTCCTTCGTCATTCGGATCTTCTGAATCTTCAATGTACTCGAAGGCTTTTTGCTGCAGATTCATGTCGGCCATCTGCATAGCCACGACAAGAATCGCCGGCCGCACTCCCGTTTCCGAGCGCACAGTGCGATTAAGCGTGCTTTGGCCGTCGTCGTAGTGCTCGATCAGCTCGTCGTCCAAGACGTTACCATCTTGGTCCAACATCCAAATGCCGGTGATCGGCATCAGGTTGGGATGCTGAATGTTGCGCACGCGCCGAACCCCATTCCATTCCCGGTAGCCTTCCTTTTTGCCCAGCCTGATGAATTTGAGGGCAACGTCCACGCCGCCCGCCTTGGCCTGCCACACTTGGCCATAGGTGCCTTCGCCAAGCTCTTCTTCTAATGTATACCCGGCTACTCTCTGCCCGGCCCGAACTACGAATAAAGGTGACGTCATGTGCAGATTGCCGGTTACGGTAAATCCTGAAGTCAACGCGACTTATATGATACCGCCACAATAGCCGCGTGACAAATTGACGCGCTAATCGCAAGGCTCAAAGTCGTCCATGCCGATGCCACCGCGCCTCATAACGAATCTCCCGGAAAATACACGTGCCACGGTCGCGGTGCTTTTTGCCACACAACTTATTGCTGCATAAAAACAGTAGCAAAAGTGGCATTTGCCTTGGCGGTAGGTATCATGGTTGTCGTCAACTCATAAAACGAAAAACGCTAAGACTTGCTACCCTACGCGCGCGAGGCGTTGAATGATGTTGGTCTTCGGTTCTTGTCAGTGTAATTCCATGATCCCGCGGGTTGGAGTGTGGCCTCGTGACCATCTTCCGGAAACCCCGTTTGGTGCTGCTGCAGGGAATTGGGTGAAGTTTGTTCTTAGGAGACCCTTTCGATGTTCCATGACTTGATCGAACAGTTGCTGACGAGAGAACAAGAGAAGGGTCGGAAGAAGAGGGTACGCACAGAACGCCGCGCGGCATTTCGTCGCGAATTGATGCGGCCCCTGCAACTTGAGCCGTTGGAAGATCGGCGGTTGCTGGCGTATACCGCGACGCTCGTGGGAGGCAGCGTTGCGCTCACAGGCGGCGCAGCTGCAGACACGCTAACGGTTGATACCGACGGAGGCGGGTTGCTTCGACACAACCGGTTTACGGCATTGGACGCCGGATTCATGTCGGACAATGACTTCATCAGCGGTAACGGAGCATCTGACGATACAATTATGGCAGCCGCTGTCACGAGCCTGACAGCTACGGACCCAAGCGGTAACGATGCGGTTGTATTGGCTCAATCCCCAACCACCACGACGAACGCTCTAACGCTGACTGGCGGTACACTTAGCGCTAGCGGGTTTACTTCCATTACGGATAACGGCAATTTGGCGATTAGTGGCTCGTCAGATTTTGCTGCAGGGACTATTACTTTAGGAAGTGGCACATTCAATGTCGGAACACTCACGTTCAACTCGGTCGGTGCGGTGGTCATCAGTGAAGATTCCGGGACTGACATCATTGGCGTGAATACGGCTGGAAGCCTGGATCTGGACGGCAGTGGTTCGGTCAATGGTGCTGGACTGATCACGGCGGCGTCGGTGGATCTGGATGCGGCGACGGGGATCGGCAACACGACGGCTCTGGAGTTGGCGGCGACGTCAATCAGTGCCGACACGACCAGCGGCAACGTGGACGTCGACAATACACTGGCCACGGCGGTGAACGTCTCCAGTCTGACCACCACTGGCGGCTCCGTCCGAATTGACCAGTCCGGCGGGGGAGACCTGACAACCGGTACCGTTGCTGCAACCACCTCGGCGACGGCGACCAACAGCGCGGGCGCAATCGCACTGGATGGCAGTGTCAATGCGGCCAGCCTGGTCGCCAATGCGTCAGGTTCGGTAACCGACGGCAGTAATGGCGATCTGGCGATTACAGCCAACGCCAGCATCACGGGCGGAACGATCACACTGGGCAACGACGCTGGAAACGCCACTAATTTCGGAAGCTTGACGTTCAACTCGGTCGGTGCGGTGGTCATCAGTGAAGATTCCGGGACTGACATCATTGGCGTAA
>JASLPZ010000429.1:0-5461 GCA_030744725.1 Pirellulaceae bacterium
CGTCCCGCCATCGATACTTAGGCGCGTCGGCTCCTGTGGCAGCATGTTTCTTTCTAGCCATGGTTCCGCCTCCACACGTCACAGATTCAGAAGCTCGTGTAGTAGAGCATCCACCACCACAAGCAGTAGACTGTTAATCCCGTGAAAGCTCTTTACGTCAAACGGCTCTCCAGACGTCACAGATGTTCGTGCATCCACAAACGGAAATCGCGAATCCAAGCGTGGGCTATCGATCTGCCGAGCAGCACGGGGTTGTCTTGCCCTGTTCAGTAGAATCGGGAACACCTGGGAACTGAAGAGCAATCAGCGGAAGCCGACCGGTGGGCAAGGGAGAAAAGAGGTTTGTCAGCGGAATATCCACGGAGGTCGCTTCGTTCGCGTGGCAGCGGATCAGATTAGTTCGCTTCGTAAACTGAACAGGTTCGGCCCAGCTTACTCACGACTCTCGTTGCAGTCGTAGTCGCGCCGATCGACAACAGCAACCAACGTGCCGCGCAGAGGCTTTACCCTCACTGCGCCGGCCAGCCTGGACGGACCTCCCATTTGCGGTTCGCCGGCTGCTCCATGACAAGTCGAAGTGCGGGCAGTATTGTCTGCTGTCCGCTCTGTCCTTCGAGTTGGACTGGTGGAGCCAGTGGTGGTAGCCGTTCATTCAGCAAGGATCCCCCACCCAATGAAAGTGTGTGGTTTCTTGGCCTTGGCACGAAGTACGTGTCATCCGGAGCAGGAAGTGGAATTGCCCCGGGCTCGGCCGGCGTGGGTAATGAAGGCCCTTCCTCGGATGGCCCTTCCAGACGTTCGACTTCCTCAGGAGCAGAAGCAGCTGGACACTGATTGTACGCTAGACGAGCCTGTCGACGGACTCGATCAGATAATTCTAGATAACAACCCGATTCGTCCATTTCGTAGGCAATCTTGTGGAGTTTTTCCTGGACCTTAAAGCTACAGCAAGCTGTCTCTGAACAGAAGTTACAGGCCTGCGTGGCCGAGTTTCGCAATGCCATCACGGCTTCGTGACGTACCGCTTCTGTACAATCGTCTAACGCGGAAAGCAAAGCATCCTCGACGTCCGAATAGCAACCGCCACAACCAATTCCAGCCAGGTAGCGGAGGGCTTTGATTTTCTGGGGCGCTGCGTCCTCTTGCGCTTTGACGTCCGCCGCGGCTGAAATGGCGGGTGTACCGGAAGCCAGGTTGGCTGGATCCGAGATCGGCAACAGTGGCGGTGTTGGTTCCAGTCCTGGAAATCGCATCCCCAAGCAATTCTGGACGCTGTGGACTCCATGACCAACAACACCGGCTATCTGTTTGACTCCTAGGAGATCCCAGATAGATGCGTGCGGCGTTTGCGGGGGTGCAATTGCGACAATTGTCGTGTCGCCAGCGGCCGCACTTGTGGGAGCGGCTGGATCCGAGGTCTTCGGCAGAGCAGTACAACCGCTGCACACAACCGCGCCGAGAACCACCAACGCAGAAAACGAATGTTGAAGCGACATGCTGACACCATTTCGATAAAACAGTTCGTGACGAAGATACGCCTTGTTCTCAATTCATCGGCCCATTGCACCGTGATAGCTTTAGGCAAAGTCTGCGGAAGCTCAGCTAGCACCCCCGTGAATCGCGCACAGGCGCTGTTCTAAAGACTTTGGATGGGGCGATTTGCGCTGTCTAGCCCCACAAATACCCACGATTTCCCGGCAAAACACGCTCAATCTAGAACGTCTTTGACGTCTTTACCTTAATTACGCCAAGTTGCACGGGAGTTTTCGGATCCGAACTAACCGTGACTTTCATGTTTTCCACCTTGCGCCAGCCGTTGGCTGAGAACGCCTTCGCACTCAAGATGTACTTGCCGGGAGGCACCTTGGAGAATGCAAAACCGCCTTGCGGGTTGATCCTCACTTGCCGGGTTTCCAGCGGTTCCCCTTCTGACGTCAGAGTCACTTCTGAATCTTTGAGCTTCGAGAAAGGGTTCTTGCCATGGGATAACTTGCCAATGACCGCGTTGGTGACGGTCATCCCTTTCTCCGCTGATGTTGGTGCCACGATCGTCACTTCGATCCCGTAGAGCTCTCCGCGCTGTTTCTCAAAGTTACCCACCTTGTCTGTCGGGCGAACGACGATGACATAGTTGCCCTCTGCCAGATCCGCCGCCTTCATCTTCGCTATCCAAACACCGTCGGCTGGCCTCAGTTTAGCCATTTCAACTGGCTTGTTCTCGGAAAACTCGCCCCCTTTATCAAAAGCGACCTCAATCATCTTCACGCCGCTTAGCGCAACACCTTCCGAATTAGTATCGTTGGCACGGATTAGCACCTCGAAGTCGCCATCGATGGGTATTTCTCGCGAAGGGGGGTCCAGCGCTGTCGTTTTTTCGATTTCAGGGGAGCTGTCGTCGATCACGACTTCAACAGGCTCCTGAGCCTCGGTGCTCCAAGTGTCGTTGCTATCGACTACCAGCCTCCCCAAGAGGTATGCCCGCACGTTGCGGCGTCCCACGGGCACGTCCAATTCGAAATCTCCGGCCTGGGTGTTGATTCGGAGAGTCCCATCCGGCTGAATTGCCTTCACGAAGTACTCAACCTGCCGATCCGCGAAAAGTTGGAGCGTTTCGTCATCGTCAAGTTCACGATCACGATCGGGGTCGATTCCGACTTCCACATAGTCACTCTTGGACTTGAAGCTTCCCCACGGCGCATCGACTGCAACTCGGACTTTGATGGTTTTCGCAGACCCGGGGTAGGCCTCACCTCGCTCCGGGCTCTCGATTCGAATCTCCTCCATATCCTTAAGGGGTTCCTGCTTTTGCACGGTATCCCTGCAATTCATGTCGAAAACAAAAGCGCGTGGATATTCGTCCACCGCTACGCGTGCAATAACCTTAGAACCTTTCGGGACAACCGCTGAAAGGGTCGCTTCATACTTGGGAGGGCTCAGCGTGGCTACTTTGGTCGCTTCAGTTCCGGCTTCCAAACCCTCGAAACCGCATTCGATCGTCAGACCATCATCCGGAATCACGTTCTCGTCGCTGGCAGTTAGCTTGATCTCCAGCCTTTCCTGAACACTGAGGTACGTGGCCGTTGCGACAAGATAATCTCGTGGTCGTCTCGCCTGAAACTGAATTCGACGAAACGTTTTGTGCCCTGTGGGCACATCGGTGATGACCATCAACAGGCCGCTTGGCGCGGGCAGTCCGGGCAGTTCTATACCGTCGGCATCCTCTTGAGGAATGGCAACGATCTTCGGACCAGGCTCTTCTGGTTTGGAGGGCGGAAACGTCACGCGTTTGGCCTCATCCGTAGCCAGAAACTCGATCTCGGAGTGGCCAAACCGTTGGAGTGGCCGAAACCGTTTCAACAATGCCGCCGCTTGCGATGGCGGAAGCGGACCTTGTTCGAACACGACCGGCACATCGTACCGTGTCGCGTACAGCTCCGCAGTCACCTTTCCTGGCGATCTTGTTGCATTGACTATCTGAAGGGCGAAGTCTTGAACGCGATTGGGCAAGGCACGAAGCACCACGCCGTCGCCGTTCCGATTCAAGCTCCGCTGACGATCCTCTCCCTCTACGAGCAATTGGTACTTTGCCTGAGACGGCAGCGCGATTTCGATCTCCCGCCGGACATAGGTGTCTTTACCAATCGCCTTGACGACAAGCTTGGCACTTCCGTCAGCGCCGTTTTGTCGTCGGATACGAAGCTTCACCGCGGTCGTACCGTTGGGCGGAAGACGGAGTGTCGATGGCAATTCAAACAGATCAGGGCGATACGGATAGTCATCCGACTGCGATGCGGTGCGCCCAACAAAACCGCCATCGGGATTTTCCGCAGCAAGCTCCCGCACCTCGTGCCTCAGATCATGTTCGTGATAAGTCCGATCGGGATTATTCTCGAAGCTCTGGACTTGGAGTAGATCATTGTCGTACTGCAAGATCAGCCACACCGGCATCTCGGTGCCGACGATGTTGAACTCGACTTCGGCCTGCAACTGATCGCGTGATGACAAGTCAATCTGGGGCGGTGTTTCTTCCAGACGCAAACCCCGCTTGACGTAGGCTGGAAGGGGCTGATTCGCGAGAACTTTGCTGGCGAGTTTTCGATAGTCGCCTCGCGCATCGATCAACCACTGGAGTTCGTTGTCCGTCGCATCTGCGGCAGCGTTGCGGAATCGCTGGCTATGCCAAGCTAGGAGGTCGTACCACGCGGTTCGGCGAACGGATGCCTGCAGTTCTAGATCCTCCTCCAACTTTGCGGCATCTCGTGGATAGAGTAGGTGCATGTCGTGGGCCGCGGCACGGAGACGGGCGCGCTGTTCCGCAATGCTGTAGTCACCGTTCGCCTGCATCCACGTGCGAATCGCATCTGGCAGGGCGGCGTAGAAACCTTGTAGTAGTTCGCTTGCCTCCGTGATCACTTTCCAGCGAGCCTGATCATCCAAATCATCGAAGCCCTCGAGCGCTGCGTTGATAGCTGGTGCGCTGGAACATTGCGATAGGCTGGCAAACAGTCCTTCCGCTTCCAACCGGTTCTTCGCCAGCTGCCAATCCTCAGCCGTGATCGCGCGACCCTCTGTGGTTGTAGGACGAAGCCGACCACGCCCAAACGTGAATGTCTTCGACAGTTTCGTACTGACATCCGCAACTTTCTCGCCCAGCGATTGACGTAGGTCGGCGGACGGCAGCTTGGTGTCAAGCAATATCTTCATTCGCCAGGCGTCGCCGGAGTACTCAGCCTTAACTAACTGTGCGATCGCATCCGCTGTGACACCTTTTTCGACGTCGTCAACGATCGATTGTAACCTGTCTAGCTGATTCTGGACGCTGGCAACATCGCTACGCGGTGACTTCAAAGCCTCGTCCAAACGTCTGACCTCTTCGAATAGTGTCTCGATGTCAGATTGGCTTGGAACGCCATCCTCCCTGTCTTTGCGGCTAAGGCCGCGCCAATGGAGATAGTCCCGACCGCGCGCCAACACGCGGTCGCGTAGACGCCCGGATTGACTCACCACGCGAAGCGACCGGGCAGCATCTTTATATAGCGTTCGTGCGTTTTCGAGATTGGCAGATGCGAGCGTGTCCCAGTCACTCGCTGCGCGAGTCCGAATCAGTCGCTCGGCCTCCCACCTCAATCGGTCCGGGATTTCAAGGGACTCGCGCGCCCAGCCAGAACCGCTTAGAAGTTCGGCAGCCGCTTTCTCACCTTCGCGCCTGATCGCCAGCGCGAGCTTGAGCAGCGGCCACGGAAGATCTGCTCGAGCTCCTAGTCCACCCAGTAAGTGAAACTCGTAAAATCGCTCCCAGCCGGGCTCCAGTTTTGGCAAATCACTCTTGAGCAATTCATCGAGTTCACTTTGGGTGTCAGCAGCGAGGGCTTTATCAAACGCCGCCTCAAACTCGACCAAATTCTTTGGAAGCGATTCTCCCCCGGAACGAGCAATGATCTCGGCCAAGGCAAAGGACCGT
>JASLPZ010000042.1:0-27926 GCA_030744725.1 Pirellulaceae bacterium
TGAAATACCAATGGCTTTTTTACAACATCGGTTGAGGTGTCGTGTAACGCCTTCGGCGTTGGCTCTTGCGAGCACGCTAAACACGGATCTTGCGAGCACGCTAGACACGTACGAGGGAGAGGGAACCAATCTGGGTCAGTCGCCTTCGCGTCCATTTGTGGTTCTACAAACTGCATCGTCAAACCAATCGTCGCCGCTCCTGTTCCAGCCGCTCGGCCAGAAAACCGACCGCCGTTTCGGCCATCAGGTTGTAGTATTCGAATCCATGGCCTCCGCCTTTGGTTTCCAGATCGGCCGTGTGCGGCACCCCTAAGGACCACAGCTTCATGCGGAGGCGATCGCTGCTTTCCCACCACCGAGTATCAGTCGGGCAACAGCTGAAGAATTGATGGCGTGGCCAGTTGAGCGGATGGATGTGCAGCGTGGCGGTATCTTGCCGAACGGCTTCCGCTTCGGAGTACATCACCTGCAACAACTCGTCTTCGGCGTAGCGCATCTGATAATCGATGGCGGGTGAAATGGCAGCGACCACTGGAAACGTGTTCGGATGTTTGTAGGCCAAGCGCAAGGCACCTTGTCCACCCATGCTGGTGCCCAACAGCGCGATCTGGGGCGGAGAGGCGTCGAATCGTGCTTGGACGAACGGCACGACAGCTTGCAGGACGTGCTGTTCGGCCGTGACCCGCGTGTCGAATTCCGGGCAGATGCGGTCTGTCCACCAACTGCGTTGCGTCATCGGGGCAACGACGGCCAGCCCGTGTCGATCAAACTGTTCACAAAACGCCTGCTTGTCGATGAGACGACTCAAATGGATGCCGTGCAGATATATCACCACGTACTTCATTGCGTGGTGTTTTGGTGGCAAATAGACGTCACAGGGATGGTCTCCCACCGTCTCCTCACTCCATTTGCCGGCTTCATCGGCCATGATCGTCTCTTCTGTTCAGAGGATTAAGTGAATCGCGACCGGCTTGTCGTGGCGATGGGAATTGTCCGCAGGCAAGAAACAATGGGCTTGCCCTGCTACACGCTGTCGCGACTCGCACTAGAATATCACCCTTGGGGCGGGATGCGATAGCACCGCCGAGCCGATGTCATGTTTTGCTCGTATGCCTCTGTCAGAAAAGCCAACTGTGAAAGTCCTTCTTGACGAAACCCAATTGCAAGCCGGCGTAGGTCGCATGGCCTGCGAAATCAGTGCGCACTATGGCGACGGTCCGTTGACGATCGTTGGCGTTCTGACGGGCAGCGTTGTTCTGTTGGCCGACTTGATTCGCCAGCTTGAGATGCCGTTGCGCGTGGGCGTCTTGCAGGCAAGTAGTTACCATGGCGAAACGACGCGCGGTTCGATCACGATCAATTCAGACCTGTTGCTGGATGTGAATGGTCGCGATGTCCTGCTGGTCGATGATATTTTTGATACCGGCCATACGTTGTCCGAAGTCATCCCGCTGTTGGAGAAAATGGGTGCCACGTCGGTGAGATCGGCGGTCTTGTTGCGCAAGCATGGTCGTCAGGAAGTCGAGGTCAAGACCGAATTCGTCGGTTTCGATATTCCCGACGAATTCGTCGTTGGCTACGGCCTGGATTACCGGGATCAATATCGCAATCTGCGATATCTGGCTGCCCTTGAGCCAGCAGACCTGAGCGACGACTCTATTGGCGAAGATGCATGACCTCGTTGCGACTCCTTATCGTTACACCCCGCTATTGGCCTCTAGCCGACAAGACGGAACAGGGTTTGGCGACACTGGTCGAAGCGTTGCACCTGCAAGGCGTTCGCAGCACGATCCTAACTGCCGCTTGGGGCCCTGATTGGCCTCGCCACGTGATCCATCGTGAGATCCCCGTTCACCGCGTGCCGCATCCGCCCCAAGGTGGCTGGCACACGCTGCGTTTCTTGCGTCGCATCTCGCGGTGGTTGCGAGATCATCGCAGCCAGTTTGATGTAGTCTACGTGGCAAACCTGCGCAACGAAGCGTACGCAATCATCGGTGCATTGCTCCGAGATCAAGTATCCGTTGTGCTTCGCGCCGGCGAACACGATATGGCTTGGCAACAACAAGCCCGGTTTGGACGGCGCGTCAAGGTCCGCTGCCAACAGGCAGACGCAATTGTGGTTAACTCGGTTCGATCCGCTCAAGCGCTGGTCGAGGCGGGCTATGACCGACGGCGAATTCACGAAATTCCCTGGGGAGTGCCGGTCGCGCAGGAGCGGTCCAGTGCCGCGCGAATCGAGGCACGGCAGGCTCTCGCGGCGGCAAACCACGACCTGGCTGCAGGTGACGTCACGCCGATTGCTGTCTGCGTCACGCGACTCGACAACTGTTCCTCGCTGCGACCGCTGGTCGCCACGTGGAAGATTATTGCCGCGCGCTGGCCGGGAGCAAAACTGTGGTTGATTGGCGATGGTCCGCAACGCCACGACGTCTACGATGTGGTCGTCGATCACGGTTTGCATCGCGATCTTTTTATGCCCGGCTCGTTCGATGAATTGGGCGACGTGTTTCAGGCTGCCGACTTGTGTATCGCCATCAACCAGTCTGTGGCGGATTCGCCGGCCCTGTTGCAGGCCATGGCGGCGGGGTTGCCGATCATCGCCGACGAAAACGACGCCAACCGCGACGTGTTGAAAGACGGCGTCCAGGGGCTGCTTGTCCCTAACCAGGAGGTGCCGGCGCTAACCGCGGCGATCAGCAAACTTCTGGAGACTCCCCATTTGGCGGCGCAGATGTCTGCGGCGTCGCGGCTGCTGGCGACCGAACGTCATTCGTTGGCGGCATCGGCATTCCGCCACTTGAGCCTATTTGAACAGCTAGCGACCAACAAACGGAATAGTGCATGACGATTCGCGTGCTCGAAATCATCCCCACGCTCGTCCGAGGCGGCGCGGAGAAACAGCTGACGTTGCTGGCAGGCAGACTGCCGCGCGCCGAGTTCGACGTACATGTGGCACTCTTGACCCATGACGGCCCATACCGCGAATCGCTCGACCAACAAAAGATACCGGTCACGCTGATCGGTAAACGATGGAAAGTCGATCTGGCCGCCTATTGGAAGTTGCGGAAGTTCATCCGAAAGCTGGCACCAGACATCGTGCATACCTGGATCTTCGCAGCCAATTGCTACGGGCGACAGGCCGCATTTTCTGCTGGTGTCAAGCACGTCATCGCCGGCGAACGCTGCGTCGATCGTTGGAAAGCCTGGCACGAATTGGCGATCGACCGGCGGTTGGCCCGCCGCACCGAACGGATCGTCACCAATTCGAGTGGCGTGCGCGAGTTCTATGTCCAGCAGCGACTGCCTGCGGACAAGTTCGTCGTCATTCCCAATGGCATCGTCCCCATGTCGACCTGCTCGGCGATTCCGCGCGACCAATTTCTTGACGAACTTGGACTCCCACCGGGGACTCGACTGATCGGTGCCGTCGGCCGGTTGTGGCCACAAAAACGTTACAAGGATCTGATGTGGGCCGCCGACCTGCTCAGGGCGGCGCGCGATGACGTTCATCTGCTGATCATCGGCGAAGGCCCGCAACGCGACCAGTTATATGAATTCCGCGACCAGATCGGCGGTTCCGATCATATGCATTTTCTGGGCGCCCGCGACGACGTACCGCAACTGCTACCGCATTTGGACTGCTTCTGGCTGGGCAGCGGATTCGAAGGTCAGTCGAACGCCTTGATGGAAGCGATGTCCGCCGGGATCCCCGTCGTCGCCACGGACATCGCGGGCAATCGCGACCTGGTCGTGCCCGATAAGACCGGCTATCTAGTGCCGCTCGGCAATGCCGCCGAGTTCGCGCGTAAGACCCTTCAACTGTTGGATGATGACCAACTGGCCCAGCAGCTTGGTCAAGCAGGAAAGCAACGGATGCTGGACGAATTTTCCGTCGAGAAGATGGTCGATCGTCATGTGAAGTTGTATCGTGAACTTGTGCTATGATGAGCGATCACGTGGCACTGTACTCAGTTTCTTCTCTTGGTTTGCCAAATCGATGTGCGGTATCACAGGAGCAATCTGGACGGACCCTAGCCGCGCGATCGATACCGCCACGCTCAAGCGGATGACCGATGTGCTGCGTCATCGTGGCCCCGATGACTCCGGCACCTACGAAAGCCAATTCACCGTTCGCTCGCCGTACGATCCGCTTCCTGGCGTGGCGCTCGGATTTCGACGCCTGTCGATCATTGATCTGGCGGGCGGCCATCAGCCGATGAGCAATGAGGACGGCACGATCTGGACGGTGTTCAACGGCGAGATCTACAACTTCACCACGCTCCGCCGTCGCTTGGAAGGTGCCGGGCACACGTTTCGGACAGACAGCGACACCGAGGTGATCGTCCATCTGTATGAAGACGAAGGGATCGATTGCCTGAGCCATCTGAACGGGATGTTCGCAATCGCGATCTGGGACACGAATCGCCGGTGCCTGCTGCTCGGCCGCGATCGTCTCGGTCAGAAGCCGTTGGTCTACCGCCACGAGCCTGGCCGTGTGGCCTTCGCCAGCGAACTAAAGAGCCTCCTGGAAATACCGGGGATTCCCCGGGAGATCGATGCCGGTGCAATCGACCAGTACCTGGCATATCAATACGTGCCGCACCCCAATACGATCTTCCAGGGCATTCGCAAGCTGCCGCCAGGACATTTGGCAGTGTTCAGAGACGACACGTTCGAGGTTCGCCCTTATTGGCAGCCGGATCTGAATCACGAAATTCAAATCTCGGCCGACGAAGCGACGGATCAGTTGCGAACATTGATGGACGAATCCGTGCGGCTGCGGATGCGCAGCGACGTGCCGCTGGGCGCATTCCTGTCCGGCGGCGTCGATTCGTCGTTGATCGTTGCGCTGATGCAGCGTGCATCGGAACAACCCATCAAAACGTTTTCGATCGGCTTTCCGATTGCCGCCTACGATGAAACCGCTTATGCCAGGCAAGTCGCCGAGCAGCTGGCTACGGAGCATCAGGAGTTTCAGGTCACGCCCGAAGCGGTCGAGATCCTACCGAAACTGGTTTGGAATTATGACGAACCGTTCGCGGATAGTTCCGCGATTCCAACCTGGTACGTTTCGGAGATGACACGCAAAATGGTGACGGTGGCCTTGTCAGGCGACGGTGGCGACGAACTGTTCGCCGGCTACCCGCGTTATCGAGCGATTTGGCTGAGCTCGCTGCTGGACGGCGTCAGGCCGATCCGGTCGCTGGTGGCGGCCCCTTTCTGGCAACGACTACCGGGCGCGCGGCAGAAATCACTGTTGCGTCGTGCGAAGCGTTTTAGTGAATCTCTGGCCAAGACACCACAACGCCGGTATTTCGAATGGATTGCCATTTTCAATGAAGCGCATCGCGGCGCGGTGTATTCGGATGAGTTTCTGGGGAGCCTTCCCGAGGCGGATCCGTTTGAGTTCTTACACGGCGCGTGGGGACGTGCCGCCCAGCGCGACCACATTACGGGTGCGTCGCTGGCCGACCTAACGACCTACCTGCCTTGCGACCTGATGACCAAAGTGGACATCGCGTCAATGGCGCATTCGTTGGAAGTGCGACAGCCTTTCTTGGATTATCGCTTAGTCGAATTCTCCGCATCCCTTCCCTGCTCGCTGAAGTTCAGCCGTGGTCGCGGAAAGACGTTGCTGAAACGGGCTTTTGGCGAGCTGTTGCCGCCGCAGATCTGGACGCGGCCCAAAATGGGATTTGGCGTCCCTGTCGATCATTGGTTCCGCAACGAACTTCACGACATGACGCGCGACGTGCTACTCGACCAGACCGCGCGGCAACGCGGCATCTTTCGTCCCGAGGCTGTCGAACAGTTAATCGACGAACACCAAAGTCAGAAATTCGACCACGCTTATCGCTTGTGGGCCCTGCTGTTTCTGGAACTTTGGCAACGCGAGTGGGTGGATTGCTAGCGAGGCTGTGCCTCGGGCCGATGCGAGCTATCGCTCGGTTGCATCGACCCGCTCCCCGACCAACCTGCGGTCGGTGCCCGTCGCTAAGAACTTGACTCATTTGTAAAGAAGAACTTGATACAAGCTTTCTAGTAACGGCAGCTCCGCCCAACCTGTTTGACGCCGATCGCTGAATGTGCGATTTTGATAGACATCGAGTTGTCATCTAGGAACCTTATCATGACCATTGCAGTCACATGTCCGTGCGGGGGTAGGTTCGCAGCGCCGCCTCATTTGGCCGGAAAAACCGTACGGTGCCCGAATTGCCAACAGCCGTTGCAAGTGCCCGTGCCGCCGCGCGAGCCGCTCGCACCGATCGTCAATCCATTCTCCGACACCGCGCCTCCGGTGGAAGCCGAACTTGTGCCGCCCGTCGCACCGACAACTCCGACGTTTCCCCAGTCGCAAGATCCGTTTGGAGGTAAGGCAACTGTCGGTGGCCCGGTGACGGGCCAGCCCCAACCACATGTTACGCCGCCGGTCGCGCCGACGTCTGCCCAACCACATGGCTATGCGGAACCCCAGGCGGCGCAGTACGCACAAGGTTTTGGCCAATCGCGGAAGAAGTCGTACATCCTATACTACGTCATCGGCGCGGTCATGTTTGGCTTGCTGGGCTTCGTGCTGCTGGTAGGCTTCGTCGCCTATCTACTTTTCGAAGAACTTGATGGGATGACGTTTGACGATTCGCAACCGCTGCCGGTCCAAAACGAGGATTACGTGACTGCCCGAACACAGTTTAAGACCACGCTTACGAGCCGCGGCGAAGCACCACAGGATTGGGACGAATTAGAGACGCCCACCGGCGCGGCGGAATTAATCTACCAATCCGGCGGCCGCGCCTTGCGAGCGTACATGGATCCGCCGCCGGCCGACGATGAGCCCCGACCTGGCGTGGTTTTTTTGCACGGTGGGTTTGCTTGGGGTGACGGTGACTGGGAGATGTCTCAGCCGTATCGTGATCAGGGTTTCGTTGTGATGACTCCCGTGCTGCGTGGCGAGAACGGCCAACCGGGCCACTTTTCTTTGTACTACGACGAAGTGGACGATGTCCTGGCGGCAACTTCCGCATTCGCCGCGCTCCCCTACGTCGACGAAACACAGCTCTACATTGCCGGCCACAGTGCGGGTGGCACGTTGGCTGCTCTGACCGTGATGGCCTCCGACCGGTTTCTTGCCATGGCGTCGTTTTCGGGCTCAATGAACCTGGACGGAGTCGGCGAGTGGGATCCAGATCTGCTGGTTTTTGACGATTCCAACGAGCGGGAGACACTGATGCGGTCGCCCGAAGCATTTGCAAAGAGCTTCAAATGTCCGGCTCAGCTGTACTACGGTAGCGAAGAGGAGTGGTTTGAAGAAGAGATCAAACGGACCGAGGCGACTGCGCGGAGCGCTGGCCTGAATGTCCAAGCGCTCATGGTCGCGGGCGATCACTTCACCTCCGTGCGGCCGGCGTTAACGCGCAGCATCGGTTTCTTTCGGCAACAGGGATTTGCCAGCGGAAAACCGCCGCCGCTAAGTCCAGCTACGGCTCCGCGCGCCGTCCCGCCCCGGCCGACGCCAGACGAACTCGCCCCCAGGTTTCCAGGCCGCCGCGCTCCCGATGATGGGAATGCGACCGGTCGCACTGCACGCCCGGAAATCCCGGGCAGGCCTGACTTTTCCATCCCGGATTTCCCACGCTCCTCGATCCCCACGCCCAGCCGTCCCAATTTCCCGACCCCAACACAGCCCTCGCTGCGAACCGGACCATCTTCGCGCCATCAGGGCATTCTTACGTTGGAAGTCACGGGCTACTCTGGCCGTAGCCCGCAGATGTTTTCCGCGCGGCGGGCATTGATTCGTAGTCGTTGGGCCGACCTTATCCAACTCGAAATTGACGAAGAAGCTGGGACGATCAAGGTTCCCGTGCGAAAGAACGTCGAGATAGACAGCGAAGCCGCCAAGGAAGCCCTGGAGAATGTCGGCTTTGAGATCGGTGCAATCACATTTAAGCCGATTGGCGCGGAGGACGAATCGGAGACGGCAGAAGAACCAGGAGAATAGACACAAGCGAATCGAAGTAGCAAACCACTCCCGCGACGACAACTCCCACCGCATAGCCACGCCCCAGAAGAAACTGCACACCCGATGACCGACGAAGAGCTGCTGCAACTGGTCGACACCAAATCGCCGGGTGAGCTATCGCTGGACGAAATTCAGACCTTGCGTACTCGACTGGCGGAGTCCGCTGCACTGCGGACCGCGTTTTCCAGCCGCCTTCGTCTGCAGACGTTTCTGGCTGAAGTATTGGCGAGGATTGACCTGGCGCCGGACGACGTTCTGCGGGCAAACAGTCAAAAGCGGCGCACTGGTTCGCGCCGTGCCATGTGGAAATGGGCGGTGTTATTGCTTTTGACGGCGAGCATCGCAACCGTATTGGGTGTGCCACAACTCCGTGAACGCCTGCGTGCGGCAGTGCATCGACTCACCGGCAAAGGTCAACGCGAGGTTGTCGACCAAACGACAACGGCGGAACTGCCAACGGATCCTGATGTCGAGTCGTTCGCCCCCGTCCCACCGGAAGCATCGGGCGAGGCAACAACACAAAGTAACCAGCCACCGTCCACCAAATCAGAAGCTGCCGGCGATGCTTCTCAACAGAAGGTTGCCGCGCCGGGAACGATCCCAGCAACGACGGTGGAGCCCGATGCGACATCCACAGCAACGGACTCACCACCGGTTCTGGCCGAGGATCCCGAGGCGGCACCGCCACCGTGGCAAGCCGCGTTGATTGCCGAACCGGTCCATACACTGGAGTCACTGCTGTTCCAGCGTTTCGATACGCGGAGGGTTCTGCCCCAAGCAACTGACTTGCACCACTGGTTTGATGTGATTGTGGGCGAGCCGAAGGGGATCGTCGAGGCGCGATCAAAGTACGGCCAGTGCGGTGCTATCGAAGGCATCTTGCGTCTGAACGCCCCGTGGACTGATGACTCGATTTTGCGGCTGGAACTAGAGTCGTACAAACAGCTACAAATCCACTTCTTTGCAGGCAAGCAAGGCGTGACGCTGGTGTTCCACGCGGATAAGCCGGAACGTTGGGCGGCTTATGCCACGACACGCAAGCCGAATGCGTTTACGCCGCAGACATGGCGGCTTACGGCCAGCGATGGTGGTCGAAATCGTCGAACACGGATTGACCAAGGTGGTCCCTATCAGCTTCGCCATCGTCGTGGTGAATTGCTGCTGACGCGCGGCGACATCGTTTTGATCCGAGCACCGTTGGTACATCTCCCTGACGATGTGTACTTCCAAGGACGCGCGTCGATTGTCGGCATCGACTGGCAGCGCACAGCCGCAGTGCCTCGCGGCATCGCAAAGGACGACCAACCGGAAATCGAGCAAGCCAACGCAACTGTCGCACGGTCGATGCGTGCGGCTGAATTCGCCTGGCAACGGCAGTTCGAACCACAAGCAAGTCTGACAACCCTGCCAGACGGTGCAATTCGCCTGGAATCTACCGACGCCGCCAAGCGAAGTTGGTCCACCATCTGGCGACCACGTGACGACCTGTATTACATCGATCTGGAACTCGACGACGCCACGGCTGGCGCGGGCATCTACCTTGGCGATGTCGCCAATCCCAAATGGGTGCTGCGCTACGTGCGTGACAATCGGACCGGCCAACTCTGCATGTTGGCTCGGGGCAACGACGACCACCGGGTGCAGGAGTTTCCTCCCTTGCACGTTGCCATGTTGCCGAGTGTCGGCGGTCGACACTGGGTACGGTTGGTCTGCGGGCCAAGTATGATTCGCTGGTGGTTGAGTGTTGATGGAACGCATTGGGCAGAGGCGGACCCGTTGCGAAATCCACCCAGTAACTTGACGCACCTTGGCCTGCATTGTGTGACTGGTGCCAAATGTGGTGTGACACTACGTCAGGTTCGGCTCACGCCGCTGACCGCGATTACGGCGTTGGCCGACCCCGAGTTACGTCATCGAGCATGGTTGCCGGATGCACCAGACGCCCCCCAGGCACCAAAGGACATCGCCTCGTGGATTGCCAGGACGACCGAATTTCAACCATCGGGCAGTTCGCTCAATGCATGGCGTCGGGCCGCCGCCGTGCAGACTTTGGCGACGGGCTGTGCAGCACCGCTGGGCATCGCCTTGATCGATCTGTTGTTGGACGATGCGGAGGCGCGCGAGTTGCCTATGAACGAGCAACTGCGGCTGCTTGATCAGGCGGCGCTGCTGGCGGATCTGTACGACAATCAGCAACGGTTGCAAACATGGGTTGATCGATATCATCGGCTCGGATTGGCGCAAGCAGAGCAGCACGACGGGAGCGCGTTTTCGACGATCCGTGCGGCGTTGATGCGCTGGCCAGTGAAGACCATCCGACACTTCGACGTGTTCCATCCGCAGGCCATTGGCGAGGAACTCGTGCAATTGGTCTATGCTGGTGATTGGTCGACGACAGCTCAGTTTTGCCGGCAACTTCGCTTCTATCACCTGCAAGCGAAAGTACCGTTGTTCGAATGGGCCGAGATGGCAGCCGCGAAACGCACGCCCGAGGGTCTCAACGAAGATCTACTCACACGTTTGCCAGAGACCTGGCGCAGTATGCTCATCGAACACCAGAGCAAGGATGTCTACAACGTCTCTGCCGAGCTGCTGGCGTTGCTTGATAGCGAAGCATTTGACGATGCGGCGCGAATGATCGCCACGCTAAATCCGCGAGACTTGCCCGGTGTGGCGGTCGATGAGCGTGACGATCGATTGCTGGCCTCGCTTCCCGTTTTGATGACGATGGCCGACCGGCGTTACCCTCAGTTGCGAACTGCCGTTGCCGCGCAACAGGCAGCGCTGGCGGACCTCCGGTTGCGTGAACAAGTGGCGGAGCATGATGCTAGCGGTGTGGCTCTGGTTACCCTGCAGTTTCCCGGCACGACGGCCGTATCGAAGGCACATGCGTGGCTGGGTGATCGCGCACTTTCGGGCGGTTGGTTTGAGTCCGCGTTGTGGCACTACCGCCGTGCGTCGGAAGTCTCCAATCCAATCGACGGCACGGATTTGGGTTCGCGCGTGACCATGGCCAAGATCATGTTGGGAAGTGAGACGGCGGGCGAAACGCTGCCACCGCGACTTGGCGACATTCAGCTCAAGATTGAAGAGATAAAGGCAATTCAGGCCAACCGTCGTGTGGAATTGGGATCGGATACAGTTCGCTTCAAGCCGAACGGCTTTGCCGGCCCGCATATGCTGACTGCGGCGCCGACTGAGTTCGTCGTCCACAAACGCGCGCGGCTGGATGGCTCGGTGGGACAAGAAACGAATCGCGTCTTGAACGGAAACGTTAGCGTTTTCAAGATCGACTGGGCGAATCGACAGTTGGCTGTGTCGTTAGACAACCAGCGGATGTACGTCAGCAATCGGTTTCAAGTCGCGGCGTACGACCGGAAATCTGGCACCCGAGTTTGGCAGAGTTCACCGTTGTCTGGTCGCGTGCGACGAGCCCATGAATGGTCTTTGACCGCGATGCGACCGGTGTTACACGGTGACCGGATTTACGCTCGGCAATTGTACGGCGACACCACGTCGCTGGTCTGTCTTGACAAGTCGAAGGGCCAACCAATTTGGAACGCCATCCACCGCCAGAATATCGACATTATCTCAGATCCGATGGTCATCCAAGATCACCTGGCCTGCTTGACGATGGCTCGCACCGGGCAGCTGGAATCGGTTGTACGGTTCACGGTGCTCGATCCGGAAACCGGCACGATCTGGCATGAACGCGATCTAGTGACGGTTAGTAACGCTTGGCAGCGCCGCCAGGTTTGCGAAGTCCAGACGACACACGACGGGATGGTGGCCGTGTTGGGTGGCGTCGTTGTCAGTTGCGACGCGGATGGCCAGTTGCGGTGGGTCAGTCGGCAGATTCTGCTGCCGCCGGATGAACAGCCCGACTGGGTCACGCAAACGTTTTCGCCACCATTGGTCTTCAGCGACACGGCCCACACGGCGGTCGCTGGAAACGTCTCTCGGCACGGCGACCGGATCTACGTCACCGAACCCGGTGTGCGCGCCTTACAATGCCTGGACGCTGAAACGGGCGATCTGTATTGGTCACGTACGCTGCCTGATCTCGGACGGTTGTTGGGAATTTCTGGTGGGTGCCTAATTGCGCATGGCCACCAACGGTTGCTTGGGCTGGATCCGGCAACGGGCGAAACACGCTGGCTGCGTCCGATAGAGCCGCTGTTGCATGGCCATCTTTGTGGCGGTGAACACGGGATCCTTGTCGTACGTCGTCATCCGGTTGATGGAAAGAAGTCGGAATTCGTTCCCGAACTTGTGTGGTTGGATGGCAGGACAGGAGAAGAAACGCATTCAACTCGGCTGATCGGGCTCGAGGATCCTGACCCACGACTTGGACCGATGATCGTTATTGAGGGCCAAGTGTGGACGTTTTTTGGACGCGGGCCGAAAGATGCCTTCCGCGACGTGATTCAACTGGCGCCCACAGCAGCTCCCGCTGCGCAATCGACGACCATCACCAAGGATGATCCCTGGCAAAGACAGCTGCCTGACGATCTGCATCGGGCGCTGCATGAGCGGTTACCCGATTGGACGTTGCTCCGTGGCATCCCGGCCAAGGGTACGGGAATCGCGGCGGAAGTGCACGGCGAAAAAGAGGTGCTTTCGTTGGCAACTCGAGCAGGGATTCCGCTCATCCTGGGTCGTTCTGTAGATCTACCTCTAGGTGCCCACCCACGATTACGATTGATGTTTGGCAGCGAAGTGAAACGGCCCGGTCAAATCGAAGTGCGTTTTCAAGGCGTCACGATCTGGCAGACTGAGATTACGCCAAAATCACACACCACACCTTGGAAGACCATCGATGTCGATCTTCAAGGTGCTGCTGGAGAAACCGGATGGTTGACTGTCCACGCTCGGTTCGGCAGCGGCAATAAACCGGTCTTGGTGGCCTGGAAGCAACTGGACTTGGTTTTCTAGCCCTAATTCCATGAAAAGGGATTGGCTGTGAGTTTGTCGAGTTCCGTCCTACAGGATTTCAACGCCTCTCCGCGTGCATTGTGTCACGGCGGTGGGTAGAATAAAGACGCCCACCAAAACCGCAACTCACCGTTGCAAGACGTACGAGAAACGGGCTCTTTCCGTTCCTGCAGTCGGCTGAACCTCCCACATCTTCGGAACATCTATGCTTAGTCGGACATCGTTGATTGCCGTATGTTGTCTGCTGGCCCTGGTTTGTCCGGTACACGCCGAAGGTGATTGGGAAACGACACCAGAAAGCGAACAGGCGCTGGAACGTGGCCTGCAGTGGCTCGCAGACAATCAAGGCCCCGAGGGTAACTGGACATCCAACGACCTAGGGCTTGTTGGTATGGGTGCCTTGGCGTTCATGGCCGCAGGACATCAGCCCGGTCGAGGCCGGCATGGTCCAACCGTCAAGCGGGCCTTGGATTATGTGATTGATCGCGCCAAGCCGTCGGGGTTGTTGAACATTTCGAATTCACAGCGGGATATGTACAACCACGGGTTGGCGACATTTGTGTTGGGTCAAGCAAACGGGATGACGTCGACGAAGGAGCGTCGCCTGAACAAGACGCTTGACAAAGCACTGCGTTTGATTGCGAACACGCAAAGTGAGGACGGGGGCTGGGACTACCGCGCCCAGCGCCAGGCGCGTGGACATGACTTGAGTCTGGTTGTGATGCAGGCCAAGGCGCTGCGCAGCGCGGTCGATAGCGGTCTGGAAGTTCCCAACGAGGTGATCGATTTGGCAATCCGCAGCGTCCGCGGCCACTACGCTCCACAGAATGGTCGCCGCAACGCGCCGGAATCGGATCAGATTCAGTTGCCAGGGCAGTTCACATACACCAAGGGCGGGGGGGGTGGCACGATTGCGATGGCTGCCGCCGGCGTCGTTTGCCTGCAGGAATTCGGTCAGTACGACGATTGGAGGATTCGCAAGAATATGGACGTGATTGCTGCGGCGATCTCCCAGTTGCCCAAGCCGAAGTCGCGAACCTTACCGTTCGATGCGTACACGTCGTATTACGTTGGCCAAGCCCTTTATCAAGTGGGTGGCGAAGACTGGGAGGAACAGTATCCTCGTTTGCGCGATTATCTGGTCGCCACACAGGACAACGGAAACAAGCCCGCGCTGAACGGATCTTGGACCGACAACGGCGCCAATGGTGGCGGAAAAGTTGGCGGTCGACCCGGCGAACTGTTTGGGACATCGGTGGCCTGCTTCCTGTTGGCAATTCCCAATCGCTATTTACCGATTCTGCAGGAAGGTAAAATCGAAAGCCTGCGTCGACAGTTTAGTACGGCCAGTGGTCCTTGATTCACTTCTTGGTATCGCCCCAGTTTCATCGTCCATTGCATCTTTCCGCCCGCATCTGTCCTTGCTCGCTATGAACCTGCTTCCTTCATTTTCCATCTGGCAATTCGCTATCGCGGGAGCGATCTTCGCCACTGGTCCCTTGATCATCCATCTGCTCAATCGTCGTCGTTTTCGCGTTGTGCATTGGGCCGCGATGGAGTTCTTGCTGCAAGCTGTGAAGCGCAATCGTCGTATACTGCAGTTACGGGACTTGATTCTCCTGCTGCTGAGAACCGCCGCCGTGTTGCTGTTTGGTTTGGCGCTGGCTCAACCGTTTCTGTCCGAAGGTGATTCCGAATTCAATGGCACGCAACCACTTCATGTGGTGCTTGTCATCGACAACAGCCTCAGCACCGGCTATCAGCATTTGGAGGGAAATCTGCTCGACCGTACCCGCCAACAAGCTCGACGCTTCATCGATCGCTTGCCACAAGGCAGTTTGATTTCGTTGGTTCCGCTGGCAGGTAGCCAGCGGGAATCGAGTGTCGATCCGCACGCATCACGGGAGCACGCTTTGGCGGCGCTCGACCGGATCGAAGTGGTCGACCGCGCCGTCAGCTTTCGCAGGGCCGTGAACGAAGCGCAGCGAGCCAGTCAGGCCGCACCAAACCTGGCAAAGCGAGTCGTCTTTTTCACCGATCAGCAGCGTGGCGTTTGGAATGACTTGCAGAACATCGCCGCCGATCCCACGATGCCGCCCATGCAGATCGTCAACGTCGCGCCCGACGTTCGCGAAAACAGCTGGATCGCATCGCTGCGAGTGCAAGATGGGCTGGCGGACGTCGAAACGCCCACGACGATCCTGGTGGAAGTGGAGCATCAGGGCGAATCGCCGCGCGAAGATGTGCTGGTTTCGCTGTTTGTCGACGATGTGGAAGTGACTGCAAAAGCGGTCAACGTCGAGCCTGGACTTGGCCGACGCGAAATTGCCTTTGAACACATATTTGGGAAGCACCATCCCGAACCGGGTCGCCCCGCCTTCGTACCAGTTCGCGTTACACTGACCCCAGATCGCCTGCCGGCCGACGACCAGCGCCATCTAGTTGTCCCCGTCGTGACTTCCTTGCCGGTCGTCTTTGTCGATCAGTTCAACAACGAAACCGAAGATGTCGCAATCAATCGGATCGGCGAAACGCGACATCTGCGCAAGTTGCTGGCCCCGTCGTTTGGAACTCGCGAGAACCAAAGTCACTTGATTCGTGTACGACACCGGAGCATCAGCCAGCTAGACCGCGACCTGCTGGCCGATGCGCGGCTGGTGGTGGTGGCCGGTATTGCCGATCCAGGCACCAAAGTCGGACTGCTTCGCGAGTATGTGCAACAGGGTGGCCAACTCGTGATTGCAGCAGGTGGCAGTTTCAACCCTTCCGCCTGGACCAGTGCAGCATGGCAGAATGCCGAAGGGATTTTACCCGCACCCCTTTTGAATCAGCCGTTGGGTACTCTGCCGGAACAGTCAGGCGGACCGCTCAAACCGTTTTTCCTGGCGACGGAGAATCTAGAATCGCACCCGTTTTTTCGGCTAGCCGGAATCTCGGAAAGCGAGTTGCGTGATTTGTATTCTGAGCCGTTCTTCTTTCAGGCGGTGGTTGCCGACGTATCCGACGAATTGGTTGAACGGGTCAGGATGGCCGAAATGGACCGTTTGCGGACGACGTACCCTCGGCCGTCGGAGCGCGACGGTTCGAAACCACCAACCGATGACCCGCCAACATCGGACGCAAGCCAACGTTGGCTGCTTTGGGAAAGTCCCACGGTAGCACAGGACGAAGATCAAGTTCCCGCTGTTCCGGAAGAATATCAGCGTTGGCTGGAAAGTACTGCAACGGCCGGTCTGCCACGGGTGCTCGCGCGATTCACCGACGCTGATCACACGGCCTACCTGGTTGAACGTTCAATTGGTCGAGGCCACGTTGTGTTTGTTTCGAGCGGCTTGCTGTCAAATTGGAACACCATTGCCCAGACCAATGCAATGGTGTTGTTTGATCGGTTGTTGCGGAGCATGATCGAATCGACGTTGCCGCAGCGTAACTACGATTCGCCTCAGCAGATCGCGCTACCGCTGGTTACGAACGACCGGGCCATCGCCGTCTCGCTGACGCGACCGTCGCGCGAGGGAATTCCGGAATCGCTGGACATCGGATTCATTCGTCGTGACCAACTGGGTGTGACAGTCGGCAATCCGTTGCAACGCGGTCTATACAGGATCGCTGCACGGAAGCGTGATGAAACAACGGGCCGTGAAGACGATGATCCCGATTGGGAACTTGCCGTGACCGTCAACGGCCCCGCCAGCGAGTCCGATTTACGACCACTAACTGACGCACAGCAAGCCGAGTTGGCAGAACATCCTCGATTGACCCTGCTGGCCGAAGGCGAGCCGATCAATTTGGCGGGTGCCCAAACGCGTGGCCAGGACAGCTGGTGGTGGTTGATCTTCGCGGTGCTGATTCTGTTGGCCTGCGAAGTCGCGGTGTTGGTGTTGCCCGTCCTATTTGCCCGCCGTGCCCCATCCGCAACACCGTCCACTTTACCCTCTTTACCGCCCTGAGCCGTACGAATGAGATTCCTTGGTTGGCTGCTTGGCCTGAACGACGTAACGTCGATTGAATCGATCGAGGTCTACTTGTCCGCGCCTTGGGCCGAACAGAGGCTGTTTTGGGTGTGCTTTGGTGTTGTGGCGATGTTTATCACCGCGATCGTCTTCTACCGCCGTTTTCAGATCCGAGGTTCCGGATTCGCACGCACGATGCTGGGCTTCGGTCGTGGCCTCTTGCTGGCGATGTTGTTTCTCACATTGGCGGGACCGGCGTTACGAATCACGGCCGCGCGCGTCCGCCAACCTGTCGTGTACCTGCTCTTCGACGGCACGGACAGCATGACGATCCAGGATCGTTGGACCGATGCGGAACGCGAAGCTTTGGCTCAGGTGACCGGGCGAACCGCGGCGCGTGACGATGTGTCGACGGATCAACCGCCCGCATCGCGACTGGATTACCTTCGGGCTTTACTGCGTAGCGAAGATCGAAACGTCATCGACCGATTGCAGCAGGACGACGCCTGCCGACTGGAAGCATTTATTTTCGATGGAAATTCGACAAGCCAACTGAGACGGATCGGTGCGACTGACGACGGAAGTGCACTCGATTCACGCAAGCTTGCCGAACAACTTACGGCAACCGGCCAGGTAACGGCGCTTGGCGAAGCATTGGTGGATGTTCGAGATCAATCCGGCGCTGGGAACTTGGCTGCGGCAGTGATGTTCAGCGACTTCGCAAATAACTCGGGGCTGACGCCACTGGGTGACGAACGGTCGCCAGCCAAGGCGATCGGCGCACCATTGTTCACGGTCGGCTTGGGCGCGAAGGAGGCCGTCGATTTGTCGGTTGAATTGCAGACTGACCCCAAAATGAAGAAAGCGGAACGCACGACGTTGTTTGTTAAATTGCGTCAATCGGGGATGCAAGATCGCGTCGTGCGCGTTTCGGTGACGGCGCACCCGCTCAGCGGAACCGCCGCGATGGCCGGCGAGGTGATTCAGATCGGCCAGCGGGACGTGACGCTCGGTTCCACGGTCCAAGGCGTCGATTTCCCGTTCACTCCACAGGAAGCTGGGCAATTCGAGTTTGTGGCCGAAGTGGAACCGCAGGACGGCGAAATCGTCGACGACAACAATCGCTCGATGCGTCAAATCACCATTATCGACGATTACCTGCGGCTGATGTACGTTGCCAACGAGCCGTCTTGGGAATGGCGATTTGTCAAGGAGGTCTTCCATCGCGACCGGCTGGTTGGTATGAACGGCTTTCGGACCTACCTGAGTTCTTCCGACCCGCGTGTCCGCCAGGCGAACGTGCTGTTCCTGCCGACGCTAACTCCCAAACGGAGTGAGTTCTTTGCCAACGACGTCATTTTTTTGGGCGACATGCCTGGTGCATCGCTGTCACCGCGTTTCTGCGAAATGGTGAAGGAGTTTGTGGGGACAATGGGCGGCGGACTGGTCGTGATCAGTGGCCCTCGCTTCGGTCCGCGTGAATTGCGTGGTACGGCGCTGGCCGACATGTTGCCCGTGATCGTCGAGCGCGATACCCAGATGCGTGACGAGCGTGAATTCGCGTTGCGACTGACACCCCAAGCTGCCTTGCATCCGTTCATGAACCTCGGCAAGAGCGATGCCGAGAACATCAAGGCGTGGCAGAACCTCGACAAGCTGTCCTGGTATCAGCCGGTGGCGGCACTGCATGATCAGGCGCAAGCGCTTGCCGTGCATCCAACGGATAAATGTGCCGACGGAAAGACGCCTCAACCACTGATCGCGATTCGTCGTTACGGCAAGGGCGAAGTGGTTTACCTGGCCTGCGACGAGATGTGGCGGCTGCGTCGGAAATACGGTGAATTGTACTATCGGCAGTTCTGGTCGCAGTTGATCTACCGGCTCGGAATGAGCCACGCATTGGGAGCGGATAAGCGGTTCGTCGCGCGCGTCGATCGGCCGGAATATCGTGTCGAGGATCGCGTCACATTTACCGTCGAGGCATACGACGAAAACTATGAACCGTTGCTTGACGATGGGTTACCCGATCGCGCATTGTCCGCCGAATTGACATTACCCTCGCGCGGCTCCAGCCCGGACGAGACACGAGTGATCGCCGTGCCGATGTTGCGCCGCGGCGTCTTTGAAGCCCAGATCCCGGTGTATGCCGCAGGTACGTACCGTATCCGGGTGAAAGATCCCGTCACAGGTAACTATCAGGAACGCCGCTTTGAAGTAACGGATACGTCCGCGGAACACCGCACGGCAGTTCGCGACGCGACCCTGCAAACACGGCTCGCCGAAGAGACTGGCGGTCGCGCTTATGAACTGACTGAGGTCCATCGAATGATCAACGACTTGCCTTTGAGCGAAACCGTGGAACACGAAACGCGAAACCACGCACTTTGGAGCACTCCGCTGTGGTTTATCGCGGTGGTGGGACTCATGTTGGGCGAATGGCTGATCCGCCGAATGGTACATCTGCAATGACACAACTCGCACGCACACGCAACCAAGTCGTCGCTCTGCAGCGTCATCGTCTGCTAGTGAGGTGGGGGACCGCGCTGGCTCCCTTGGCAACCGGCTTGCTGTTGATTCTTGCTGCTTTCTGGGTGGTCGATTTTTTCTTCCAGCTGGATGCCGCTCAACGAACTGTGATGTTGGTGGTTTGCGGTTTATCTCTGCTCTGGGTCTTTCTGCGATATGCCTTGCCATTGTTGTCGCGCCATGAATCCACCATCGACGTGGCGTTGTTGGTGGAACAGCAGCATCGACTCGACAGTGACCTGGTTGCAGCCCTGCAGTTCGACGCGTCACCAGCGGTTAACTATGGGTCGCCGGAATTGGAAACAGCGGTGGTTGAGCAGGTGTCGGAGCTAGCGTCTCGGATCGACTTTTTTGAAGGCACGTCTTACGAACAGTTTTCGCGACGCGCGTTTATATTGGCGATCATTGTTATCTTGGCAGTCGCGTCCATCGTCGTATTCCCCGACCATGTGCGTGTCTTTTTTCAACGCCTCTTGTTGAGCGCTGATCACTACCCCACCCAAACCGTCATGGATACCGTGGTCGTCAACGGGAAGGTAGTCCTCTCGCGCGCCCAACATCCTACACAGCCCGTAGACTGTTCGGCGGCTCAGGGGCAACCGGTGACCATGTTCGTCCAGTGCATCAATGCAAGCCAAATGTGGAACAACACATCTCCTCTCTCAGGCGAACTTCGTATTACCGGAGTCGATGGCGGGAAGAAAACCGTACCCCTGGAACTGTTGCCGCTTACCGATCGGCTGGCCGGATTGGAAGAGGCCGCCATCCGCATTCAAGAGGCAATTGCGGACCCGAGTGTCCTCGTCGACCAATGGTGGTTGGACGAAGTTGCCCCAACGGTCGCGTTCGACGCGCCGCTGGCACGAACGAAATTACAGCGGGCGCCCGAAGACCGTGCAGCGTTGGACGCGGCGCTTTTAGAAATCCACCGAGCTACAGGATCGTGGCCTGGATCTTCCGCGGACTTCACCTTGTTTCACGGCCAATTCGAACGGCTGATCGAATCTATCGATTACCAGGTTCACATCGGCGACGCATGGACCGACCCGGCACGGATCCAGATGATTTCGCTGCCCGTTGTTACGCTTGATCTGAAGGTTGTGCCCCCGAAATATGTGGGCAGTGAGAATTCGAGGAAGCCAATTGGATCGCGACAACTGTCCGTGTTGGAAGGTTCGGCTATCAACATGTCCCTTCGCGTGGCGAACGAGAAACAGATCGAAGACGCCTGGGTCCGTGTTAGCAGTAAATCGGATACCACACGCTGGGATCTAGTGACGCGGGAGGATCAGCGAATGGTCTGGAGTCTCGCTGGCACGACGCCGTTTTCGAATGTCACGAAGGAATTCTCATTCGAGTTGCATGTGCGCGATACTGACGGTTTGCAACCAGAGAGTCCGATCCGGGGATTTGTGAGGTTGCGGTCGGACCGGTCGCCAACAGCCACCATGGAACTGGTTCATCGGGTTGTGCTACCAAGTGCAAGGCCCGTGGTTGGTTTTCGAGTAACCGACGATTTCGGGATTGCTCGGTTGCTCTTGCATCTGTCCGTCCAACGACAACACAATGAAGTTCCCCCCGTGGACTCCGCCTCGGAACCAACATCCGCTGACCTACGCACTCAGGAGATTCCGTTAGAAGCAGCTTGGTTGCCCGCCGACAAGCTCCCTTACCATGGTCGATACGAAGTCAACATGGCTGCCTTGGAGTTATCCAAGGGAGATCAAGTGAAATTGACGATTGAAGCTGTCGACTACCGCGGCGAAACACCTGGCAAGTCAACTCTCAGCGAAGCTGTGGTCTTGGACATTTCTGATGAAGCGGGCGTCCTTGCCGCAATCGCCGAAGCAGACGAAAATTCAGAAGAGCGACTAAACGAAGTCATCAAGGAACAATTGGGAATCGGAGACGAGCAATGACGCATCATTCGGCTACCGCGTGGATTGTGTTGATCGCCGCTTGGGTTTTCTCGCTGTCGAGTGCCCCATTGTTGGCGCAAGACGTCGAACTCGATGTGTTGCGACAAAAGCAGCGTCGCCAGGAAAAGGCGCGTGGTCTAGCGACCGAGCTTGTTTCCAGCGTACTCGATATTCAATTGCGGCAGCTCAAGGAGAACCAGCTCGAGCATCTTCCGATCTACTCAGAGATTAAGTCGATGCGTGGCAACCTTGACAAATTGGTCGAGCATGAAATGCAGGAAGTCGTAAAACTGCTCGTCGAAGCTCAACAAGGCGAAACGACCCAGCAACTGCGGAAGGTCAATGAAGCCCGCAACGTCATTCGCGAAGTTGTCGTGGCGTTGATGGCGGAACGCCAGAAACTACTCAAGCGATTACGCATCGCCCGCATTGCGGCACAAGTTCGCCAGCTCATTCTGCTCGAACGCGACACCCTGGACCAAACAAAGGAACTGCCCGCGGCCAAAATCGACCAGCGTGAACAACTGACGCTGGATACGATTCAGGACCAGCGTGACATCACGGCCATTTACTTTCAGCTTGTGGCCGTATTGAGCGACGTGAGCGATTGGGGTGGCCCGATCGCCACGGGCGCAACTGAAGGACTGCGCGTGCTGAAGACCGCACAAGTCAAGCAACAGTTGCAAGTGATCGCCACTTCCCTGCAGCAAAGCGAGATTGATGCAGCCGTTACGAGCCAACGTAACGTGATCAAGGGACTCATGGCCTTGCTCAAGGTGATCGAAGATACGCAAGGCCTCATCGGTGCCGATCGCGAAGCGGCGCTGGAGATGGTCCGCGAAATGATCAAAGAACAGGAAGAACTGCGCGAGACTGTGCGAGAAGACGATCTGGTTGAGGAAACGGCCAAAGATGAATTCGCGTTCGAACAGCGTCAGATCCAACAGAACCTCGGCACGTTGGCCGAAACGTTGGCCGACTTTCCGGAAGTCGATCCGCTCGTTGCCCAATCGCGCGAATCGGCCGCGCAAGCGGAAGCTGAACTGTTTGAGGGCGACAAGACCGAAGCGCTGCTACAGCAAGGTCAGGTCGTCGGCAGCTTGGCGGAAATCGAACAGCAACTCCAACGTGCGCTCGAACCGGACTCGGCAGACAAGACCGCGGATGAACTGGCCGAACAGGTCAAGCAACTCGAGAAGCTCGACCAGTCACTCGATCAAGCTGTTGCCACGCAGGAGAAAGCGACGGAGCAGGCCGAAAAGAACGCCAGAGCAGCTTTGCAGGCCGAACAGCAAGTCGCCAAACAGCTTGAGGCTGCCGAGCAATTGGGCGAATTCTCGCGGGGGATCGAATCACGGTTGGACGATGCGAAGGACGCCGTTGAGGCTGCCGCGAAGACCACCGCCGAGATGCAACCCAAAGCTGCCCAAGCCAGGCAGCAAGACACCAAGCGTGCCGAAGACGTATTGCGTCAGGCCGCTGCCGAGGTCAAAGCGGAGTTGGCGGACACCAAACGCCGGCAGCTGGCCGTCGAGGTCGGCGAATTGGCGCGGGCAGCCGAGGCGCTGGAACGTGCAGCGGCGGCGGAACGCGAAATCGCCAGTGCCGCTGCCGACGCTTCACAAGCCGATGGATTGACTGAGGAGAAGGCGGCTGCCTTGGCGAAAGAACAGAGTATCGTGGATGCGGTTGCGGAAAAGATCGCCGAGGGGGTGAAGCAGACGGCACCGACAGCCGCGCAGCAGATCGTCGCTGCCAAACCACCCGCCCAGGAAGCGGCAAGACACCTTGCCGCAGCCCAGAAGCAACCGGGGCCCGATTCCAAACCGGCCGCCGCAGGGGCCGCTGATGCCGCTGACAAGTCGGCCCAGCAGCTAGAGACAGCAGCAGCCGAATTGCGTAAAGCCGCCGGGACCGCAGCCCAGGAACTAGCCAAACAAGCCGATGAACAATTGCAGCCCGTCGCTGCCGCTCGTAAGGCTGTCGAAGGCACGCTAGCCAGCCTGCCGGAAGATTCCACCGCCAATCTCGCGCAGCTCCAACAGGCGAGCGCCGACGTCGCACAGGCGCGGATCGAGCAAATGAAAGCCAGTGGTCGTGCACCCGCCGCCGCCGCGCAGAAGATGGCTGACGCCATTGCGAAGGCTCAAGAAGATCAACAGGCTGCCAACCGCGCCGCCGAAGCGCTCGCCCGCGGTACCGCCTCCACGCCGTTGGAAGCATCCCGCAAACAAGACCAAGTGGCGGAGCAGGCAAAGCAGCTTGCCAAAGATGTCTCGTCTGAAGTGGCGAGCAAGTTGAAGGCGGCCGTGGAAGCCGCGGCAAAAGCTGCCCAGGAAACGCTCATCGGTAAACCGCAGGATGCGCAGGCGGCTCGTGACGCTACTGCCGCCGCGCTCGACGATGCCTTGGCTACCGCAATACAAGAGACGCGTGATGCGGCCGAACAACCAGCTGGCGCTCCCAACAAAGATGCTCAAGACACCGTGGGCGACCTGGCCGGGAAGGCCAAGACGTCCGTCGGTGATCGACCCGCCGATGTTGCCGATGCGCTTGTCGAAGCGCGGCAGATGTCTGACGCCGCCGGTAAAGCGCTCGATGCGGATAACACGGACGCCGTCGAGAAGAACCAGAAGCAGACAGCCGAAAATCTCGACAAAGCAGCCCAAGGATTGGCTGAAGCAATCAAAGCCGAAAAGAAGAAACAACAAGAACAGCTGGCGCAACAGTCGAAGGAGAGTGGTCAACTTGCCGATCAGGCGGCGACTCTCGACACGGGCGCCACTGCCGCGTTGCGTCAGGCGCAGCGTGCCGCCGAGCTGATGGCGGAGACACAAGTCCGGCCAACCGACGAAAATGCAACTGACGAGAACGCCATCGACTCCAACGATTTGGCGAAGACCAACAAGGATGTCCAGCGCGGTCTCGAGCGGGCTGTAGCGAGCCTGGCCGCTCGCCAACAACAGCTGCAACGTGACAAAGATATCGCGGAAACACTGATGCAATTGGCGATGCAACAACAACAAGCCCGCGACGAAATCGCCATGCAGGCAGACGCGCTGAAACAGTTGGCCGGCAAAAAGCCTACTCCACCGGCTGAGACGACGGACAAACGTCCTGGCGATGTCCCGACCGACGCCACACGTCGCGAGCAGCAACTTGCCGCAGCCCAGGCACTCGAAACGGCCTCTGAGAAGTTTGCTCAGGCGCAGCGCGCAACCGGCGAGGGCGCGGTTGAAGTTTCGGGACAAGAAGAAGTTGCAAATCAACCGATTCGCCAAGGTCTGGAAACGGCTGCTCAATTGGGCCAACTGTCCGCAGCGCTGCCTGCCGAGGCACTTGCGCAAGCCGGCGAACCGACGGATGCCACACCGGCCGCGGAGGGCAATCCCACATCCGAAAGCGCACCACCGACGGGCGAAGGTCAGACGCCAGCCGGTACCAGCGGAGACAGTGCCAACGCGCCCACAGAAGGCGCGGCGCAGAACTCGCCGCCCGGCGACGCGCCGTCCGAGGCAACAGCTGCGACGACGGAACTGGGCAACCGGTTTGTGCCAGATTCACCAGAAGTAACCGCTCAGCAGATTGCTGGCAGTGAAGCCCTAGCGGAAGCCGCCCAAGCGTTGGCGCAGGCCAGCCCGACAGCTCAGCCTGCTGCAGGTGACACGCCGTCCGGCGAAGGCGAACCAAGCCAATCCACACCGCCAGCAGACGCGCAGGACAAAACTGCCAAGACTTCACCCACTGCAACAACTGGCGGCGCTTCCGCGGATGGGGAAGCTCAAGAGAACCAGGAAGCGGAGGATGCTCCATTGGAACTGAATCCAGCCGCCAAAGGTGATAGCCGCAGCGACAAGGAAGGAAAGAGTAACGGCACGACACGTAATTTTCAGACCGAAGGCTGGTTCGCCAAGCTACCGCCATCGCTGCAAAAAGCGATTCAAGCTAAGGCCCGCCGCCGCGCGCCGCGTGGTTATGAACAACGACTTAAGCGCTATTTCGAGAGTATTGATTGAACAGTTGTCTGCCATCCGGGCAGGTCCCAATTCACTTACACTACCACAGCACTCAGCGACGAAAGCACCATGACTGAAAACCATCCTGACGATGTTGCCGCCGTACAACGGTGCCAAGAATCCTTTGACCGCATTAAGGCCGAACTTTCCAAGGTCATTGTTGGGCAAGACGACGTGATTGAACAAGTCATGGTCACCATTCTGGCACGTGGCCACGCCTTGCTGGAAGGTGTACCTGGTCTGGCTAAGACTTTGCTTGTCAGTTCTCTGGCCAAGGCAATGCATATGTCGTTTCATCGAATCCAGTTTACACCTGATCTGATGCCCAGCGACGTGACGGGCACCGAGTTGATTCAAGAGGATCCTGAAACTGGTGAACGAGGATACAAGTTTCTTCCTGGTCCGATTTTTGCGAACCTGTTGCTGGCGGATGAAATCAACCGAACCCCACCCAAAACCCAGGCCGCGATGCTCGAAGCCATGCAAGAGCGTCACGTCAGTGCGGGCGGCAGCCAACACGATTTGCCTGCCCCCTTCTTCGTGCTGGCAACACAGAATCCGCTCGAGCAAGAGGGCACCTACCCACTGCCCGAAGCACAGCTGGACCGTTTCCTGTTGTACATCAAGGTCAATTATCCGACGGGTGCCGAGGAATGGGAAATCGCTCGGCGCGTGACGACGGGTCAACTTGGCGAAATTGAACCTTGTATCACCGGCGATGAGATCATCGCATTGCAGGAGCTGGTAACGCGAGTTCCCGTCAGTGATCAGGTCCTGGGCTACGCCTGGGCATTGGTTCGCGCGTCGCGTCCAGGCTCCACTGAGGCACCCGATTTTGTCAACCAATGGGTGAATTGGGGTGCCGGACCACGGGGCGTTTTGACGCTGGTGACCGCCGCAAAAGCTCGAGCGATTCTGCATGGCCGTTACCACGCCGCGGCCTCGGATGTGAAAGCAGTTGTCACGCCGGCGCTGCGCCATCGATTAGCGGGCAACTACACGGCGCAGGCCAATAACGTCGACAGCGAACAGCTGATCAAAATGTTGATGGATGCCGTGCCCGATGATCGGCACTACGAGAAGCCTGCAGCATAGCAACCTAACTGGACAGCGACACTTCAGTCCTGAAAGGGGTCGGGAGTCTCTTTCGAATGACGACCCGCATGCTTCGGAGCAGACCTTGACCTAAAAGACTCCCGACACCTTCGCACCCGCCGGCAGCGTTTCGGCAGTTGACCTTTCCAATTTACCCCTGAGTACCCCATGGCCAAGTCGGTTCTATCGCGATATTTGGATCCTGACGTACTGACGCGAGTTGCGGATCGCCATTTCGATCCAAAGGAGCTGGTGATCGGTAATCTCGCCGGCGCGCACAAGTCGCCGCTGTCGGGCTTCGCCGTCGAGTTTGCTGGCCATCGTGAGTATGTGCCTGGAGACGACCCTAAGCACATCGACTGGCGCATCTATTTCAATCGCGACAAGTACTTTATCAAACAATACGAACTGGAAACAAATTTTGTCTGCCATCTGATTTTGGATATCAGCGCTTCGATGCGCTACGGCGACGGTCGCCAACAGAAGCTCCTGACCGCCGCACAGATGGCCGCCACGCTAGGGTACTCCGTCATCCGGCAAAGCGATAAAGTTTCCTTAACCACGTTCGACAACCAGATTCGGGGGGTCATCACACCTAGTAATTCCATGGGCCAGATCATGCGGATTACACAGCACCTCGACGAAACCGAAGCCGTGGAGAAAACCGACATCGGCGATTGTCTTGACGATGCCGTGAGTCGAATGGGACGACGTGAAGTCGTGATGATCTTCAGCGACTTTTTCTGCGATCTCGAGAAGCTCGAAATGTCACTACAACGGATGCGGTACCATCGCCACGAGGTCGTTCTGTTTCAAGTGCTCCACCACGATGAAGTCGCTTTTGAATTCGATACCATGACCAAGTTCGTGGGACTCGAAATCCCTGACGAACTGCTAACTCAGCCAGAAGATCTTCGCGATGAATACCTGAGGGCTATTCGGAAGTTCAATGACGATCTGCGGAGCATGGCAGAACGCAATCAGAGCGAATACGTCCTGGTCGACACCGGACGCAGCTTGGGTGAAACACTCAGCGACTACCTGAATCTACGTAATCGTGTGAGAAGTCGAAGTTGACTGATCAACAGTCCATCACCTGGACTCATGCGGTCTGCCGTTAATCAAGTTGTCGATGATCTGATTACCGTGGCCGCTGACCACTTGCGTTGGCCGGGTTATCGTCTGTCGATTTTCCTGTGATGATGTCGATCGCTTGCCGGGCTGCCGCGCGGACATCGTCGTTGTCGTCATCAAGTCGGCTCCGCAGCGCGGGCAAGGCAGGTTTGGAAGCCACACCAATCTCGGCCAAGGTGTCGACTACAAACAACCGTGTCAAGGCATGCTCGGTCTCCAGCAAGTCAATCAGTCCAGGCACGGCGCCTGCGCCAGCCTCGCCCAGTTCGGAAAATGCATCGGCTACGTCCCAGGGTGCGTCGATTTTCTGAAACTCCTCCAGTAGCACGCG
>JASLPZ010000430.1:0-5434 GCA_030744725.1 Pirellulaceae bacterium
GTTCAGATTCCCGAGGGGCTCTACAACAGAACGCCACCACAAACACCCCATTCACCCACTAATTCCTCCGAAGAGCCATCCCCAACAACCAGGGCTAGTATCCCATCCTGCGGATTATCCCGCTGTTTACTACACAGAATTATTCCACTCATTCTCATCGCATTCGCGGTCACACGATCAATAGTGAACACGAGTCTGGCGTTGTCAGCTGAAACCAGTCGTCTACCTAATATCGTATTGATCCTCGCCGACGATCTCGGTTGGAAGGATCTTGGTTGCTACGGCAGCGAGGTTTTCGACACGCCGAATCTGAATCGAATGGCAGAGCGCGGTATGAGGTTCACCTCCGCCTACGCCGCTAGCTGCGTATGTTCGCCAACACGCGCAAGCATCATGACGGGCAAATATCCAGCACGGCTCGATTTGACGATTTGGCTGGGCGGTCGAGGCGGCGCACCGGCGGTGAATCATTTGTCGCTTGACGAAACGACCATCGCAGAGTCCTTGCGAAATTCTGGTTACGTGACTGCAATGGTTGGAAAGTGGCATCTGGGCGACAGGGCGTATTGGCCAAAACAGCAAGGATTCGACATAGCAGTCGGCGAGCCACATTCCGGCTCGCCAGCGGGCGGATACTACCTGCCGAACCGCATCAGTTTGCCCGGTGCCGAGAAAGGAGACTATTTAACGGATCGACTCACTGACGAAGCGGTGAAGATTATCGACGACAATCACGACCGCCCGTTCTTCCTGTACCAGGCGTACCACTCCGTCCACACGCCCATCCAAGGTCGACCCGATCTTGTCGAGAAACATCAAGTGCGATCCCAGCGCGATGACAAGTTATTCAACGCCCAATACGCCGCCATGATCGAGAGCCTCGACGCTGGTGTCGGGCGGATTATGGACACATTGCGAAAGCATGAATTGCTGGAACGAACGATCGTGTTCTTCACGTCCGACAACGGCGGCTACGCATTCACTCGTGGGAAGAAGAACAACATCACCGATAATACGCCGTTGCGTTACGGCAAAGGCTACTGCTATGAAGGCGGACATCGTGTACCGTGGATCGTGCATTATCCACCAATGGTCCGAGGCGGCACGGTTTCGGAGGAGCCGGTTGTGACTACGGACTTGTATCCGACGATTCTGCGGCTGGCGGGAATCAATTCGTTGCCGCGTCAACACCGTGATGGCGTGGATCTCTCACCTCTACTAATTGATGCAGGCGCAAAGGTGGCTCGTGATGCGATCTACTGGCATTACCCGCACAACAGCCCGCAAGGCGGCACTCCCTCAGGTGCGATTCGTACGAGAGACTGGAAGTTGATCGAGTTCTTCGGCGACGGTCGTCGCGAACTGTATAACTTGGATGTTGATATCGGTGAACGCAAGAACCTCGCGCGACAGATGCCTGACAAAGCGAAGGAGTTGCAGGATCGGCTAGTTGCTTGGCGAAAGGAAGTCGAGGCGAAATTGCCGTCAGACGCGACGAAGTTCCAGCCGCAAAGAACATCCTCGCCGGTTGAGAACGTGACGCCGACAAAAGAGTTCCCCGGCTTTGACAAGCTGGCCGACGTCGAACTGAGAGAATCCGAATTGGGTTATCAGCTTGCCTCGACGGGCAACGGACTTGCGTTACGCAACCTGAAGCAACCGATCAAGGGCAAAGCCGTCTTCGACGTGAAAATCCGGCCGCCAGGTGTACTTCCCAGTAATGGGTTTCTGGTGTTCGGGGCCGAACCCACCGACGCTGGCACAATCAAGTGCGGTTTGTTGGTGGGCGGCAAGAAGCTCACGGCGTTCAACGGGGTTTATCCGCCAGCGAAGCCTACAGAGACCAGGGCAGATCTTGTCGGTGGCTCGATTTACGATGTTCAAGTAACCGTTGACCTCAAAAATGGAAAAGTGACGGTCAAAGCCGCTAGCCGGGAGATCACGCATCCGCTGCCCACAAACCTGAAGGTGATCAACTACGTCGGCTACGCTGTAATCCGCACTCGTGCGGAATTCGGCCAGATCACTGGAGCAGACTAACGCCGTCATCGACCAACTCAAAGATGGCAATGGTCGCAACTTTCGGATGGGCCACATGGGCGGTAGAGAAGTTTTGTGATAAGGCCTATGCTGTTCGTTTACGATTTGCCTCGAGCCAATCAGAGCTACCGCTCGGTCTTGTTAACCCGCTCCCGTTGGTCACTAAAACTTGACTCAAATACAACGAGTTTCCGACCATAGGGAGACTAATCCGGAGCAAGTGTCATGAACGCGCCGTATCCAAATCAACCATTCAATCTCAAGACGGGACACTTTAAATATCTGATCTGTTGCGGTCTCATCTTCGGCATGTGTGCCGCCTGCACCAAGCGGCAGACTGCGGCTCCGGCGACTCCGTCGACGCCAGGCAATACAACAGTACCGGCCTCCACTAGTAGCGAGCCAACAATCGTGCCAGAAGTAACCACAACGAAGCCCGATGACACGCCGAAGTTTGGACCTGCCCCGGATGGTAAAGTACTACGTCATGCGGTTTTCTTTTCGTTTAAAGAAGAATCCAGCAAAGAGGATATTCAGAGCGTTGTCGATGCGTTTCGCGAACTGCCATCGAAGATCGAAGAGATCACCGACTTTCAATGGGGCGTCAACAACAGTCCAGAAGGAGCCAACGATGGGTTCACGCACTGTTTTCTGCTGACCTTTAAGGATGAAGCTGGGCGAGCGGCTTATCTTCCCCATGAAGCGCACAAGGCTTTCGGTGACGTTTTGCGACCACACAATGACAAGGTCTTCGTGCTCGACTACTGGGGAAACGCCGATGTCGAGCCATTGGAAAAGGAATTGAAGCACGCCGTCTTCTTCCGCTTTAAGAAAGGTGCGACCAAAGAAGAAATCCAGAAAGTGGAGGCGGCTTTTGCCGAATTGCCCTCAAAGATCGACACCATCAAACGTTTTGAATGGGGCATCAACAATAGCCCAGAGAGACACGCTGCCGGGTTTACACACTGTTTCATGGTGAGCTTCGATTCGGAAGAGGGACGAGCAGCCTACCTGCCACATCCGGAACATCTGGCATTTGTCGAGATTGTGAAACCAGTTCTCGACGCTCTGCGCGTGCTGGATTTCTGGGCTCAGAAATAGCCGGTGGTTTGCCGCAGTGGCGTTTTGCTTGTTTGTCAGGCCAGGATGTCGGTGATGACTTTCCCGCGATCGATATCCAAGCGTCTTCGGCCCGGGACTTCCAATCTAGAGTTGTCCAGGCCGAGCAAGTGCAGCACCGTTGCATGTAAATCGGTCACATAGTGACCTTCGCCCAAGGCATGATACCCCAGTTCATCGGTAGCGCCGTGAACGTGCCCACCGCGCACGCCAGCGCCGGCCAACCAAACGGTGAAACCGTTGGGGTGATGATCGCGCCCCGTCGTTCCGCCTGCCCTTTCTTCGAGCCCCGGAGTACGTCCGAATTCCGTACAGAAGACTACCGTCACATCGTCCATAAGACCGCGACGCTTCAAATCCTTGAGTAGGCCGGCGATCGGTTTGTCGACGGACTTGCACATTTTGCCGTGATTGTCTTTCAGTTGTTTGTGGGAATCCCAGGAGCCGTATGGAGATGGAAACACCTGCACAAAACGTACGCCACGCTCGACGAGCCGCCGCGCCGCGAGGAGCCGCTGACCGGCGACCTTGGTGGCCGTCTCGTCGACGCCGTATAACTGATTCACTTCCGAAGGCTCGTCAGCCAGGTTGACAGCGCCGGGCACGGCTCTCTGCATTCGATATGCCAGCTCGTAAGACTTGATCCGTGCCAAAATCTGTTGATCGTGCGGATTCGCCTCGGCAGTGATACGGTTGAGTTCCTCGACCAGTTCGAATTCGTTGGATTGCTGTTGTGCCGTCTGTGTGTTTTGTCGGGTGCCGAAGGCAAGTGGGTTCTTTGGATCCAGTTTTAGCGGGACTCCGGCGTGTTCCGGTCCCAGGTAGTATGAGTCGATCGACGCGCGTGTGTCAGAGCGTGTGGGCCCTCCCAGCACGACGAAGCGGGGCAGATTCTCATTGATCGAGCCCAGTCCATAGTGTGCCCACGCGCCAATGCTCGGCTGCGTTTCGTCCAGTCGGTGCCGACCCGTGTGAATCTGATTCTCAGCCGCATGGTCGTTGTCTGTGGTCCACATGTTGCGGACGAAACTGATCCAATCGACACACTCGGACAGATGCGGCCACCAATCCGTGATTTCAATGCCGCTTTCGCCACGTCTTGAGTAGCCGACTTGCATCGGGTAAATCTTCGGATACACATCTCGGACATTGATCTCCTCGGCCGGCACACTTCGAAATCGCTTGCGGTGCAAAGGCGAATCGACGGGGTTGGGAAATGGCGTCTCCGCCAACGTCTTTCCCGCATATTGATTCAGCGCCGGCTTCGGATCGAACGTTTCCACGTGGCTATAACCACCTGACAGAAAGACCCAAATGATTGATTTCGTACGGGGTGGGAAATGCGGCTCGCCATTGGGGATGGAATCGGCACGCACGACTCCATCGTTGGCCAACATGGCACCCATGGCCAATCCAGTGAATCCCATTCCAAAGTCGGCGAGAAAGTCACGGCGATGCATTTTTCTGGTTGCCTGCTATCGAATGGTGACGAAATCGTTGTGATTGAACAAGACGCGGATCAAACTTTCACGAACCATCTGTTCGTCATCAATGATCTCTCTCTGTTTTACCAGGAACCGTTCCGCGGCGGCAACTTCGCGTCGGACGGGCAGGCGTGATAGCACCGCGATGAACGAGCCGGCAATAAATGTCTCATCACCGTTGCCAACGCGCTGCGAAATCCGTCTGGCGGCCTGACCACTGCAGCGGTGAATGATCGTGCTGTTGCTCAGCGCCAACGCCTGTTGAGGCAAAATCGTATTGGTTCGTCGGAAACACTCGGTGGGATCGGGAGCATCAAAGATATCAGAAAGCGCATCGGTGCCACCGTCTTCTGGATAGACCTCGTAGTAGAGGCTGCGGCGATCCGTGCTCATGGCCTGTGTATTCGGCAGGACAGGTCCTCCCACCGTCGGATCCAGGTCGCCGGCAATGAAGAGGGCACTGTCGCGAACAACTTCGGATTCCATTCGCCCCTGATTCATTCGCCAAAGCAGTCGATTGTCTTTGTCTTTGGCGAGATTCTTGCTTAGCCCAAGATCCGACGAACGCATCCGATAAGCGCGGCTGGTCACGATCAGACGATGGATATGTTTCATGCTCCAATCGTTTTCCAGCAACTCGACGGCCAACCAGTCCAGTAACTTCGGATGCGTGGGAGACTTGCCATTCCGCCCAAAATCGAAAACGCTTTCGACCAGCGGTACATGGAAGTGGCGCATCCAAATATGGTTGATCGCTACGCGAGCAGTCAGCGGATTCTGGGAATCGGTGA
>JASLPZ010000431.1:0-313 GCA_030744725.1 Pirellulaceae bacterium
GACAGGGATCGTTTCAACTCCACGATTGCCAGCCCTCGGATTGCCAGCCCTCGGAATTCCAGCCGAGACGCGTTGCGAACAGATGCTGAAATCGCAGGCAAACCAACGGGTTAACTGTTTGGTTCATCTGCGGATTCGTCCGGCGGGCGCGATTCTTGGCCAGCCTTCTGTTTAGCGAGTTCTTCTTTAAAGAATCTTAGTTGACGGTGAATCTGTTGATAGTAGGGTGACTGTTTTACCGCCAATTCTTGTGTCTTGACGGCATTCTTAAGATCTCCCACGGCGTAGTAGCACCGTCCAAGTGTGTCGAGAA
>JASLPZ010000431.1:323-5431 GCA_030744725.1 Pirellulaceae bacterium
GAGATTTCAGGCTGCATTGCAACGCTTCCCGATAGTCTCCGACCGTATTGCTGATCAACCAGGCGAATTCGTTGTTCGCCTGAGCCAGTGCCGCTGCGATGTCATTGCGATTCTCGGGACGTGGGTTGCGCACTGTCTGTTCGGCAAGACGAATCTCATCTCGCAATCGATCGGCCGAATTCTGAATGCGTTTCAGAGTCGCTTCTCGCCACGGCTTATCCGCTTTTTCGGCACGATACATCGCGATCAGATAATCTGGCTGCATCGGCTCCAGCGCGATCGCTTTCTCCAGGAATTCAATCTGCTTGGCATGATCGCCGATGCTGCCGAAGTGCACGGCGTGGTAAAACGCAGCCTTGCCCTTCACCATGGCGACGGCTCTGGACGACTGCTGCACCAGCCTGGGGTCCTTATCAATCGCGTCAACCGCGGCTTGGGCGACGTCCGCCGCCTCCTTAAGCTGGCCCAAGTCGAACAGCATATCGGCCAGCAGGTCACGGGCATCGAGGGTGATACGGTTTTCAGTCTCTTGGGCATCGATGACCAGCCGATACTCGTCTTCCGACCAATCGTACATCTGACGGCCCATCAGGTTGTACGCTGTCTCGACATGGCGTTCCAAGAGATTGGGATGCATGGCCAATGCGCGTGCCGCTGTTTCCAGTGCAAGTGGTTCTTCGCCACGTTTCCGCTGGGCTTCGGCCAGGCGATAGACCAGCCTCGCTTCCTTGTTGAATTCAATGGGGAACCGCGTGGCGATTTCGTCGATTACGGTCCATGCCTTGCGCTGGAGCGACCAATCGACGATGTCGAAGATCTCCCCGCGATCTCCTTCCATCAGATCAAGTGTTCGGCGAATCGCGTCCATCGCAGCTTCTTGGCGTCCCAGCTGCCGCAATAACTCGGCCTGCCATCGCAATAAGTCGCGCACGATGTCCCGATCTGTGTTCTCGGGGAAACGCGCCAGGTTCTCAAACTCGGTATCCACAATCTGTTGCCATTGATCAACGGTGTCCTCGCCAGCTTCCAAGGTCCGGGCGTAGGTCAACATCCAGCCCGCGCCTGTCCGGTTGCTCAGTTCGATGGTTGCGCGAATCCGATTCGCCAATTCCTTGCGTGCTGTCGCATCCTCTGACGCCACGTGACTGATTGCCAACAGAGCGGCTTCCTTGGACAGAAGATGATCCGTTTCGAAGCGGACCAGGCGACACAAGGCCTCGATGCCGCTTGAATCCGGCATGGCCGCCAATTGCTGCATACGGTTTAAGCGGTCCGCTCGATTTGCTTCCGAGTAGGTCGCCAGCAGTCCCTTCACGCGGCGAGGGTCCGTATCGCGGGCCCACCGGATTGGCAGACTCCGCACCAGATAGCGCGCTCGCAGCGCGATTTCGATATCCGGATGCCGCTGCGCCTTGATGAGCGCGTCGAAGGCTACCAACCCTAACTGCTTCAAAGCGGCTTGCGCGTTTTCACGGCGAGCAAACTGGTCGGCGCCCAAATCGGCAATTAACTGGTCGACTTTCGCGGCCAGTGCCCTGTGCCCCTCCAGATCGGGCTCGTCAGACCGCACCCAGGCGGGCGGTGCCATCATCACCAGCAGGAGGGCCACCCCGGTCATTAGAAGTTGGCGCGGCTGGTCCAGCCAAAAACGCGAGCCGAGTGTGATGGGTGGTGGAAACTTCCACATAGCGGCTACCTCGAATGGAATGGTATGCAGTTCTGAAGAATACCTTACGCCGGCATCATGCGGCAAGAGAAACGTGGCGGCTGGCGTTTGCATGTCTAGGTCAGATGAACCATCATAGCAGCCGTCATCCCTCGATTTTCTGGAGATTCCCATGCCCACTTTGCGGTTGTCACTCGGCTGTCTTGCTTTTTTGATCGCGGCAACGGCAAATTTTGCGGTTGTCAAGGCCGACGAAACCGAGGCGGACAAGTTCGCCCCACTTCGCGAGAAAATCCAGCAGGCCTTGGTCGATCAACAGGTTCCGTCGCTGGCCGTCGCTGTCGCCAGGGACGGCAAGATCTTATGGGAGCAAGGTTTCGGTTGGGCGGATCGAGAAAACCGGGTGCTAGCCAGCGAACATACGATGTACTCGCTGGCCTCGATTTCCAAGCCGATTACGGCCACTGGGCTCATGCTACTGGTGCAACGCGGTGAGTTGCAGCTGGACGATCCCGTCAACCAGCACTTGGGTAACACGGGACTAACGGCACGCGTGGGCAAAGTTTCCGAGGCGACGATCCGCCGTCTTGCCAATCACTCGTCCGGTCTACCGCTCCACTATCAGTTCTTCTATGAAGACGAATCCTTCGAACGGCCCGAGTTTGACGAGTCGCTACGACGGTACGGGGTGCTGATGTCCGCACCCGGCGAACGCTTTCAATATGCCAACTTCGGCTACGGCGTGTTGGACGATCTGATCCGAAGTAAGTCGGGAACGAGCTACGCGGAGTTCATGTGGCGTGACGTTTTTCTTCCCTTGGGTCTGACGCACACATCGGTCGATGTTCCTGCCGAGTTGCAACACGTGGCGGCCGTCCGCTACGGTCCAAACCAAACGCCGCTCCCTTTCTATACATTCGACCATCCGGGTGCATCGGCCGTGTTCAGCAGCGCTCATGACCTGGTCCGGTTCGGCATGTTTCATCTCCATCAACGTGGGCCGGGGCAACAGGAGATCCTGGACAGACATCAGATCGATGAAATGCAAGAACCAACCGTCAAGCTCGCCGATGGCCGGCAGTACGGCGTCGGGTGGTTTATCGACGAAGATGAGCATGGCTACAAAACGGTCAGCCATACCGGGGGAATGGGTGGTGTGCGCACGAGATTGACGTTGGTGCCCGGCGAGAACTTGGTCGTCGTGGCGCTCTGCAATGCGAGCACATCGCTACCGTTGGAGATGACGCGTGAAATCCTCGGCGCGATGCTGCCGCAGTACGATAAGCAACGCCATCTAGCCTCGGGTCGTCACGAACCCAATCCGCAGCCGTCGAAACCGCATTGTCCGCCCGGGTTGGTCGGATACTGGAAGGGCCGTGTTTCGACTTATTCGGGGCAGCAGCAGATCGAAATGTGGGCCAAACCGGATGGGGATGTGCAGATAAAAATGGGCGGTCAGTTAAAGACGCTCTTAAGCCAATCGAGACTCAACAGCGATGTCTTGACCGGGCAGTTTGCCGGTGATGTCGGCACAGACGATGCAAATCGTCGGCCCTACCATCTGCATCTTCGCCTGAAATTGCGCGAGGAAACGATGAACGGTTCGGTCACGGCGATCTCTCTGCCCGGCAGCCGTTCTGGCAATGCGCTCAGCTACTGGCTGGAACTTCAACGCATCGACCAGGATCCTACCGTGAGATCGCTATTTGACGGTCACAGCCTCGCCGGATGGCGTGTGCTGAACAAGTATGATTTCGAACGTCACGGAAAAGTGACGGTGAAAGACGGGGCTGTGATCCTGGACCAAGGCAGCCCCGCCACGGGAATTGCGATCTCCGGTAAACCACCACGGATCGACTATGAACTGAACTGGGAAGCTAAGCGGATTCAAGGCTCTGATTTTTTCTGTGGCCTCACTTTTCCAGTCAACGAGAACTACCTGTCCTTGATCGTTGGTGGGTGGGGCGGCGGCGTTACCGGCATTTCGAACCTGGATGGCATGTCCGCGGTTGAAAATGACACGACGGACTATCGAGAATTCGAACAGGACCGCTGGTACCGACTTCGTTTGCGGGTCACTCGAGAAACCGTCGCAGCCTGGGTTGACGACGAGCAAATCGTCGACGTTACGCTCAAAGGCCGCAAACTTTCTATCTGGTGGGAACAAGAACCTGTCCGGCCGCTCGGCTTCGCAGCCTGGTATACGAAAGCAGCCGTGCGGAATTTGACATTGAAGCGGCTGGATTTGGAAACTGAAAAGCAGCAGCCTTAGGTTGACAACGCCATTTCGTTATTGATCAGCCGCGAGTTTTACACCGTCTCCGCCCAGTCCTCGAGCAACTGAAACTGGCGAACAAAACTGTTTTCGTCGATGCCCAGCGGACTCTTGAAGAAGCTTGCCAGGAACGTCAGCAAGCCACGGTCGCCACGCCGATGCGCACGTTCGGTAAATCGAATCAGGTCCAGCACCAGCGGCGCCGCCAACAACGAGTCACAACCTTGCCAGGTAAACTGCATCATCATTGGCGTGCCCAGAAACCCGCGGAAGTGGATATGATCCCAGGCGGTCTTCCAATCTCCCAGACTTTCGATGTACTCGATGCTGACCAAAGTTTGTGGCGAATACCCGAAAATCTGTCCCAGCAATCGGTCCTTGCTGGTGACTTTCGTTTTCTTGTTCGCAGGGTCATCCAGCACTTTACCGTCCATGTTGCCAAAGATGTTGTGGCCCACCCAGCTCATGACTTCCAGGTTGCGATTGGCAAACATCGGAGCCAAAGAGCTCTTAAGCAATGTCTCGCCGGTCTTGCCGTCGTGCCCCATGTGACATGTGTCGGCCGCTAGTGCCAATTCGCAAATTGCCTCGGGAGCCGAACCGAGCGATGGCGTAAAATTGACGAAGGGGATTCCCAATGCCAGCGTCGCGATGGCGTAGAGCGAACTGGCGGCCAGTGGGCAGGATGCCGGATCTTCCAGTGTGCTGTTAAGTTCGTCCCAGGTCGCTGGCAGCGATTCAGGATCGATGGGTGGCTCCGTCGAAGCGACGTTAACCACAATCACTTGATCGAGATCATTTTCCTGCGTGAATTCCTGCAGGTCCTTTTGGACCCGCGAGATCGATGCCCGAGGTGACTCGGCTTGGCCGCGCAACTGGTCCGTGGCGAACGCCTCGATCGTGGCTCCGACGTTGAATAAGACCCCGGGGCGCAGCCGCGTGTCGATTTCGTCCAGCTCAGCCTTGATCCGTTCGACCAGGTTTCCGTCGATCGCTCGACTGACATTGGCCAACTTCATCGCCTCGTCGTACAGCGTCGTCTCGCGAATATCGTGCCCACCGACCACCAGGTCACCCCAGTCCAACAGATCGAGACCGGCAAATTGGGGCAAGGCGCTCACCAGTCCTTGATTTCCAGTCAGGCCGTTTTTTAACGCGATCAGGCCG
>JASLPZ010000432.1:0-5416 GCA_030744725.1 Pirellulaceae bacterium
ATTGCCTGCAATTCGTGTCACTTTCCTAAACTGAACGGCCAGTTGTGAGGAGCAATCCCTGTTCCGGGAGGGGCTGAAGCGGTGGTGACGACCGGCGTCGCTCCGACAGCGCGAGCGACTCGTTCGGTAAACTCATTGCCGCGTCCTCCGTGTCCGGACAAGACGCAGATGGCGAACCGTGCCGCATCATCAATGCAGATCACCGCAGGATCGACTTTCTTGTCAACGAGCAGGTCTTTGATCATCCGCACGACTGCCCCCACACTGATGATATGAATGTGGCAATTGTACTCGGTCCATGCAGACTCCAACGTCGGTCCCATCGGCAACGACATGGAGATCGCATCTTCGGGAGCCTGATCGGCAAGACACGTTGAAACGAAGAGGGCCGCGTCAGGAATCGCCTGTCGCAAGCGGGCAGCGATCACCAAACCATGTTTGGTGATGACATAGATCGCGAAGGATTTGCGTGACTCACCCACGGTCGACCGCTCCTTCCAGCACACCACTTCGATCGAATTTCTTAACCATCACCATGCTGAAGTAGTCGCATTTCTCGTTTTGAATCGATGCTAGGTCGGTGACGACTTTCTGATGTTCCATCGTTGCCTTGGAGACATACACGGAGTTATCGAGCAGGCCACAGTCGTCCAATACACGAACCAGTTCGGGCATGACGCGACTGACTTTCATCAGCAGCACGGTGTCGAACAGCTCCAAAATGCTTGGAAGTTCTTCCAGCCCGTAGCTGGCCGGGACAACGGCAACCCGCTCCTGTCCGTCGGCAATCGTCATCTGAATCACAGATGGCACGGCAGTGAAGCTGGACACGGCCGGCACGACCTCGATCTCGACGCCCGACCAGCGTGACTGAGCCTGATTTTTGAGGTAAGAAAATGTGCTGTAAAAAAGCGGGTCACCTTCACAAATGAATGCTACGGATTGCTGCGACTCGAGCCGTCTGCCGATTTCCGTGAACGCCACATCCCACGCAGGTTCCGTAATCGCCGGATCCTTGGTCATGGGGAAGTCCAGCATGAGCAGTTCCTGATCGTCCCGTTTGGAGACATTGGGTTCCGCGATCCGCCAGGCGACGGATTTCGTGAATCGATTAGATCGAGGAATCGCGATCACCTCGACCGACCGAAGCACATTGACGGCGCGCAGCGTCATCAGGTCCGGTGCACCCGGCCCCACTCCGACTCCGTATAGTTTTCCAAACTCCTGCATGCTTCCTATTTCTGCCTTTGAGGTGAATCTGAGTCCTTGACCGCAGAGAATATGTGTACCGGCGTCAATGCGTCGTAGCGAGTGTAAGCCGCAATCGGCGCCCCGCGAGCAATATTGATTTGCATCACGGCCGGTTGGATCTGGAGGCCCTTGAACGTCTGATAGGCCTGAGCAACGTTTTCGAGGGTAATGGCGTTCACAACCAGTCTGCCGCCCGGCTTCAGTCGCTTCCAAACGACCTCGATGATCTGATCGAGCTTTCCCTTGCTCCCGCCCACAAATACGGCATTGGGATCGTCGGAAATCTCCTCCAGGATCTGCGGTGCCTGTCCTTCGACAACACGAACATTATCCACACCATGTGTGCGAAGATTCTCACGGCAGAACGCCAAACTCTCGGGCTCCATTTCAATCGCGTAAGCCCGTCCCTCGCTTGCAATCGCCGCTGCTTCGATCGCGATCGATCCGCTGGCTGCTCCAATGTCCCAGATCACGTCTGCCGGACGAATGAACAGTTCCCCAATCGACAGGAGTCGCACTTCCTTCTTGGTGATCAAACCTCGGCGCGGCATTCGCTTGGCAAATTCATCTTCATGTAGATTCAGTACAACGGGCGCGGCGTTCCAATTCGGATCGGTCCGTTCGAGAACGAGAACATTCAGGTCGCCGATGCCATCGGCTGCCGAAAGATCGTCCAACGTGGCGAACGCAGTGATTCTCTCGTTGGGACCACACAGCTGTTCGCAAACCCATGCCCGCCAGTCAGTTTCACCGTACTCGATCATGTGCCGAGCCAGCACGGACGGCGTGTTCTTGTCATCGGTCAGCACGGCCGCCTTGGGGGTCCTCTTGAGGCGAGTGGTGAGCCCTTCCAGCGGCTTGCCATGCAGCGAAATAATCGCCGCGTCATTCCAACTTCGACCAACGCGTGCGAATGCTTGCTGGATAGAACTGGGTTGGGGAATGATCTCAATGCGGTCCGTACCAAACTTCTTCGTTAACACAGATCCTACTCCGAAGAACATCGGGTCACCCGACGCCAGCACGCAGATTGTATTCTCATCTGCGAGATCAATCAGTTTGCCGACGGCTGCCATCAAGCCATTTTTGAAGACAACTCGCTGCCCCTCAAACTGCGGAAAGAAATCCAGTTGTCTTTCTCCACCGGCCAGCACCTGACAACGCGCGACGGCGCCCGCGGCCCGGCTGCTCAAGCCGACGCAGCCATCATCGCCGATGCCAATGACCGTGACATTTCGACGGGTCATGAATTTCCCTTCGTCGACAGCAGCAGCAGCGCGTGAATGATGGAAACAGCGATGGTTGTTCCACCCTTGCGACCACGTGACACGATATACGGCAAATCGGTCTGCAGAATCTCCTCCTTGGACTCAGATGCTGAAATGAATCCCACGGGCACGCCAATAACCAGAGCAGGACGAACGCCTTTTTCGCGATAGAGTCGAGCGACTTCCAGCAACGCCGTCGGAGCATTTCCCACCGCGACGACAGCTCCTTCGAGTTTTCCCAGTCGATGCGCCTTGCGAATCGACTCGATGGCTCGTGTCGAATCTTCTTCCTTAGCCGTGGCAATCACCTCGTCGTCCGAGATGTAGCAGAACTGCTGGCAACCGTACGCCGCCAACCGATCGGCATTCAGCCCCGCGGAGATCATCTTGACATCAACGAATATGTTGCACCCCGTTCTCAGCGCCGCGATTCCTTGATCGATCGCGTCAGGGCTGAGGCGAATCAGATGTTTGTACTCAAAGTCGGCGGTCGCGTGGATCACTCGCCGCACTACTTCGTATTCCCAGTCATTGAAGTCGTGCGGCCCGATTTCCGCATCGATGACTCCGAAACTGCCATTCTCGATGCGGCGCCCCATTTCGGTCATTTGTCGCATGTCATGTGATGGTGTCGTTTCCGCAGTCTCTTGATCGCGTTTACTCATTGAGCCGGTCTCTATGTGTTATTGGTCATTCATGGACACATCTCGGTTTGTCGAGAAATGCTCATGTCGTGACCTGGGGAAATTGTCCTAGTTGGTTGCCTTCAAAATCCATTAGATGGCAGATGACGTCGAGTTCACCCTGAACATACCTACTCATCACATCCACGACTCGACGGCAGATGAGTTCGCAGATACCGTCCATCTGATTTGCGGCGCAGATCTCGAGGACATGCCTGGCCGTGTTGGCCGCACGAATGTCGTCCTGTAATTGATCCGCAGCTCCCAACTCTCCAGCAAGTTCGGCGAGCATCTCCATGTTGACACTCGAACCGGCCTGATGCGTCTGGATTCGACCGTCAGCCATTTTCGAAAGCTTACCAATCATTCCGACGATGATCGCGGTTTTCATGTTCTGTTTTCGCGCTGCAGCCAGTGATGCACCGATGAAGTCGCCTGCCTGCACAAACGCGGCCTCATCCAAGTCAGGATAAAGCTGCATCGCATACGCCTCGGATCGTCCCCCGGTCGTCAACACAATCGCCTCAATGCCACTGGCTTTCGCCAGAGCAATCTGCTGTACAATGCTGGCACGATAAGCGGCCGTGGAATATGGAGTAACAATGCCGGTTGTCCCCAGAATCGAAATTCCACCGACAAGTCCGAGGCGTGCATTGATTGTTTTCTTGGCCATCTCCTCGCCACCGGGCACATGGATGACCACTTTGGCACTTTGAAAGCCGCTGCCAGAGAGTTCCTCTTGAACCATCTGCGTGATGTTCTTTCGCGGAACGGGATTGATAGCCGATGTGTTGACGTCGAGCCCCAAGCCTGGACGCGTCACGATCGCCACGCCCTCGCCGCCTTGAATCTCGACCCCCTCGCCATCGCGAGAGAGTTCGACGGTTGCCACCAGTTCTGCGCCGTGGGTGCAGTCGGGATCGTCGCCCGCGTCCTTGATGACACTGCACAGAGCACTCCGGTCGCCGAGCCGCTCACAACGTTGCAGCTTGAAATCAACCTTCTGTCGATTCGGTAGTGTCGATTCGATTGTCTGAAGACCCTGGCCTGTCACGATAACCCTCGTTGCAGCTTTGGCGGCGGCGGCGGAACAAGCTCCCGTTGTGAAACCGCTACGAAGTTTTTTTTTGAGTCAGAGTCCTTCTCAGGCTTATTGAAGTCCATTACGCCCCCCAATCAACGTGATGGAATCAGGTTCGGAACGACGGGTTATGATGCACGCTCCTGAATCTGCAGACTGACGGGCGCATCAGCCAATTGCTCCTCCAGCGATCGAGCGAACTCACGAGCACGCTCAACATGCAGCGCCTCAATGAAAGCAGCGTCGTCCTGTCTGGCCAGATCTCCAGCAATCCGGATGAGACCACCCAGTTCGCGAAAACGCGCGGTGTAAGTCCCGTCCGACCCAGAACGGCGTTTTGCCTCGTCGAGAATCGCCTCGATGCCGTCTGTCCGAACGTGCGGGATACGACCATCGCGCTGCACTTCCTGAGCGATGAACTGTACCATCTGCGAGGTATTTGTCGCCGAGGCCGGGATTGTATCGTTAGTCAGAATCTCATAACCATAACCACGCAGGCGTGAACGGAGCGCCGGATGCATTTTTTCAATGTCGTCTAAGTTTCCCGCGACGATCAGCAGGAACTCGCAGGGGACGGCTTCCGAGCAGACCATCGTGCCGCTCGAGCCAGGGCTACGACCGAGAATCGGCATCTGTTTTTCCTGGATGGCGGTCAGCAGTGACTGCTGTGATTCCAGACTCAACGTTGATACTTCGTCAATAAACAGAACACCACCGTGGGCTCGATGAATCGCACCTGCTTCGAGCAATTGATGCGGGGGGGTCTCCGATACCCTTTTCACAAGCTGCGTAACCCAACGCCGTCAGGAGGTGCGTTTTTCCCGTTCCCGTCGGCCCGATGAACACCCCGCAGCGATACGAGTCGATGAACTGACAGTCGAACAACCGCAGGACTTTTTGTTTCGCAATCCGCTTGGGGAAGAGGAAGTCGTATTCGGTCAGCGTCTTCGGTTTGGGAAGCCGCGCCAAGCGGATACGCCGTTGCAACGCTCGCTCGCTACGAAACGTCGCTTCTTCGTCGATCAAGGTGCTGAGCACTTCCAAGGCAGAGCTGTTTTTGACGTACCTGCGCACCGTGATCACGCTGCCTGTGTAACCATCCGGCCCACGACAGATCTCTTCCCAGATCCGCA
>JASLPZ010000433.1:0-5352 GCA_030744725.1 Pirellulaceae bacterium
GGAGGAACGTGTTGTGGTACACTCGCATTATGGGATAAATCGGACTGCCGTGGTCGCTGAGGACTGCGCCTTCGTGACGTAGATAAGCTCCGCTGGGGTCGGGCTCACTCGGAAGGCCGTAGTAGACCCCTGTCCGCTGATCGAAGATGTTGCGATAGATGTAGACGCCTGAGCCGACGTCATGCGTGACCGGCGACTCGTCTTGGTCGATTTCGTGCTGCTGAAGAACTCCCAGGCACGCACCGATACGGTTGTGATGGATGAAGATCGTATGCCAGCGGAGTTTTGCGCCACACTCCAAGCCGTCGTCATTGAAATTGTCCACGAAATTGTGGTGGAACCTCAGATTCTTCGCGTAACGCAAGAACGCGAAGTCGTGGTCGTCTGTGAACTCGCAGTAGGCGAACTCGATGTCTTCGTTGACCGGCTGGCTGTTTTGGAGCACGATCTGATAGCTCGCCGTTCCACGGTACTTCATGTGGGATCGTCCCGACCATGGCGCGGCCAGACCGCGAAAGGCCGAGTGCGTGACACGGACCTTTTGTGAGGCGTTGACTAACAGAGCCGGGAAACCGCCGTAGACCGTAAGGTGATCGAGGTGGATGTCCTCCGATCCGTAGACATGAATCAGCGGACTTCCAGTTGCCCCGCGCAACACAAGTCCCGCGACGTGGACATGCTTGATCCCGTTGATCCGAAGGACGTCTCGACCGAAGCCAACTGCTACGACCAGAGGCAGCTTGCGCGGGTCGGTTTCGCCTCGATAGGCCCGGTCGCCCAAACCCGGCAACTTGTGAGGAGCCAGCCGGATGTGGACGCGACTCGTCTCCCGGTTGAACCATAACCCCGGTCCACAGTAGACGGCTCCCGCGTTTTTGCTCTTGGGCTGGAGTTCGTTGGTTGACCGCAGATCCTCCATGGTGCGGTACCCGTGCAAAGGGACCATCGAATGAGCAAAGTGACCGAGCGCCAGGGGCCGCTGGTTTTCCCGCCCCCACATCGGCTCCCATGCCCCGGGCAGGAATTGGTGCGGCGTTTGATGGTCATTCGCGTCCGGGTACGTCTTCATTGAAACGTACTCGTCCGAAGGTCCATTTTTCACAGGCTCCCAACTGGCAGCCGGCGATTCGACGAACTCACGTAATCCTCCTTCTAGAATGGGCAGTTCGCCCGGATACGATGCGATAGTGATCGGCGATTCCGCCAGGCCCGACCGGGTCAGGTAGACCGTTTCGTGATAGACGCCCTCGCGCAGATAAAGCGTGTCACCAGGCTTGAGGTGCCGGACACCATGCTGCATCGTCTTCCATGGCTTCCCAATGGAGCCGTCATTCGTATCATCGCCGCGAGTCGGATCGACACAATACGCCGGTCCACGCGTCAGGACGCCATCCCGGGCCTTCGGCAACGGTCGCTGAGGGGGATGCGACTTGGTTTTCGAGTTCGCCGCAGCGGCGCTCAACGCCAGAAGCATCACGACGAGGATTCCCAGAAGTACCGCGGCGCGTCTGATGGCGCCCGTCCGCTTGCTCAAGTCGATGTAGCGAAACATGCCTGAAAACTCCCTTTACTTCTTGAGCCGAAAAGGGACATTCTAGCTGCCCAGAGACGGGGCTGCACGCCGACGGAAATAGAAGTGAAGACTTCACAGGTGATCCAACGAGAGCTCGTAGCCGTCGGCACGACGAAAGGGGGCCAAACTGCGAGCGGACGTTGCCAAGGCGTTGGACACTACCGTTATGGACACTACCGTTACTTCGGGACACAATGTCCAACACATCAGAGAAATGTAAGTGGTCACGGCAAATCATCGCCTCGCCAAATGAGCAAATGCACGTCACTGCCTTCGATGGAGAAGCCTATTCGCGCTGGATGGTCGTGGAGAAGTAGTGACCGCTTGCGAATCCCATGCTCTCACTTTTCAGGACCAAGTTGATGATTCCACAAACGAATACCGCGGTGTGTCGCGTCGTGGTTCTCCTTATCACGCTGCCCACAATCGCGCTGGCTCAGAAGCCGCCGTACGACGTTTTTCCGGATGCGAACCCGCCTTATTATCGCGTGCGTTACGAGGCTTCGACGCAGGCGGGCGAGTTAATCTTTCCGGTCAACTACACCATTTGGATTCCAAAGAACGTGACAACGCTGCGCGGCGTAGTTGTGCACCAGCACGGTTGCGGCGAGGGATCGTGCAGGTCTGGTCTGACGGGAGCTTACGATCTGCACTGGCAGGCGCTCGCGAAAAAGCACGACTGTGCCCTACTGGCTCCGTCGTACGAGCAACCGGAAGGGGCCGACTGCCAGATGTGGTGCGATCCGCGAAATGGTTCCGCCGCCGCGTTTCAAGAGTGTCTGGTTGATCTCGGTGAGAAGTCAGGGCACCCCGAGCTGACCAAAGCTCCGTGGGCGTTGTGGGGACACAGTGGCGGCGGGCATTGGGCGGGCGGAATGGTGCTGCTGCATCCGGAACGTGTCGCCGCTGCCTGGCTCCGCTCGGGCGTCCCGCTTCTGAAGGCAAACCCGGAACGTCCCACGATCAAGGTTCACGCGTTGCCCGATGCCGCGCTCAAGGTGCCGGTGATGTGTAACCCGGGCACGAAAGAAGGCGTGACGGTCACAGACGGTCGGTTCGCTCGCGTGTGGCCCGCGAATGAGGTCTTCTTTCACGGGGTCCGTGAAAAAGGCGGCCTCATCGGCGTGGCCGTCGACCCGTTGTCCGCGCACGAGTGTGGCAACCAACGCTACTTCGCCATCCCGTGGCTCGATACCTGCTTGAGTATTCGTCTTCCAAGAGTCAGCGGCAAACCACTCAAGGCCATGCCAACTGACGGTGCGTGGCTGACCAGTCCAACCGGCTTCGAGGCCGTCTGCGCCGCGAAGTTTGACGGTGATCCTCTGAAGGCTGCGTGGCTGCCGAACGAGGCCGTCGCGCGAAGCTGGATGCAGTACGTCAAAGACACGGCCGTGACCGACACCACACCGCCACCCGCGCCGACGACCCTGCGAGTAAAAGGCAACGAACTGAGCTGGGAGGCCGAAGCCGATCTGGAAAGCGGACTGGCCCGTTTCATCATCCAACGAGACGGCGAGTTTCTGGCCAACGTGCCGGACCAGGGCAAAAACCGCTTTGGCCGCCCCATCTTCCAGAACCTGCAATACAGCGACACGCCCACGCAGCCGCTCGTGCCCATGCACTTCACCGACACAAAGGCCGAGCCCGGCAGGAAGCACACCTACCGCGTGATCGCCGTGAACACAGTCGGCCTGAAGTCAAAGCCAACGGCGGACTCCGCTTCTGTCGTTCGTAACCACTGATGGTTTCCCACGGCATCTGACCTGTCGATGCGTTCGAGCTAATTCAAGGAATTGCATAGTGAGAACCGGATCTTGCTTCTTTCTGGTGCGTTGTTGAAAGACTCAAACAGGGGCGCTGCTGACGGGACTTTCGAGGCGACGTGCGTAGAATTGACTCGACACCAGCTCTCGGCTTGGCTACCTTGAGTGGCGATCACAGTGTTCCAGATGAACTAATCTCGGCACGAAGTTGGACATTTTGCGCATCGCGCCGACATGCTGCGTAAATCGAACGGAGCCAGGTGTTTCCATGAACACTTTTGAACTGAACCGACGGCAGGCCCTAATCGTGGGAGGCATGGGCGCGCTTTCACTGGGCATGCCGGGAATGGTGATGGGTAGCGACAAGCTGGACGCGAGCGGAAATGCCGTTGCTGCCGAGAAGTCGTGCATCTTTGTGTTGCTCTGCGGCGGGCCGAGTCATGTCGATACTTGGGATATGAAACCCAACGCGCCCGATACGATCCGAGGACCATACCAAACCATCTCTACCAAGGTGCCAGGCATGCGCATCAATGAGATGCACACGCAGTTGGCGAAGTTAACCGACCAGTTCACGCTCATCAACTCGATGACACATCCGGGTGGCATCAGCAATCACTTCGATGCGATGCACAACCTGCTCAGCGGCCAATCAGCGAAGCGAGTGGCGCAGGGCGTGCCGGATGACCAGCCTTACCTCGGCTCGTTCGTCGCCAAGCACCTGCCAAGTAAGCGGAACATCGTCTCCAACGCGTGGCTCATCAAGTGCGTCGGACCACCGGTCTTTTGCGCGCCGAACATTGGCATTGGTGGCTACCTGGGCTCAGCCTACGCGCCAGTGTTCGTCGGCTCGGCGAAAAATCACCCGGCGATGGTCAATTTTGAGCCACCGAAAATCTATGACCTCGGCGACCAAGATCGCCTTGCCGGTCGCCGTGAGTTGCTCCGCAGTATTGAGAGCAACGCGCTGGCCAAGGACGCCGTCGGCGCGGACTGGGCGGACTTGCGTGAGAAGGGCTACGAAGCCATGACTCGCCCCGAGGGCCGGGATGCGTTTAAGCTGGACCGCGAGCCGGTGAAGCTGCGCGACCGTTACGGCCGCCATCCGCTTGGACAAAACCTGCTTCTTGCCAGGCGCATGGTCGAGGCGGGCGTTCGGTTCGTCACCGTCAACGGCTGGACCGGCCAGGCACCGCACGATACCGCAGGCCCACCCAGCAGCAGCTGGGACATGCATGGCGGAAATATGGGCATGGGCAACGCCTTCGGTGATGGCTCCTACGGCATGGGATTTTGCCTGCCCCGCTTGGACCAGGCGCTTGCCGGGCTGCTGTCCGACCTCAAAGAACGCGGCATGCTGGACAACACGCTCGTTGTTGTCACAGGAGAGTTTGGACGCACGCCAAAAGTACTCACCCAGCAACCCCCCGGACGCCAACACTGGTCCAAATGTTTCTCCGCCATTATGGCCGGCGCGGGCATCGCCGGTGGCCAAGTGTATGGCAAATCCAACAAACACGCCGAGTATCCCACCAGCAACCCCGTTCGCCCCGAGGAATTGGCCGCTACCATCTACCACGCCCTCGACATTCCGCTCAACGATCCACAGAACAATAGCGGAATTTCGCGCCGCCTAACCACGGGCAAACCGGTGATGGATTTGTTCGGGTAAAATCCCTTCATCTGGCAATCTCATGCCCAAACCGAGCGTTAGCTCACGCAAGAGTTGATCCGCCGCCGGGATGAGGCCTGTCGCACGAGCGAAGGCCACACCACACCACATGGCACCACACCACATCACACCACACCACATGGTGCCACCACAACCACAACAACCACATGGTGAACCACATGGTGCCACCCAACTTTCAACACACCACATGGTGCCACCCAACTTTCAAGATCAGTGGCATTATGCCATGCAAGTGGCTTTGTCGGAGTCTGACGTGCCGATGCAGTCGATCACGGTGCTGCTGACACAAGTAGAATCAGGGGACTGAACGTGATTGCTATGTC
>JASLPZ010000434.1:0-5285 GCA_030744725.1 Pirellulaceae bacterium
CCTACTGTCCATCCGCGAACAGTAGCAATTTTGCTAAACTAACGATGTACCAATTCTTTACCGTGAACGGTTACGGAGTGAGGTCGACAAGGTCAGACTCCCCGAGCCCGCGTGCGGTTTTTCTTCCACAAAGCACAACAACTGTATGGAGACATTCTGTGACAACAGCCTGCTCAATTGACTTCCTGCATCACGAACCGGCCGAAGAGTATCACGACAAGGCGAAGCACTACCTGAGCAGCCATGCACTGGCCGATTTCCGGCGATCCCCGTTGCTTTTTCACAAGAAGAAGTCCGGGCTGATTCGCGACGAAGATCGCCCGAAGCATTTGCCCCCGAAAGCCGGAATTGCCCCAGGGCCCCACTATTGGTTGAATGCCCGCCCCCGGTGCATTTTCCGGACAGGCCCTGTAAAACCGTGACTCGCTGTATATGCTTTTCGAGCGGGGCAATCCCTAATGGCAGCGTGTGCCTGGTTAGGTCGAGGGTTTCGAACGTTTCTCGGTCAGCGTAAGGCTTAAATGGGATGGTCTCCGGGCAAGCCTGGATGGCATCGAAACCGTTGCTCTGCAGCACAAAAACAAAACGGGGTGTCGACGTATGGCCCAGGTTGTTGGCCATCACTCGCCGAACCAAGGGGGCTAGCATTATTGCCCCGGCGCCAAGAGACATTTGTTGCATCGATTGTCGACGGCTGACCCGTAACATAGACGTCTACCCTTCCTATTCTGCCGCTGAGGTCTGAGGACATCTAGTATAGTCGTTTTCCCCTATCGTATTTAGACCGAAACGTGAAGGGAAAAATGGGGCAGGAATCCACAGACCCTTGATGATTTAAAGCCCTTTGTCAGGAGGGAAGGCGCTCCTCGTCCACCACTTGGCTCGCAGACCCCATCAGTACAACGTTGGTTTGCACCTGGACAACTGACGGTTAAAAATCGAATTCCTATCCCGTTTCACTCTCTACCGTCTGCATGTAGACACCGCGAAGATCCTCTAACGGAGCCTCTGGCGAACCTGAGGCCAGCCATATGGACCGCTCCAGAACGTCTTCAGACGCTGCAGACTCATGCTATGGCATCCGTCGCGAATTCACGCACGTCGGTCTTGCCGGTGACGGCTGTGAAGAGGAGGGCGGTGCGGCGTTCTTGGCACCACCCGATGGGACGCTTGGCGTCGAACTTGTCATCGGTGTGGATTGGCCTCAGTCTCGCAGGCTCAAAAAACTTCGCCGACCGGTAAATGCGGGACATCTTTGCACTTCCGAAATCTGAAACCTCGTAACCTCAGCCGGTTGTTTCTTCGCCCATCTGTCCCGATGCGATGCGGTTTCCATCGCTCGCTGACGACATCCCAAGCCATCGGCGTCCACGCACCAGCCGCGCCCCGTCTCTCAATTTTTCTCTCCCCCATTTGCCATAATACCGCACTTGCGATGGACTCGTTTAAGGGAGCTAGGTCCATCTCATCGCTGACAGGCTAAGCGAATCCCCGTACAATTTATGGGCTTCATCGAGCGCATAGCCAGATCAGGGCTTTCCTGTCAGGAGATGCTCAACGCTGATCGTTATGCCATCTCATGAAGCGAATCGCTACAATCACTTCAAACGAGTAAGGGAACGGGTGGGATGTCCTCGATCCACTCCTGGCCAATGTCGGGGACCGTGCCGGGCTCATACTGAAAGAAGATCAACACGGTCATGAATAAAACGCTAACCTATTTCCGAGACGCCTTTGGCAGCGCAGTGATTGTTGCCATTATCTGGCATTTCGGGAACGGAACCACAATTGTCAACGGCAAGGGCTGGTTTGAGCGGCAGGCTTTTCCTCTAAACAATATGGCCTGTTGCATTGCCGCGGGTGCGTTGCTCGGCGCGGTCGGGGCATGGGGCGCCCACTTTCTCCGTGACCGCCGCAGGCAGGCCATGGCGTCGGCGGCTGCGTTCAATCGGATGAACTTCGAACCGAAGCTAAAGAAGACACAGCTTGGTTCCGCCTCCTCGTTGCGGCTGTTGGACAACTGGGATGAAGGCCGAAATTTGATAGACGGCTTCTTTGAAGGTGTGGACGTCTCCATCTTTGACTTACACAAGAAGATCACGACTCGCTCGAGCGCTTCGAGTCAAAGCAGCTCAACCCGCCATGAATGCCAAACGGTGTTTCTGCTGCGACGTCCTGAGTCAGGTGGATTGACAGCGCAATTCCTGCGCAAAGACGGCCTCGGATTCGCCGTCATGGCGTTGGATCTCCGAGGCGTTGAATTTGAACCGGTGGATGCGGTGGTCGCTGACGATGATCGGCGGCTGATCGACGAGTTCAACAAAACGTACCTCGTCACACAGGCCCTGACTCACGGTGGAGCCAAGGCGTCGCAGTCTGTGACACCGGATGACCAACTGTGTGCTGGCCTCGAGCAGATCGTCAATATGGATTTGATCGTCGCACTGCTGTCTACTGGAGGCTGGAATGTCGAACTTGGTGACTCGCATATCGCAATCTGGCGACATAAAAAACAGATTCGCCCTTCCACGATCCGTGAACTGCTACCTCAGATTCGCGATGTCTTCCACTTGCTGTCGGGTGACTTGGAGAAACGACGGGGGCTGAAGCTCAAAGCTAGCGGCACGACCGTGATTTCACGAGAGATCGCCTTCAGCCGGATTGGCCTGTTAGTAGGCAGTGGCTGTCTGGGTATGATTCTGGCGGCGATAGTTTTTATCCCACTGTTTCTGCTCTATGCGAAGGACTATCCCTGGCTTGTGTTCGCCTGGCCGTTCTTTGGAATGGCAGTGGTCGCTGCTGTGATCAAATTGGCTTTGGTGATCCAACGTCGGATTTCTGGCTGACAAGCAATAGACGCCTCGGTGCAGTTTTTGGGGAGGGGGTCAGTCGCGAGAGCTCGCGCAGAAAACTCCAAAATGTCGTGGCAAGCAGCTGCGGATCGCGTCACCGACTTTCCATCACTCAGCCGTTGACGCGAGCCCGATTCTCTCACTCAGCCTGGAACATAAATTCATAAATTGGGGGGTGGTCAGTGGTGCACACGTAGAACTGGATGAAATGTTGGCGAGTGCAGATTGGGACCGCGACACAGCGGAAACGGTTCTTCAGGTTGCGAAAGCGCGGCGTTTCGATTGACGCGCGGCTATTCCGTCACCAACATATGCCCGAAACGCCCCACCGCTTCGGCCGCTTGGCCGGGAAAAAGATGACCATAGGTGTCCATCGTCAGCGTGATCTGCGAGTGCCGCATGATGGTTTGAACGACCTTCGGGTGCTCGCCGGCAAGTGCGAGCCAGGCACCGCAGGTGTGGCGAAGACTGTGGAAGTCGAAGCACTCACCTTCGTGGTTGGTCGGCAACAGAAAATCGCTGGCTTCGCGACGGGTCAATTCCTCGACGTCGTCTTTCGCGTCCTCGAGCCAGGCCGCGCGAGCCTCGGCCAAGTCATCCCGAAGGATTCGAGCGGTGTTGGTCTCATGCGGCATGGGAAAGACGCGGCTTCCGTTGGGCCTGGCGGCGAGGTAGTCGTGTAGCTCCCCAGCCAGTTGTGGCTCGACGTACTGCTTGGCGGTCTTGCGGTTTTTGGTCGTACCTGCTTTACACGCAATGTAGGCCGCCTCGGAATCCAGGAACATCCGACCACGTGACAGTTGACGCATCTCCTTAGCTCGTAAGCCCGTTTGGATCGCTGTGGCGTAAAGCAGAAATCGCTCGTGCCCCGTTTGCTTGTGGCGATCTGGGCCGTCTTTCGTTGCGTCTCGTAACCAAGGCCATTCGTCAGGCAGTAGCATCCGGCGTTCCATCACTCGGCCCGTTGTCGGGTTGGGGCCGCGAACGGACAGAAGCGGATCACGCGGCAGCTTGAGATGTTCCGCGAGCCACTTCGTAAAGCTCTTGATGGCGTTGATGTGCGACTGAATCGTCCGAGCTGCTCGGCCTATCTTGCGAAGATGCAACGCGTAGCGATTCACGCCGTCGGCCGTGATGTCGGCGGGCATTTCGAATCCGGCAAACGTACAAATCGCACGGCTGCAGCGAATGGTCATGCCAACGTGTTGATCGGTTCTATCGGCCGCTCGCAGTTTTGCCTCGTAGTCGGTCAGGTGATCCTCGATAGGCCGTTTGGACTGCTTGGTGATCCCGTCAAGTTGCGCGTCCACGACGCCGTCGCGACGAAGGGCCGCATCGGCCTCGAGTTTGGCGGCGATTCGTAGAGCCACCGTCTTGTCCGCCGTGCGGGCACTCTTCGTCACTCGCTCGCCCGTATGATCGAAATACGAGACGTAGTATTGGCCAGCACGATTTCCCTGACCACCTCGTTTGAAGACTGTCGCCATGTACCTTTCCCTTCTGCGACGTTACGGATTCTCATTTGGGTGTGACACAGTACCTCTGTGTCCGAGAGGGCTCAAGCTACTGCGAATCCGGCCATTCCTTCTGGTCTTCCACCCATTCCCGCAGGTCGCGCGCGACGAAGCGCACGGCACGACCGATGCGGACGCAGGGCACTTGCCTCGCGTTGGTCAACTCCCAGAGCTTCCGCTCGGAAATGGTCAACAAGCGTGCTGCCTCCTCGCGTGTGATCAGCATCGGCGTTTCATTCGTTGAGTCCATGGATGGCCCTTTCAATCAACCGAACAGGTAGCCATCAAGGCCGTTTTCAGCGAAGCGTTCACAAATGCGAACGATCAGACGATCGACCGTGTGCCAACCACAACCGAGATGCTGGGCGAGCTCGTGCTTGGATGAGCCGTTGGCCAGGCCGATGCATACGACCCGCTCCCGTTCGGGCAGCGTTTCCAAGACAGCACGGATGTCAGCGGCGAGTTCTTCAGGTTCGAAGTCCGACTCTTGTAGCCGCTCCCCGCCAAACCGTTCTAGGTGTGCCTGGTATCGCGCCGAAGCACGGCAGATGTTCTTGAGATGGTTGTCGATCAACGCCTGCAACGCCGTCGATTCCTTGGCGCCGTTCGATTTGTCGGCGTCGAAGCGGAACGCCATGACATCGAGGATGATTTGTTGCTGAATGTCCGGGATTTCGTCGGGACGAAAACCCATGCGGCGGGCCCTCGTTGCAATCAGATCCACTTTCCATCGTTCCACCACTCCGTCGTAATTGACCGTTTCCATCACGGGCCCTTTCGTTCGTGAATGTTCAAGTCGCCGAGACCATGTCGGCGTCACGAGCGTCAGTTTTTCATGCGGATCGCGGCTTTCTTCGGTTTGACTTCTTCGGTTTGAGCTTCGCTTTGGTGATATCACTCGAGGGTGGCTTGGAGGAAG
>JASLPZ010000435.1:0-5283 GCA_030744725.1 Pirellulaceae bacterium
CCCCGTCGAGCGCAATACGTTTTCTCCGACCTGGTCACCGCGCAAGTGTGCCAGCACTGCCAGATGGGCCCACGCGCGCGGTTCGCGGACGTTGACTTCCAAAATTTCTTGTAAGACCGCGCCCGCCTGTTCGTAACGTTCGGCGTCGATGTGATGGTCGGCCACCATGATCAGGCTGTCGATGTGATGCGGATTGCGAGCGAGCGCCGCTTGCAGATGCCCGTCGGCCTTTTCCGCGTCGCTGGAGGCGAAAGCCTGTGCCAGCCCAAAATAGATATCGGGATCGCTCGTGTCCTGTTTCAACGCCATGCCAAACTCTTCTGCCGCCAGCTGAAAGTCATTCTTGTCCAGCGCCAACTGGCCGGAGGCAATGTAGGCATCCGTGTAACTTGGAACGCGTTTCTTGACCGCAGTGTAGACGCCATCAATGATCTTCTTGGGATCCGCGCCGCGAGATAAATAGTAGCGTCCCAAGGCAATCCGGCTGGCCGGGTCGCTATATCGCCAGCTGTTCCCGTCCGTGAGCACGTCAATCTCGTCAAGCAGCTCTTGGGCTCGATCCGACTGACCGTTATGCCGCAGCACCCTGCTACCGATCCACCGGAGCCGGACGCTGGTCTTGTAGCGCTGGAGGGCCGCTTCGAGAGTGACCAGGGCGTTTTCGTGGCGTCCTGTGATCAAGTCAGCACGGATTTTCAGCAGCCGCCACGTTTCGCTGTATTGACCGTCGTCGATGGCAAGCTGCGCGGCGTCGGAGCACTCTAGGTACTTGCCTGTTTTGAACATCGACACCGTTTCGCTGAGATCCGCCGCCAGTAGGACTCTGGGACCCAGCAGCCCCGCAGCCGGTATCCCACAAGCCAGGGTCACACCCAAAAGGAGGAGCGACCGAGCGATTCGATTACCTGCGGGTGATCCCCCCTGTTGCAACGAAACCGACATGCCTCAATACCTCTCCGGGCCTTCACTCACGTCCCTGCGTTTGGGAAAACCCAACGCTTACATCGTACTGGTTTTCCGATCGGCCGCTCTGGCATCTTCATGCGCCGGCTCTGCCTGACGAGCAACTTACTCGTGACATTATTGTATCCCAGCGGACCTCACACGCCAAATTTCGCTTTTCAGGCAGGTTCCGATTTTTGCATAAAACGGGTCTCTAGGCCGTGATTAAGCGAAGCGAAGTTCCGGTAGTAGGGCACGAGGAACGAACGCCTAGGGCGCGATCCCTTTTCTTGTCCAGGTCCTTTCATTGGCTTGCGGGCCGGCGCTTCCGGAAATGACCACCGACCCATCAGGAACACAAGATTAATGGGGTCTGGTCGAGCCCAGCGGGACACTGCCAGTTATTGAACGAGCTCATTTCAACACCGAGGCAGACACCTTCTTGCTGACAGGCGAAAGGCTTGCTGACAGGCGAATGGCTTGCCGGCAGGCAAATGGCCGAATTGCAGACGACGTCTTCGGCTCTAGCAAAACTCACTTCGAAGTGCGGCGGACAGACGTGATACTTCCTCGGCAAGCTTGATGCTCTCGGCTTCGGCACCTTCCAGCTTGCTCTCTTTGCCCATTCGCTCCAAGACCCGAGCGATGGCTGCGACTTCGCTTGCTCCAAATATCTCAGCCGAGCCCTTAAGTGTGTGAGCCGTGAGCCGCAGTGATTTCGCATCCGCCGTCTGCACTGAAGATTCGACTGCTTCGAGCATCTTGGGCAACTCCTCAATCAGAAGTTCTGCTACCTCCTTCATTGCCGAGGACCCACCGACGATGCGACTTTCTGCCTTGCGAAGATCGATGTGGGCTTCATTCGAATCCGCGCTGGTCGTGTGCTTCCCTTGACGTTCTTGCTGCGATACTCGGCGAGCGGTTGATGGAAAAGCAGACGATGCGTACTTCTCGATAATCGCGTACAGTTCATCCGACGCAATGGGTTTCGCGACGTAATCGTCCATTCCCGCCTCCAGGCATCGCTGCCGATCGTCGCTCATGGCTGCCGCGGTCATCGCGATGATCGGCGTATGGGACCCATCCTCTTGCTCTCGAATGATGGCCGTCGCTTCGTACCCATCCATCTCTGGCATCTGTATGTCCATAAGCACCATGTCGAAGACGTCCGTTGCAAACATGTCAATGGCTGCCTTCCCGTTTACGGCAAGTTTGATGTCATGGCCCCATGATTCGAGCAAGCCCGTCGCGACCCGCTGGTTAATGGCACCATCTTCCACGAGAAGAATTCGAAGCTTGCGGTCATGCGCTCTCTGTCTTTCCATTGTGAGAGTCGGCACAGGTCTGGCTGATTTGTTGATGATGCGCAAGACCGCTTCCGAGTTGGTTGCCGGCGATGGAGTTTCGGAGGTTCCGATCCCAAATTTTGCTGTGAAATGAAACGTCGTGCCTGTTCCGACTTTGCTCTCCAGCCACATGCGCCCTTGCATCATGCTGACCAACTGGTTTGATATTGTGAGCCCAAGGCCCGTACCGCCATAACGGCGCGTCGTGGAAGAATCTGCTTGGGCAAACTGATCGAAAATGCCTGCCTGGTTTTCCGGCGAGATGCCGATCCCAGTGTCTCTGATGGTAAAGTGAAGCGTAGTTGGTGACTCTGTTGGGGAGTCGCGTGTCACGCTGATGATCACTTCGCCCGATTCAGTGAACTTGATCGCGTTGCCAACGAGGTTCACGATGATCTGTCTGAGACGCCCGGGGTCGCCGGCGAGGTTGTCCTCCAATTCGGGATCGATGTGGCAAGCAAGTTCTAGCCCTTTTTGATCTGCCGCGGCGGCCAAGGTCTTGACCGTCTGACCGACGGTCTCACGGAGGCTGAAGTCGATCGTCTCGAGAAACATCTTTCCAGCTTCGATCTTCGAGAAGTCGAGGAAATCGTTAAGTAAATGCAGCAGCGAAGCCGCTGAATCCTGGACCATATGTAAATAGTTGTGTTGCTCCGACGTCAGAGGCGTGTTGGACAAGAGTTCCGTCATGCCGATGATCCCGTTCATTGGCGTACGGATTTCGTGACTCATGTTGGCAAGAAAGTCACTCTTCGCACGGCTGACCGCTTCGGCGGCTTCTTTTGCCCGCCGTAGCTCGGCTTCGGCTTGCTTGCGCAACGTAATGTCCGTGATACTCGCCCGAATGATACGACGATCGCTGGAAGGCAAGCGGACGAGGCGCACTTCGCAGGGGATCGGCTCGCCTTGGACGTTGCAGTGCATCCACTCGAATACGACGGTCTCACCGTCCAATGCTCGCCCAATTTTCTCGTTTGCCGAATCCAAGGAGGTTCGTCCATCGGGCTGCGTGCCTGGGCTCAAGGCAACGGGATTCATCTTCAGGAACTTCTCGCGAGACAGGCCGAAAAGTTGCAAGGCGTTTGGATTGCCTTCGATAAACGTGCCTGCATCAATGTCGAGCAGGAGGATGGCTTCGGTCGCGTGTTCGACAAGCGTCTTGAATCGTTGCTCGCTTTCGCGAAGTGCTTGTTCGATCTGTTCGCGTTCAGAGATCTCAGTTTTGAGCTGCGCGTTGGACGTCCGAAGCTCGGAAGTGCGTTCCTGTACCCGCATATCAAGCTGGCGCGAAGTGTGTTGGAGACGGCCGATGACCAATGTCATTCCCAGAACCGCGGCGGTGCCAAAGATGGTAAACAGAAGCAGTGTCTGCCCAAGACTCGACCATGTTCGAGCCACTGTCGTTTCCATTTGCATTGCTACTTCGAGCACACCACGCACATCGCCGACCTTCCAGTCGTCCTTTGGCGTATCGGGATGCGAGTTGTGGCAATCGATGCAACTTGCTCTCATGCGGTCTGCGGTTGCGTACCGCAATGTCAATCGGCCGTTGACTTCTTCGACACGAGAGAAGGGGCTATCGGGATTCGCGGAGAGTGCCTTCCATGCATCCTCGGCGAACGAATCACGTAATCCGCCGACGTTGTCGCGCCCGGGAAAGGGGTAAGGACTATAGAGGTACGTTGCCATGTCTGGGCCCGCAACGCCGATCTGCTCGCCTAACTTCATGCTCAGCGTGGCAGGTAGTGGGATCGCACCTTCGCGATCGTGATAGTCGTGCGTAACTTCAATGCCATGCTCGCGAACTCGTTCGACGACTTCCGAGCTGTAGAGCGATCGAAATGTTGCCAGGGCTTCGGAATAGGCACGCGCGTTTTCCAACGCAATCGACTTGGCAATTACAGAGTGTGCATACGATTGGTGCCATAACAATAACACGGTGGCACTGGCAATCAGCAGCGTGAGCACCAAGACAGTGTGCTTTAGCAATGCGTTTGTGAAAGCGGCAAGGATCGATTCGAACCAGCCACGTCCAGCGTGCGAGGGCTCTCTATCGAGTTGCTGTGGCTCTCGGGACATCAGGCGCCGTCCTACCAAAGTCTCGTGGCACTACACGAAGAGAACGTCCTCCGCGCAGAACTGCGCGAATGTGCCAGTAAGACATCATACCGAATTGGCGTGACGTTACGAAACTTTTGCTTGAATCGCTGCAATCAGCTTCACCGAGCCGAATCGCTCCGTCAAGTCTCTTCGAGGCAAGACGCGAACTGTACAGCGTTTTTTGCCAAAGGCCGCGCGGGCAGGACAGCTTGGTTCTGCAATGCCGTGGAATCAAGTGCTCGTGCTGATGGGCGAACCACGCAAGAAACATCGTTACATAGCGCGAGCCGAGTACTCATAACCTGTCGCCCGTACCTGGCATCATTTGGCCGGCTGCGCTGCGCCGTTCGCCACTACGCTCATGATGTCCATCGTGGAGATGATGCCGAGTAGTCGGTTGTGGTCATCTGTCACGGGTAAGCGATGGACGCGGTTTCGCATCATCGTCGCTGCTGCTTCAGAGATGCTGAATTCCTGGTGAATGGTCGCGACATTTGGCGTCATCTGTTCCGACACCCGTTCAGATCCAAACGCGCGAGTCAACTGTTCGATCAGCCATTGCGGTTTCGTTTCGCTGGCCCGTCCCAGATTGTGAAGCTCATCGTCTATCTCGTGTGTCAAGTCGATCAAGTCACTCGTCGAGAGCATCCCAAGGCAGCGACCATGCGAATCAAGGACGGGCAAGGCAGATACGCGATTCTCGCAGATCAGGTCCAGGGCTTCGTGTAGTGTGTCATCTGGGTTGACCGACACGACCTGTCTGCTCATCACATCTTTGACGCGAAGCTGTTTGAATTGTTTGACCATGAGTGCTAATCCTCCTCGATGAAATCATGTGCCAGATGGCGGACGGTACGATTCACTTAAACTCCTGCAGCGCGCATGTGAAATCGAT
>JASLPZ010000436.1:0-5279 GCA_030744725.1 Pirellulaceae bacterium
CTCTGCGCCTTTGCGTGATTCTTCTCCGCACAAGCGTGGGCTGGTGGTCGACCGTCAAGTGGCGGTACTTATCTGAGACTGAAAGGCAGGCGACTGGTACGCTCGCATCGGTCCGAGGCAGGGCCGCGGGCCCTTAACGTTGAGTAAGCTGGCGTCGAGCGACTTGGAGCCCCGCATTGAGCACGGCATCTTCACCACCCGGACGACTGCCGCCGGGGTTGTGCTGGCCAACAGGTTTCGCAGTCGATTGCACAATGATGTCTGGATGCACGCCGCGATTCGCAATCGGGTGCCCGCTTGGCGAATAGAATTTGGCCGTGGTCAAACGGACTCCCGCGTTGGTTACGTCCAAGGGGAAAATGCCCTGGACACTTCCCTTGCCGTAGCTCCGCTTGCCGATTAACGTCCCCCGACGATGATCGCGAATCGCACCAGCAAAGATCTCGCTGGCGCTTGCCGAGTCACCATCGATCAATACGATCAGTGGCATTCGCCAAGTGCCGACGGCGTGAGCTCGATAATCGCGGTTTTCGGCCGAACTTCGACCAACCGTGCGGACAATCGAGCCTTTAGAGACGAACTTGTCCGCCACTTCGACAGAGGCGGACAGGAGCCCGCCGGGATTGCCTCGCACATCAACGATGATGCTCCGCATTCCTTGCCGATGCAGATCCCACAGCGCCACCTCAAAGTCCTTTCCGGTTGTCTTTTGGAAACTGGATAGCCGCATGTAGGCAATCCCGTATTGACGATCAACGATCCTCGAGTCCTCGATGCTGGGTACTTCGACACGTTGCCGCCGCAATTGCAATTCCCGCGGCCGTCCCTGACGTGATTGGACCGTCAACCTGACCGTACTGCCTTCGACTCCCTTTAGCATATCAGCGGCCGCATCCAGGGAAACCTGCGTCGTCGAAACCCCCTCGACGGCGGTGATGTGCTCGCCAACACCCAAGCCAGCCCGCTCCGCCGGACCACCTGGAATCACGTTGACAATCAACAGCGCGTCGTCTTCCGCCTTCAACTCGACGCCTAATCCGACGAAGTTGCCTTCGATCTGCGACATCACATCACTCAGTTGATCGGCCGTCAGAAAGCCCGAGTAATTATCCAACGTTCCCGTTGCCGCGCTGGCGAATTCCAGCACGATGCTGGCAGGTGTAATCCCCAATTGCTGATGGCCTACTTGAGCAAAGTACTTGACCATCTCCCGCGCATCATGTCGCGAATTGATGGTTCGCATTCGCCGCACTTCGTTGGTAAATCCGGCCAGACATCCGTCAGTGGCTGCTTCCTGTTCGGCATCTTTGTTGATCTGACGCCGGCTGCTGATCGGACTCCGATTCATCGTGAGTCGATGATGCTCTAGAAAACTCGGCTCATTCAAGGCAACTTCCATCGCCCGACCACCACGGCGCACGATCTGCGTCCAATCGGGCTCGTCCACGTAGTGAGAGTGAATCTTGAGCAAGATCTCGCCATACAATTCCAACGCCTTGGATTCTTCGAGCCGATCTACGGTTGCGGCAAAACTTTCGTCGTGGTATCGCCGCCCGACATCGTAGTACATTCGCGCTGTAAGCAGTCGCTGGCCTAGTTCATGACGATCGGGATACTTCCGGACCGCTTGCTCGTAATGCATCAGGGCTTCGCCCCACCGCTGTTCTCGCTCGAACAGATCGCCGGCGGCGATCACCCGCTCAAGCTCGGCCAGGTCGACGACGGATTCTTGGGCAATGAGTACCCGTTCTTGGGCGTGCAAGTCCGAAGCGGAACCAACCCAAGCCAGTGTCAATATCAGTGCCGGGAGGAGCGAGAGAATCCTAATTCGCATGGTGCGTTCCATCTGGAGCGGTGGGAGCGGAGCCGCTGGTAATCCATTCGCAAATGCGAAACTCAGCATCGAATCGGCGTACCGAAACAACACGGAACTAGCGGCCCAAAAATATAAGTCACGATTTGGGTGCAGTCAAAAAAAGACGGTACATTCGTCTCATGAATCACCGGTGTCATTGGAACAACCGTTGATTGCAGGTTGCGTTGCCCTGAGTGGCGAGAGTTTTCCAGAAAAATGATATTTTCGGGTCGCGCGTCCTGGCGCGAGGGTGCGTCTTGCACCGAGTCCAATGGGCTTCACACAATCGTATGCGCGTCCACTTGAACGGTCAAATCGACCGACGAATGATAAAAGCAGTCCCGGCTCAGCCATTGCCGAGCCGATTGCACGTCTGGATTGCTCTCGAGAAGCGATCACAAACCGTCTCAGGAGTTTGTCGATGCACAGACTTTGGAAGTTCGCGATTTTGCTATCGACCTGTTGTGCCCCAGCCCTTGGACAGGCCGACCAGGTTGGCCGGCCCGAAGCGACCGTGGCCAATTCTTCTGATGCCGAAACCGCGAACTCAGATGGCGGGCAGGCTGATCCACCGGCAGCCACAACTCCACCGGCAGCCACAACGGGAACACAGCGGCTCTTGCGCACGCTGGTCCTCAAGAACTTGCCTGCCGATTACGAAAACACCAAGCATTGGGGCGGTACGAAACGGGTGTGGGACGGTCTGCACATTTCGCTGGATGGTCTCCGCGTCAAAACGAAACGTCGGTGGAAAGACGCCAACCACGGTACGTGGAAACGCTACCGGGCTTGGTTAATCGATCCGGTTCAAGAGTTCGACATTCAGATCGAGAAAATGGCTGCCACCCCTGAAGGAAAGGCGGCCTTTGACGTCGTGATCGACGCTCGATTAGGGGCCTGGGGCCGCCTTTCTGAATACGTTCGGGATGTGCAATTGCTGAGCATCAGTGCCGAGGCCGATGCGCGGGTCCACTTGCGGGCACACTGCGAAATGTCGCTGCGGCTGGATCTGTCCAAGTCTCCGCCGGATGTGCTGCTTGAGCCCCGCGTTGTCAGCGCTGAACTGACATTGGTTGACTTTCATCTGATCCGCATCAGTGACCTGCATGGACCACTGGTGCGCGAATTCGGCGAAGAACTGCACGACGTCTTGCAGGATGAAATCGCCGACCGGCAGACAAAGTTAATCGGTCGAATCAACCGGCAGCTAGAAAAACATGAAGACGATCTTCGGCTTTCCGTTTCTGATCTGGCGGCCAGTGGATTGCGTCAACGGCATACGGCCTTGGACCGGACAACCAATCCAGAGACCTCCTCGTCGGAGATCCCCGAATGAGGAGAGTTGACGGGACACGACCGAGTCCGACCTCTTGCGATTGGAGATCGTATCGCCGTTGATAGGCGGCGGTCTTCACCTCATAGCGTCTCTCCCTTGGGCCCTGCGGGAGCGGTCAGACGCGGTAGCTGCCGGGAGAGGGCAATCTGCACGAATCGCCTGTTCTCGGCAATCTGGCAACGCAAGAGAGTCCCGTGACGTTAGCGACTAAGCTGAGCTTCAACGTCATCCCAATTGGCGATGCGACTGTAAGCGAGGTTGATTCTTTTGCCACTGGGCGAGACCGCGCCTGACAGATGTTCGTTCATCTGTGAAATAGAGTTGCGGGCCATGAGGAACGTCTTGCGCTCGTCTCGAAAATTCGTGTACTCGATTCTCAGCGGCTTCTCGAAGTCCGGTATCATGTTCCGCATGGCCGCATCGACCTCATCCCAGTTAACGATTCGCTCGGGGGTGAGGCAGATTTTGTAGCCCGTGGGCTCAACGGCAACGGCAATCCGCGTCTCTCGCATCCGAATACTTTCTGGATCAGCCTGAAACGTCTTTCGTACCCCCACCGCATTGTCATAGATGATTTGCAGCGGATGTTCGAATGAAACGGAACGCCCTACGGTTCTGCCTGTGCGGGGGTTTCGCTTCCGAAACGATTCGGTTCCCGCTGGATAACCTGCAAATTCGGTGTCGGTATTCGCATCGCTAACCTGACGTGGCTGCACATTTGGATTGTACGCGCCGCAGTCCCGGTTGGAGCATCGCGCGCCAGCGAAACCGTCGATCGCGTGACTGCCACATTGTGGGCAATCGATCTGCAGCCCGAGTATCTTTGAAAAGAATCCCATGGAAGCACCTGATTTCGTTCGTCAAAAAAGGAGCGAGAGAGTGACGACTAGGAAAACGACTTTCCGCAGTCTTCGGCGGAAATCTTCAATGAATTCTATCTACAGGCGGCGCTCTTTCTCACGAGCTTTTCTTGGCCGCTGCTTCTAGATTTGGAGAAAAGGCCTTGCGGCCTGGCAGACGTCTCCTCTCCCGCTCGACAATCCGTTCAGTTCGAAGTTGAAAAAAGGATGATTGCAAATGGCCGTGACGCAACAATTGCTGACGATGGCGAAGGGAAGGCAGCCCCATGGTTCGCAATTCAGAAAAAGGCAAGTGCCGAAAATTCCCCTTGCGATGACCATTTTGATAGGCCAGGGAAAGCACTTCTTCAGCAAGCCATCGATCCAGCAGACGAAGCTGTCTGTCGTCGTCCACATGTTTCAAATAGTAGTTGATGATTGCGATCGGACGGAATCCATCTTCCGTTACTTCGCGGGCGATTGTGATCGCTAGAGCCGCACGCGCTTCCGGGGAACGGCAGCGTCGAAACCTGCGTTTCGCCTTGCGAAAGGCGAAGCGAAACAGATTGCGTATCTTTCTCGCCTTGTCACGTGAAAGACGGACGTGTCCGTTCGCACAAAACTCAAGACCAAGATGTCGAAAGTGTGATGCGCTCTGGAATGCCGCATCAGGATCGCTGTGGAACACAAGATTGAGGTGATGACTTGGCTTACTTTCGAGTTTTAAGTCACCAATTGCAGCGTCCACTGCCCGACTCGCTTCCAACGCCGCGCTGCGCGAGCGACTGGCCAGCAATATGTCGTCCGCATAACGCACGTAGGTGATCTCGTCTATACCGTCGATCACACGATCTAATTGTGTCAGGTAGACGTTCGCAAGAAAGCAGGCAATGGCACTACCAAACGGAATGCCAGCATTCGCAACCGTCGTCTCCGATCTCTCGCGGATCTGGAATTCAATCCGTTGGCGAAGCAGATCGAATAGATAGTCATTGGGTTCGACCCAACATTCCAACATCTGGAGAAGTAACGTGTGATTAATCGATGGAAAGTAGTCACGGATATCGCGTTTGACAATGTACAGTTTGTCTTCCTGTTGGGTCAGTTGGGCGATGCGGCGCTGCGCTGAGTCCAGACCGGGACCTCGCTGTCGATACGCGTAGCTGTTTCCTGAGAACAGATGGTTGCAACGCCAATTCAGTTGGTTGTAGAGCAGTCGATCGACGATCCGCTCTTCCCAAGGGAAAAC
>JASLPZ010000437.1:0-5278 GCA_030744725.1 Pirellulaceae bacterium
GACTGGCTCGATTGGCGTTGCGGGACAATCAGATTGCGGATGCGGAAATGTTGCTGCGCACGGTAATCTCACAGCGCCCCGGCTTAGTTGAAGCACATGCTCGGCTGGGACATCTGTTGCTCGACAAGCCGTCGGTATCCAGGCCCCAGCGGGCTGGGGAAACAGCGGACGCCTGGGACGTTTGGCATCAGTCGCTTCCTGCCAATGCCGGCCAGCACCCAGAGATCTGGGCTATCCGTGGCTTGCGCGCATCTCGCGATCAAGACCTGCGTGGTGCGGTGCGGTGTTTTGCCGAAGCGATTCGGCGCGATCCCAATCACCAACTCGCCAACTACCAACTTTCGCAGCTGTTCACCGCATTGGGGAAGCCGGAATTAGCCAAACCATTTTCAATACGTGCCATGCAGATTGTGGAACTCGCCGGCGTTCTTCACAAGCTGCAAGACGAGGCATCCGAAAGCACGGAGAACATGCGCCAAGCGTCGGTGATTTGCTATCAGCTGGGGCGGACATGGGAGGCCGTGGGCTGGTGTCTGGTTGCGAGCAAGGCAGCACCGACAGCGGTTTGGCCCAAGGTGAGGATCAATCAACTGTTGCCGGAGTTGAAGCCTGATTTGCCACAAACCAAGCCAGCGGCCGACCCGTCACGGCATTTAGTTTTGGCAGACTATCCGTTGCCAAGCTGGGACCGCCCAACGCCAAGGCCTACCGCCGACGCAGCGAACCTCGGCGTCCAGTTCGAAGACTCAGCGTCGGCCGTTGGGATCGACTTTCACTATGACAACGGCCACGATCCCAGTCGTCAAGGGACGCGGATGTTCGAGGTCAACGGGGGCGGTGTCGCAGTGATCGACTACGATTTGGACGGCTGGCCTGATCTCTATTGGACACAAGGCGGCCGATGGCCGCCCGGCGAAGAATCGCCCCCTGCAGTTGACCAACTTGATCGAAACCGCGGGGGAGAGCGATTTAACAGCGTTACCGAGCCTGCGGCACTTCACGAACCTCACTTTGGCCAAGGCGTGACAGTGGGCGATTATGACAGCGACGGATTCCCCGATCTTTATGTGGCCAATATTGGCTCCAATCGCATACTGCGCAACCAGGGTGACGGCACGTTTGCAGACGTGACAGAGCAGGCCGGCTTGAGCGGTCGTCACTGGACTGCAAGCTGTTTGATCGCAGATCTCAATGGCGACGGGCTGCCTGATATGTACGACGTCAACTACCTCCAGGGCGACGATATCTTCGAGCGAGTTTGCGGGGAAGACGGCGTAATTCATGTTTGTGTACCGCGGATGTTTGCCGCGGCTCCTGACCAGGTTTGGATCAATTTGGGCGACGGCTGCTTTCAGAATCAAGAGAATCCACCAGATACCACCGTGCACGGAATGGGTCTTGGAATTGTGGCGGCCGACTTCAATCGATCGGGCAAGCTGGACTTGTTCGTGGCCAACGACGAGATGCAGAACTTCTACTTTCGCAACGACACAAAGTCGGGTGGCGATTTGAAACTCTTCGAACAGGCGTTGCTGTCAGGGTTGGCTGTCGATTGGCAGGGCCGCTGCCAGGCTTGCATGGGCGTGGCGGTTGGAGACGCCGATGGCGACGGCCAGCTTGACTTGTTCATCACGAATTTCTACCAGGAGTCAAATTGTTTCTATCGCGGACACCCTGGAGAGATGTTTGCCGACGAAACGCAGTTGGCGGGGTTAAGGGCCCCCGGCTATTCAATGCTTGGATTCGGAACTCAGTTCGTCGATGGCGACCTCAACGGCCGCCCGGACATCGTAGTGGCGAACGGGCACTTGGACGACCGCACAGATATTGGCGTGCCCTATTTCATGCCGCCGCAGTACTTCTCTAATCTGGGCGGTGGCCGATTTGCCGAGTTGCCGCGCGGAACTCTCGGATCGTTCTTTCAAAAGGACTATCTGGGCCGTGGGCTGGCGCGATTGGACTGGAACCGGGACGGACGCGAGGACTTTGCTGTGTCGAACATCAAGGGGCGAGCAGGATTGGCCACCAATCGAACCAAGCAGGTCGGCCACTTCCTGGCCCTTCGTTTGGTCGGCGTGAAGTCCTGCCGAGACGCGATTGGCACGACGGTAAAAGTCGTTGCTGGCGATCATTCGAGGACACGACAGTTGCTTGCCGGCGACGGCTATCAAGCCAGCAACCAACGCCAGTTGGTCTTTGGCCTCGGAACTCACGCCGACAAGGCGGATCAACTAGTCATTCGCTGGCCATCAGGAGATGAACAGACATGGACAGATGTGCCGATCGATAGCGAATGGCTGGCCGTCGAAGGAAGTGAGTCGTTAGTTGAGCTGGGAAAGTGAACAGAGGATTCAATGCGAATCGGCAGATCCGTGGTTATGTGTTCGGTCCGCTTCACTGACGACTGCCGTGTCCCCAGTCGAAGCAACGCGAAAATCGACATCGCCTACTTCTTCTAATACATCCAGCACGGGGACAACGAGTTTGACCGGGCAGTCAGAATCGGCGTTGATCCGCACAGAAAATGCATTGCTTGTTTCATTCTTCAACTTCGCAAGGTGGGCTCTCAGTTCATCTAGGCCAATTCCTTTGCCGTCGATGCTGGCGTTTCCTTCTCGGTCAAGTTTCACCTCGAAGCTGAGTCTCGGGACTGGTGTAGCCATAACGCTGGATTGTTGTTGAACCTGGGCCACGGCGACGGCACGTTGCATCTCGGCAGCCGCTATTTGTTCGGCAGCGACAGCTCTCGATTGCTCAGTCGAAGTTCGTACCCAAAACAGGCCGACAACGCCGACGGCGAGGATTCCTAGGACTGCGACAATCAAGACGGCAGCGAGGACGGCAGCCACGGCTCCTGATGACTCGGACTGCTGATGCTGGTGGTGTCCCATGGCGAATCCCCTCTGTGTGGTGGCGGCTACGAACCTATTTCACGTTGAGTCTTGTGGCACATCCAACTGTATTCGTTTCACAGGACGGCATATTGATCCCGATCACATATTTCAACGGAAAATGAGACTACCGAAGTTATCTCAGCTGGCCGGTTTGACTCGGAAGGAGGTGAGTGTCGTTGTAGTCCGGGAGGAGTTAGGCGATATTCACGGGGAAATTTGCGTTCGATGATTCAGAGTGCCCGGCGATGATCAATCTCGACGAACTCCCGATGCGTGTCGGCTCGTTCAGCGAAACGACGTGGCTGCGGCACCACCTCGTACCGGCGTCGTATTCGACGTTCACCACACACTGGTGAGCATGAAGGCATAGCCAAGAATGTGAGGAAGCAAGATGAAAACTCAATCCCTCGTCCTGATTGTTGTGACGGGAGTCCTGTGTTGCAACCGGTTGCCAGCCGCCGACCGAGCGCCCAACATTTTGCTCATCGCCGTGGATGACCTGCGCAATACGCTCGGTTGCTACGGTGATTCAGCGGTGAAGACACCAAATATTGACCGACTGGCGTCGCGTGGCACACTTTTCCAACGAGCATACGTGCAGTATCCCGTTTGCAATTCCAGCCGATGTTCGTTTCTGACTGGCCGATATCCTGACCAGATCGGTGTGACGACCAACAATACTCTGCTACGTGACGTCTCGCCGGAAGTCGTCACCTTCCCACAACTATTGAAGAACAGTGGCTGGCACTCTGCTGCCTTCGGCAAGATCTTTCATCTTGGAGGCGGTCGTAACGTGAAACTGCGAGAGAGGTGGATGGATCTGCCAAAGTCATGGCATACAGCGCAAGCGTTTTCTGCAACGGAAGTTGGTCGCAGGAAGCTCGAGGGACGAAATTTGACGGGTGGTGCGCTGAAGTGGTGCCATTGGGGAATGATGGCCGGTGACGACAATGATCAGCCGGATGGCCAAATCGCGGCGGCAGTAATTGAACAAATCGAGAAATTGGGTGATCAACCGTGGATGATCGGTTGCGGCTTCATGAAGCCACATGATCCCTTTCTGGCTCCGAAGAAATACTTCGATTTGTACCCAGATGGATCGCTGGAACTGTATCGAGATCCCAAAGGAACGACACCCGCGCCGCCGCACGCCGTGGGATTTGGTGGGTATGGACGAGCTTTCAACAAGTTCACCGACACCGAGAGAATGGAGTTTCAGCGTGCTTACTATGCCTGTACCTCATTCATGGACGCTCAAGTCGGGCGAGTGCTTGATACGCTGGATCGGTTGAAGCTGTGGGAGAACACCGTTGTGATCTTCGTAGGCGATCATGGCTATCATCTGGGTGAACGCAATTGGTGGAACAAGAACACGTTGTTCGATCGCAGTTGTCGTGCTCCTCTGATCATCATCGCGCCCGACACTCAACCCGGCATCGTCGACGGCCTGGTGGAGTTCGTCGATCTCTATCCGACCATCACCGACTACTGCAATCTGGAATCGCCAAAGGAGCTGGCCGGCCGTAGTTTGCGACCGCTCTTGCGGAATCCGTCCGCGGCGGGAAGGTCGACGGCCTTCACAGTTGTGACACGCGGTTCGGAGGCGCGCGGCGAATCCGTTCGCACGCGCCGGTGGCGTTACACGAAGTGGAGCGACGGTTCCGAGGAACTCTACGACCATGCGCAAGACGAAGAAGAGACAAAAAATGTCGTCAAAGCAAATCGTGAAGTGGCCGATCGTCTTCGAAAGATGGTCCACTCATTAAGGGGCGGACAAAAACTGGGCTCGGAAACCACGACTGGCAATCATCCCCGATAGTCCTTACTTTCCAGCTGTACGGTAATTCCATCCGGGTCCTTGAAATAGACTTCTGGTTTGTCCTTCCGGACAAACGGCGATATGCCGAATTGTCTAAGTCGTTCAGCCGCCACTTGCACCTGGTATTCATCCAGGCCGACGCAAAAGTGATTTATTCGTGGAGGCTCTTTGATTGGGTACAGTCCGAGAAAGCTGTCACCGAGGCCAAGGTTGATCCCACTTTTCTGTTTGGAGACCGTAGAGACACCCAAGATTGAACTGTAGAATTCCTTCGATTTCTGGACGTTCGATACGGAAAGTGTGACATGATTGAGCGACTTGGCTTCAAAGGCTGGTGACTTGGCTTCTGATTCGGCACTGTGTGCAGTCACTGGTATCGCCGCGAGAGCAGCTAATGCCGAGAGGAGCTGCCTGCGGTTGATGACACCTCGGTCATATCTCGACACTAACGATTCGATTTCATCGCTCATCCGAACCTCCAACTTGATTCAATATTGGTAATTCGATCATGTTCAGCTAACGCTGCGACGTGCTGAAGAACACGAGGGGTGACCGCGATAGCTTT
>JASLPZ010000438.1:0-5235 GCA_030744725.1 Pirellulaceae bacterium
ATGCCATGCCCGGCAAACAGATGGCCATCGATGCCGATCTCAATGCCGGACTCATCGACGAAGCCTCGGCGCGGAAACGCCGCGAGGATATTTCTCGAGAGGCGGAATTCTACGGGGCCATGGACGGTGCCAGCAAATTCGTGCGCGGCGACGCGGTTGCCGGTATCTTGATTACCTTGATCAATGTAATCGGCGGCCTGGTGATCGGCGTCGTTGAATACGGCATGTCGATCACCGAGGCAGGCGAATTATTCACCAAACTGACGATCGGCGACGGTCTGGTCAGTCAAGTGCCCGCATTGCTGATCTCGTTGGCGGCGGCATTGCTGGTAACCCGCAGCACGCAGCGCATCAACCTGCCGGCACAATTCCTTCAACAGCTGTTCTCGCGACCGCAAGCTCTCGTGGTGGCCGCTGGCTTTGTCGGCGTCCTGATCTTCACCAGCCTGCCGACCATTCCACTGCTGTTGATTGCCAGTTCTTGCATTGGGATGGCATTCGTAGTGAATCGCCAGCAGGGAAAGGAGGAGGTTCGTCAAGCGGCCGAAGTGAAAGCTCAGGAAGAGGAACAGAAGAAGCCTGAAGAACGCATCGAAGATTACCTGGCGATCGATCCCATGGAGATGGAGATTGGAGTCTCGTTGATTCGGCTTGCGGATCCCAATCGAGGAGGTGATCTTTTGCCACGGATCAACGGTGTGCGTCAGGCCGTCGCCAGCGAGATTGGCATTGTGCTTCCGAAGGTCAGGATTCGCGACAACATGCGGCTCGACGAACGCCAGTATCGCATCAAAATCGCGAACAACACCGTCGCCGAAGGGCTGGTCCATCCAGAACGATTGTTGGCCATGGAATCTGGCATGACCGCCGGCCAGATCGCCGGTGAGAAGACGCGCGACCCTGCCTTCGGGCAACCGGCTGTCTGGGTCGAACCGGGCGTCCGCGAGCGGGCTGAAATGCTGGGCTACACACCTGTCGAACCCGCCGCCGTCCTGGCGACGCACCTCAAGGAAATCGTCCGGCAATACGCCGACGAACTTCTGACACGTGATGCCTGTAAGCGGTTGGTTGACGAACTTAAGACGTCGTCGCCTGCTGTAGTCGATGAGCTGATCCCAGGGCAGATGAAGTTGGGTGAAGTACAGCAAGTGCTGCAGATGCTCTTACGCGAACAGATTCCGATTCGGCAGTTGGGTATCATCCTAGAGACGTTGGGCGACTACGCGACGCGCACGAAAGACCCGATGTGGCTGACCGAATATGTTCGGCATCGCTTGGCGCGGACCATCTCGACGCGTTTTCGCGATGAAACAGGCCGGCTCCACGTCGTGACACTTGATCCAGCCTTGGAAGATCGGATCGCCGCGGGAGTCGAACAAAGCGATCGAGGCTTGTTCATTCGCATGTCTCCGCCCGCGATCGAGACGACGTGCCGCCTGATCGGTGATGAAGTCGCCAAACTATCGAAGCAAAACCATCCGCAGATCGTTCTGGTCAGCCCGCAAATCCGCCCAGCATTGAAGCAACTAACGCACGCGCATTTGTCGAAGCTGGTTGTGTTGAGCTACAACGAGATCACACGAGATACCACCATTGAATCCGTTGGATTGGTGTCCGACGCTACCTGAATGTCGTTAACGAGAAATCCGACAAAGACAACCTGATTGGGATTGAAGTCGACATGGAAGTCAAAACGTATCGAGCAAGATCGTTGCAGGAAGCGTTGCAGTTGGTTCGGACGGAATTAGGACCGGACGCAGCCGTCCTGCACACGCGCGAGGTGCGAGAAGGTCTCTTTCGTTGGCTCTCAGGGGCACGGCGAGTCGAAGTCACGGCGTCGAATAACGTGAACATACCGAGTCGTTTTTCGCATCCCCAGATCGCTTCTTCACCAGGTGATCTGGTACCCAGCGATCGGTCATTGGGCGATCCAGAAGTCCCAGCGACGCATGGTCTGCCGGCGGCTCATGAACTGGATTATCGCACAAAGTTCCGCGAGGACCTCAAGGATGAGCTATCTGATCTGAGCTCCATGGTTGAGCAGCTCTCCCGCGAGACGCCTGTTTCTGACACAGATGAAATGGCACAGGCGCTGTTTCAGTTGTTCACCGATTTGATCGATGCTGAAGTTAGCGAGGACCTTTCCCGCGAACTGATCGAACGCCTTCGGAGCGGTGCCTCGAGCGATGATCTGGACGATCCGGTACTGATGAAATCCCGCATGGCGCGTTTGATCGAAGAGACGATCGATTGCGGCGGTCCGATTCGCGTGACACCTGGCCAACGCAAACTAGTGGCGCTCGTCGGCCCCACAGGCGTAGGGAAGACGACCACCATCGCCAAGCTGGCGGCCAGTTTTCATCTCCGCGAAAGGCATCGTGTCGGCTTGATTACCGTAGATACCTACCGCATCGCCGCGGTCGACCAACTGCGGACATACGCGGATATCATTGATCTGCCGATGGAAGTCGTTTCTACACCGCGGGAAATGCGTACGGCTGTCGCCAAGATGGCAGACCTGGACCTGATCCTGATGGACACGGCGGGACGCAGTCCGCGCGACGAGGTCCGCATCCAAGAGCTCAAATCGATGCTCGGCGAAGCCAACGCGGACGAAGTACACCTGGTCCTCAGCAGCGTAACCAGCGCCTCGAGTATGAAGAAGACTGCCGAACGATTTGCAGAAGTCGGTGTAACGTCGCTGTTGCTGACCAAACTGGACGAAGCCACCGGATTGGGCAATCTCCTTCCGGTGTTGCGCGATTGCAACTTGCCGCTCAGTTACGTCACCAATGGCCAGAATGTGCCGGACGACATTGCCGCAGCCGAACGTCGCCGACTCGCACGAATTGTGTTGGGAATGGAGTCGATCAAATAGCATGTACGACCAAGCAAGCGAATTGCGAAAACTGGTGCTCAGGGCGATGCGCGAGAATACCGCCATGTCCGGCCCGCCGCCACGGCTGATCGCGGTCACGGCAGGGATTGAAGGTGCGGGAGCCTCTACGCTGGCTGTCAACGTGTCGATTGCCTTGGCCGAACTTGGCTCTCGCGTCGTCGTCGTGGATGCGGATCCACACCAAGCCGGCATCGCCAAACTGTGTGGTCTGCACGTTCCGTCGTCGGCCGGCAACCTCTCCGGGGCTCGACGAGACATTCACGAAGTCATGTTGCGCGGTCCCGGCGGAATTCAGATCGTCCCTAGTCTGTGGGGTTCGGCCTGCGGAGGCGACCCCAACGACTTTGGCCAAGAGCGACTCTTTCGTCAGTTTAAGTCACTTGGTCGGCACGCGGACATTGTGGTCTTGGACATCGGCACGGGTGACACCGAGTTCTTACGTCGTTCCTGCCGACTCGCCGACGATGTGGTGTTGATCACAACCACCGAGCCGGACTCGATCATGGACTCGTACGCCTGCATCAAGATGGTCGTGGCGGATTTCGAGCCGATCTGTTGTCGGTTGGTTGTTAATCAATGTGACAACCAGCGGCAAGCAGAAGACGTCTTTGCCCGAGTCGATCAGTCCTGTCGGCGCTTCTTGAATCAGAAGCTTGATTTCCTAGGGCATGTGCCTTGCGACGAGCAGGTGCGCGCGGCATCTGAGCGCGCGAGCCCGTTTCTGCTCGACCAGAACGACCGACCAGCGGCATTGGCGGTCCAGCGCATTGCGCTGACTCTGTCACGTCGTGAAGGAACCGCCCAACGTTCGTTGCCTACTGCGGCATGAGCTTCGGCACGGCCGCATGGACCTGCCAAACACCAGCCATGGAGAAGAAGCTGAAGAAGAGGATTTCGTTCGGAAACTTTTAGTCAAGTTTCCAAGTACGATCTGCCGATAATCGGACAGCGCGTCTCTTTGTCGATACGCGATAAGCTGGAACAACTGGCTTGAGTTTGACGGCAGGTCGGAGAAAGAAAATGGGTCGCACGTATGCTGGCATACTGGGACCACTGGCGTTTGCCACCGTTTTGTTCCGCGGGCTGATTCTGGTCGATGGCGTCGAACCAACTCTGAAACTTGCAATCTTCTGCCTATTCAGTTTTGCGTTAGTGGGGTCCCTAATCGGAGGAGTTGCCGAGGCGACAATTATGGAATCGGTCAAAACAAGAATTGACATCGAGCTGCAAGTAAGTGGGGGCGACGCATCAACACCGACAGCAAGCTAGGAATGCACCGTAGTTTTCGAAAACACAAGTTCACCTTTCAAACATGGCCGTTTGAGATGTGATGAGCTTTTAGGTAGCGGGGCGGCTTGAGAGGGATTCAAGTCGCCAGTGTCAGATCGACATTCGTCGAGATGCCACGAATCAGATCAATCATGGAGGATTGCATGTCAACAATGGCAACCAAGAAGCCCCCTGAGGCCCCCCCTCTTACTCCCGCTCAGGGCATGAGACGGACTGCCAGCAAGACCGACCCTGAAATCCTCAAGGTCTGGCAGGAATATAAAGCTCATCCGGATCGAAAACACCTTCGCAACCGGTTGGTCGAACGGTACTTGCCGCTGGTCAAGTATAACGGCGAACGAATCTGGGCTCGACTGCCAGAAGGGGTCGAACTTGACGATCTAATCTCCGCCGGCGTGTTTGGCCTGATGGATGCGATCGACGCGTTCGATATGACGCGGGGCGTCAAGTTCGAGACCTATTGTGTGCCACGAATTCGCGGAGCCATGTTGGACGAGCTCAGGACCATGGACTGGGTCCCACGTCTGGTTCGCTCGAAAGCCAGCAAACTTGCTGAAGGCACCAAGACGCTGGAAGCCAGGTTGGGACGCGCACCGACGGAGATCGAACTTTCTAACCACATGGGCCTGAGTGTGCCCGAACTGGAAAAGATGATGACCGATGCCAATGCGGTCAATCTGATCAGCTTGAACAAGAAGTGGTACGAAACCGACAGTTACAAAGATGTTCGCGAGATTGATATTCTCGAAGACAAGAAGGGCGAAGATCCAACTCGCCGTGTCTACAAGAATGATCTCATGCGATTGGTGACCAAAGGCCTTAACCGCAACGAGCGGCTGATCATTATCCTCTACTACTATGAAGAGCTGACGATGAAGGAGATCGGCGCGACACTCGACTTGAGCGAGAGTCGTGTTAGTCAAATGCACAGCAGCATCGTGCAGCGTCTGCAGACACAACTTGGCCGTCGCCGACCAGAATTTGGTGGTACTGCGGGATCTGATAACCTGGTTGCTTAGGGATGAAAGGCAGGGATCTCGACGACG
>JASLPZ010000439.1:0-5228 GCA_030744725.1 Pirellulaceae bacterium
GCGAATCCCAGCAGATTCTCGACATGCCCCTTTTCGTTGGGACGACGCACGAGACAGAAGTGATGCTCAAACAGATAATGGCTCTCCAGACGCAGGAACTCACGAGTCGCTTCCCGCCCGCGGCCTCCAACAATCTTCAAGACCGCGATCTTGCTGTTGTCGTAGCTGATGCGGTGCGGCACGCCATCGAAGAACTCGAAGGCCCGGCAATGACCTTCCTGAAACGTCTCGGTACACTCCTTGGGAAACACCTGGCAGAAGATCGTGTCGCTGTAGGGCAACGTGATCACAAAGAACGCGACTTTCGTCTTCACGCCGTTGAGGATCACGGTCACCTCGCCGAAGTCGGCTTGAGCGGTACCAGGCCGATGGCTCAACGGCACAAAGACTTCCGCCTGGCCGTGCCGCCAGGCACGGACCGCGTCTTTGACGATCGTGTAGCCGCCGTCATATTCATGCTCAGCAAACGGAACAAGTAACGCGTCGTAACCCATGTCATGATCAGCTGCCGTGACGGACTTCCTTCCGCGACTGCGACCGCCTCGGCTGAATGGGCCAATCTTCACTTTTGCTTTAGAATCAATCGAGATTCTCAGGCACTGATCGTCTTCGATGGCCGCTTCACGTCGCTCTTTGACATTCGCGAAGATCGCGTCGGTTTCAGGAATCTTTTTTCGGGATCGGTCTTTCGTACCGGACGAATCCGGTAGTTCAATCGGTTTAGAATGGCGCCCACGGTTTCACGTGAGGGCACATGCGGAGCAAGCTCTGGGTTTTTGAGTAGCTCCGCTCTGACCGCGGCGGCAGTGATTCTTGTGTATGCAAGAGTCGTTTGGAATTTCGGATCGGCTTGCGCAACCGGTTCTGCCAGCTCGATAATCGCTTGCTCGATTTGGGGATTCAATTCTTCGGTCCGCTTACGTCCACGCTGGGAATAGTTGTCCAAGCATCGAATGCCGGTTCGCTTCTCGCCGAGTGCCTTGCTAACGGTGGTTCGATCCCAACCGAAGCGTGTTTCTGCCAACCGCGGCGAACCGTTGCAATACTTCAGGGCCATATCGGCTTGAAACTCACGCCGCTTGAAACCTGTGAGTTTCTTTGCAGCTAGTCGAATGTCTTGCACAGAAGAAGGGGAAAGTACATCATCCATGATCGGTACCCAGTGAGGAAAGTGGCTCTTTCACTCTCTAATACCCGATCACCGAATCCGGCGGTAGATTAATTTCCTCCGGCGGCCTAAACTGTTACAAATCATCATGAATCTATTCCATGTTAGAACATGCATTGTTCTGTTGTTGGCAAGTACATCAACCGTTCTCGCTGCTGCCCAACCGCCCAACATCGTCTTCGTACTCGCCGACGACCTCGGTTACTCCGATGTCGGCTTTAACGGTCAACGCTTCTACGAAACACCTAACATCGACGCGCTCGCCCGCGACGGCATGATCCTCTCAGACTTCTACTCCGGCGGACCCAACTGCGCGCCGACACGCGCCTGCATCAACACCGGCATGTACACCCCGCGCCACAAACTGTTCACGCCTGGCGGACAGGCGAAGGGCGATGTGAAGTTGATGCGGTTCGCCGTCCCGACCAAGGGGCAAGACGATCCCGCCTACAACACGGTGGATTCGATGCCCAATACCATCGACGGTTACCACACGTCGATCGCCGAGATCCTGGGCGGCGCGGGTTACGTCTCGGGGCGATTCGGCAAGTGGCATTTGGGCGAAGATTTGCAGGGATTCACCGTTTCGTCGGCCAACGGCAAGCCGGGGGTGGTCGGTAAGAAATTCTACGGCAACATCGATGTGGCCGAGGATCTAACCGACGCGGCAGTGCAGTTCATCGAGCAAAACAAGGAGAAGCCGTTCTTTTTGTACGTGGCCCACTGGGACGTGCACGGCCCGCTTCGCGCTCGCAAAGAGGTGGTCGCCAAGTATAAGAAGAAGCTCGAAACCTACACCGACGATGGCGACTGGGAATGGAACCCCATCTACGCGGCTATGCTCGACGCCGTGGACACCTCCGTCGGTCGGATCCGCGCGAAGATCAAACAAGCTGGCCTGGAAGACAACACGCTGATTATCTTTACCTCCGACAACGGCGGTGCCTCGTTCGCCACCACCAACCGCCCGCTTCGCGGCGCCAAGGGGGCCTTCTTTGAGGGCGGCATCCGCGTGCCCACCTGCGCCGCCTGGCCAGCCGTGATCAAGCCCGGCACGCGTAGCGACGCGGCCCTCACCAGCGTCGATTTCATGCCGACCTTCGCCGAGCTGGCCGGCGCCTCACTGCCCACGAATCAGCCGGTCGACGGGCGTTCCTTCACCAAGGTGCTTCAGGGGCAGGCGGCCCTTCAGAACCGCGCCATCTTTTGGCACTACCCGCTCTACCTCTCCGGCGCCGGCTACAACAAAGTCCTGCCGGTCTTCGGCACAGATAAGTTGAATTGGCGCGCCGTCCCCTCCTCCGTTATCCGCAAGGGCGACTACAAACTCATCCACTACTACGAGTACGACGACTACAAGCTCTTCAACTTGCGTGACGACCTCTCCGAGAAAAACGATCTTGCCCAGAAGATGCCCGAAAAGGCTAAGCAACTCCACGCCGAGTTGATGGCCTGGGTCAAGGACACCAACGCACCTGTCCCCAACAAACCCAACCCAAAACTCGCCAAGTAGGTCCTGCTGCCCATAAATGTCACGTAGAATCTGGTTTCGATGGAAGTCAGCAAGCCAGCCTTTCGTAAACAAAACCAAAAAGATCGGCAGAATCGCCGTGCCCTTACGATCTCAGGATAGCAACACTGTGTTTTAAGGAATGCGACTGGAAATGATACGACGTGAGCCGAGACGCATGATCGGGCCTTGCACTGAATTGAAGATTCAGTGTTCGCGAAAGGCACGTTACCTTATGACCGACGGCTACCGACGATATTGATAATGAATCGTTGAACTATTCACAAAAACTTCAACTAACCCGAGAAACCATGATGCGTCTTCACCATCTGATTGTGATTGCCAATTTATTAATCAGTTCACTTGGCGGCCGGCTGGTGGCAGACGAGCTAGATCTTGAACGAATCTTTGACGGCAAAAGTTTGCAAGGTTGGTCGGGTGATCCAAAACTTTGGTCCGTGCAGGATGGCGCGATTACGGGTGTGACGACGGACGAAGCACCGCTGAAGTACAACAAGTTCCTGATCTGGGAGGGCGAAGCCGAGAACTTTCATCTCCGCGCCAAAGTTCGATTGATCGGCAACAGCAACTCGGGGATCCAGTATCGATCCAAACATCTCAAAGACGAAGGCGAGTACGTGGTGGGAGGATATCAGTGCGATATTCATCCCAAGCCAGAGAACAACGGGATGCTGTACCACGAGCGGGGACGCGGAATCGTGGCCAAGCACGGTCAGAAAGTGATCGTCGATGGTGCGGGCGACAAGTGGATCACGGGGACGACCGGTCCGGTACAGGAAATCAAACTGGAGGATTGGAATACGTTCGAAATCATTGCGACAGGCAACAAACTGATTCACAAGCTCAATGGAGCGGTTTGCGCAGAGATTATTGATCATCATGAAGACGGTCGCCTGATGAAGGGAGTGATCGCGTTTCAAGTACACCGAGGACCGGCGATGCGCGTTCAGGCAAAAGACATCGAACTGAAGCGTATACCCGCAGGCGGTGTGCTGTCATTGGCGGACGCGCCGATACCTGCCGATGCCACAAAGGTGCCTGGCCGAAAACCTCGCCCAAAAAAGAAAAAGGCACAGGCCAATTCGAAGTAGCCCGTTGCGCCACAATGCCGTGCAGTCGCCAGAGTGCAGACGCGTTCGGCGCCACATTTGGCAAATTAGCTCCCCATTGAGAATCACAATGTGCTTTGCTCGATTTACACCACTGATTGCCTTTCTGCTGTCAGCGCGAGTTAGGATTGGCATCTGATACAACATCCGCGGACTGACGCGACTTGGCGGTCGGGCGGCAAGAAGTGAGCAGAATCAAACGATCGCCGCGGACTCACGATTGATGGCGTGGCCTACAAATTGAATAGTATGATCAAGAAGAGGATATCGCACATGTTGAAGAGGTTAACGCCGATTTGGGTCATCGTCACGCTTGCGACAATCTGGACTGGTGCGCTCCTAGGGCAGGATGACGCGGTCAAGAAGTTCACGGGCAGAGACTACCTGGACTTCTGGCAAGCCGGACGAGACCTCATGGGACGAGCGGCTCCCGCCTCCAGCCTGAAGTTGCGAGAGGGGTTTCGCGCCGAGTTACTATACACCGTACCGATCCAGGAGCAGGGTACTTGGGTCAGCATGACCGTCGATCCTCAAGGTCGGTTGATTGTGTCCGCTGAACATGGTCGCCTCCATCGAATCACTCTCCCGCCGGTTGGTGGCGATTCCGCCGACACCAAGATAGAACTTCTTGACATCAAGATTGGTGCGGCTCAGGGGCTCCTTTTCGCCTTTAACAGCCTCTACGTAGTCGTCAACTCTGAAGGTTCATCCGGGCTCTACCGAGTCCGCGACACAGACGGTGACGATCAGTTCGACGAAGTGAAACTGCTTCGTCGTCTTCTGGGTAGTGGCGACCATGGACCCCACGCCGTCGTCGCTGGACCCGAGGGTAAATATCTTTACCTGATCGCGGGAAATGAGGCGCGTCTGCCATCCATAGATCGATCGTTGGGTGCCAGTCAATGGCGTGAAGACCGCCTGTTGTTCTCAACTGAAGTCGCCGCCGGACTTCTCGGTCAATCGAACCTTGCCGGAAAGTTCAGTGAAACGAATCCTGGTGGTTGGGTTTGCAGGACTGATCCGGCAGGGAAGACGTTCGAACTTGTGAGCTCCGGATTTCGAAACGCCTATGACCTCGCCTTCAACCACGAAGGTGAACTATTTACTTACGATTCAGACAATGAAGGGGAGGTGGGGATGCCTTGGTATCGTCCCACTCGCGTGAATCACGTCGTCAGTGGCGGCGAATTTGGGTGGCGTGAGATGATCGCCAAATTGCCGAGCGATTATGTCGACAGCTGCGGCGCAGTGGTCAATATCGGTCGAGGCTCGCCGACCGGAGCGACCTTTGGAACCGGCGCCAAGTTTCCCGCCAAGTATCAGCGGGCGCTGTTTGTCGGTGACTGGAGCCACGGCAATATTTTCGCGACGCACCTGACGCCTGAGGGAGCATCGTATCGCGCAGAACTGGAACCATTCG
>JASLPZ010000043.1:0-27828 GCA_030744725.1 Pirellulaceae bacterium
GAAGATTGATGCACTCTATCCAATGTCCGACTTCGATACGAACCGAATTCTGGGTGAGATACTAGTGGCGTATGGTACGCCGCATGTCGTGACAAAGACGTTGGCAACGTTCGCCGCGTCAGAACGGCAGAACGAGCAGATGCAGTGTTTACACCTTCTACGTAACGCTCAGTCCGGCTGGTCGCCTCAGTCGCGAGAAGTCTATTTTTCCGCGCTGCGACAGTCCGATGACTACCTGGGAGGGCAAGGTATGCCCGGTTTTATTCAGACAATTCGAGAGGACGCGATCGCTGGCTTGAGCGATGAGGAAGAGCGGCAACTTGGGTCGTTGATCGAAGCCAGCTCGGCAGACGAAGATTCCACGCCTGGCCCGCCGCGCCCGTTTATCCGAAAATGGAAGCTCGCCGATCTGGCAGGCGAACTTGCTGACCGCCAGTCCTCGCCTAACCTTGCGCGAGGCCAGAAGTTGTTTACCGCAGCCCTGTGCGAGCGCTGTCACCGCCTGGGAACGCAAGGACGCTCAGTTGGGCCGGAACTGACGTCAGTAGCGCAACGTTTCAGCCCACACGACCTCTTGCGGGAAATCCTCGAACCCTCGTTGACGATTGCAGAGAACTACCGCCGTCGTCGGATCACGACCAACGCTGGAAAAGTCTACGAAGGGCAGGTGATTTTCAGTGGTGACTATCGTTCGCCCGTGCTCAAGCTCGCTACCGAGCCGCTCGCACCCACACGGCTGACAGAGATTCTCAAGGCCGACATCGACACGTCACAACCATCGCCGCAGTCGTTCATGCCAGAAGGGTTGCTCGATACGTTCGACAAGGATGAGGTGTTGGACTTGCTCGAGTATTTGCGCAGCGGCGGCCTTGTGTTGGCAACAGCGGACAAGGAATAGGCGAGCAGACTCAACGTTTCTCACTGCTGACGATTCGGCCTTCGATGACCGTTCCCACGCAATGCGTGGTGTACTCGAATGGGTCGCCGTCGAAGAGGGCGACATCTCCGTCCTTGCCAACTTCCAGTGAGCCGATGCGATTATCGACACCGAGGATTTTGGCCGCTTCCCGCGTGATGGCTGCCAGTGCCTGATCCTTTGACAGTCCGTTGGCGGCGGCCATCGCTGCTTCAAACAGAACGACGCGTGTCTTGGGGACGTAAGGTTCGTAACCGCTTTGCATCGCAACTGGAATCCCGGCCTTGACCAGTATTGCAGCCGTCTCGAAGCTGAGGTTCTCCAAGTCGCCCGATGGACGGGCCATCGTCGGATGGATGAGTATGGGCACACCGGCTGCTTTGAGTTCGTCAACAAGAAGATACGCTTCGGCGGCGCCGTCGAGCCACAGGTTGATGTCGAACTCGTCTGCCAAGCGAAGTGCTCCTGCAATATCTTGTGCACGATGCGCGGTGACCATTAGCGGTGTTTTTCGGGATAACACATCCGCCAAGGCCTCAAGACGCAGATCGCGAGCTGGAGGATCCATGTCACCGACAATCGCGATCGCATCCCGTGCCTCTTGGTATTCGCGCGCCTTGATGAACTGAGTTCGCAACATCGAGATCATCTTGCCGCGCGTGCCTGGCGACGATGTCCCCGTCTTTCGGGCTCTCGAGCTGAGTGTCGCGGCGACGGCGCGGCTGCGATGCATCACAGCTCGTTCAACAGTCGTTGCAGCCGTTTTCGCAATGATCGTCTGCCCCGAGATCAATTCGCCTGGTGCATGTCCCGTGTGTACGGTTGTGACACCAAAACTGCGAATCCAGTCGATCAATGACTCTTGAGAATTAAACGCATCCAACGCGCGAAGTTCAGGCTGAATCGGGTCGGAGTGTTCAAGTTGGTCTTGATCGTGATCAACATTGTAGATGCCAGATAGACCGACGGTGCTGTGGGCGTCGACCAACCCCGGCGTGACGATGTTGGCCCTCAGGACTTTGTAGCCATCCGGTATCCGAATCGTGTCGGCGGTACCGATCGCCGTGATAAGGCCGCCCTGAATCACGACGACGCCATCTCTGATCGGTGGCCCAGCCATCGTGTAAACCGTCTTACCGCGCACGGCGATCTGAGCGTCGACCGGCGATTTCGAGGTCAATGCGGAAAACAGCAAAGCCATGCCGATGATGACGGCATTGCGATTCACTTTCATCGTGATTCTCCCTGCCGCGTTTGGTCAAAACAGCAGAAATAGGGGCGTTGATCGTGGCCAGCACCAAATCCACCAACGGCGAACAAATAGTCTTTCGGATCTGACCGGTCAAACACACGTCGTCCTTCGACCCAGGTCTCGAGAACTTTGGTGTAAACGCTGAGAGGATTGCCGTCCAGAATAATGAAATCGGCGTCCTTGCCCGCTCGCAGTGACCCCACTCGCTCCTGCAAGTCCAGCATTTCGGCGCCCGCCAATGTGAGACCTTCCAATGCGGCCTGACGTGACATTCCGGCACGCACGGCAAGGGCTGCCATTCGAAAGAAGTACCTTGAGTCTGTAATCAGATCATCGGTGTGAAAGGCACAGCGGACGCTTGCTTGTTCAAGAATCTTAGGCGTTTCAAAGCGAAGATAGCGAGCTTCCAACTTTCCTCCGGGCGAGTCAACCAGAATAATCGAACAGGGAGCCTTTGCGGCGGCGATCTCAGGAGCGACTTTCCAACCCTCGCTCACGTGATGCAGAACGACGCGAAAGCCAAACTCGCTGGACAAACGCAGGACCGTCATGATGTCGTCATGCCGGTGGGTATGGTGATGGACGATCCGTTTACCCTGCATCGCCTCGACCAATGTTTCCAGATGCAAGTCGCGAGGGGGCATGTCGGCGGATTCGCCTTTGGCGGCAGTCACTTTCGCATGGTATTCACGTGCCAGAATGAACTGTTGTCTGACCAGAAAGGCCGACTTACCACGTGTCTCGGGGAAGTTTCCGCCTTTCATCGAATTCGTGCCGTTGGCCATCTTGAGACCGCCCAACGGTTCGCCTTCGCTGTCGCGAAGAAACAGGTCGTCGATCGTGCGTGGTCCATCAGCAGAAAAACGCAGTTTTACGTAGGCGGTCTGTCCACTGCTGAGGTGTCCGGACCCGGGCATAATGTTCAGCGTGGTCAGGCCGCCTGCGATGGCCCGCCTGAATCCAGAATCGTGGATGTTGATGGAATCGGACACGCGGACGCCGGGTTGAATCGGTCCGCTCCCATCGGCGGCACCTACGCCACCGATATGGCTGTGGGTGCAGATTAATCCAGGCATGATAACGCGCCCGTCGACGTCGATCTGCTGTGCGTCTTTGGGGATGTCGATCTTGCCAACGGCGCCAACGGCAATAATCTTCTTGCCCGAGATCAAGATCGTGCCGTGCGGAATGACCTTTCCTTCGATGGGAATGATGCGGGCACCTACGAAGGCGCGCATTTCGGCCGCCGATCCCATTGGGCTGGACCATGCGACCGAAAAGATGAGAGCAGCGCTGACCAAGAGCAGTCGTGCCATTGTGGGATCCCTGGAAGCGGAGGCGTGTGAACGATTGTCATTGGCTACCGTAGTTCAAGTGAGTCGCTACCGCAACCGAGAGGCGTGTGCGGTAGCGATGGTTCGTTGACTGTTGTGGCATGGTCGCCCGACCGTGCCGCGGTGGCGAATCACGACCCGCCGATTGACCTTCCCGAAGGTGGGCCGGTCGGGAGACGGCCCACAACGCGCGCGAGACCGGCCTGCAACGTGTCGGGAGACCGCCACGCAACGTGTGTTGCTGGCTCGAGACAACACCCTCAGCTTGCGGTCAAGGGCGATTCGCATCACGTGGCTCGAGATCTTCAGCAACAAGCGGTTTCGGCAAGCAGCTCGCGTAAGACTCCGTCCAGGGCCGATGCAGACAACGGCTTGGAGATATACGCGTCCATTCCAGCTCTCAGGACTCGCTCGGGATCCTCCATGGAAGTCACCGCGATGATAGGCACGCGGAGGCCGAGCTTTGTTTCCTGATCGCGGATCTGTCGTGTTGCAGCGCAGCCATCAAAGACCGGCATCTCGACATCCATCAAGATGAGATTGAAACGGAAGTCGCGTGCGGCCACTACGGCTTGCTGGCCGTTGTTGACGGCCGTCGCCTGGATGCCACGTCGGGTAAGCAGGCTGATGGCCAGGCGCTGGTGCAGAAGGCTGTCTTCGGCGACCAAGGCGTGCCAGCGGGGCGCAGTCCATTTTGGCGAGGCAAATAGCATCGTAACTCCACGTGTGTACGAGACCCAGAAGTTCCCCTGGAACCTGCAAGCGGCCTCATCTAATCAGACGAACTAGCAACGAATAGGTTCTTGCAAATTCCAGAAATTCGATGTCACCAGGCGGGTCTGGCTGCCCAGGTGCCTCGGCTAAAACCCTGGCGGTACCACTTTATTCAGTGTTATTCGAAAGCCACCGAGCGCTGATTTTACGAAGGCCCCGTTATCCGTTAGAATAGCGCCACCGCAATGGCCCCTCCAACAACACCCGCCTTATCAATGACTGGACCTCGCATGACCTTGCCCCGATGCGTGATCGTATTGATCTTAACCGCAACGATGTTCTCACACGCTCGCGGTGACTGGCCGACCAATCTTGGTGACAACGCGCGCTTAGGCTCAACCACCGACAGTCTGCCCACAACGTTACAGCCTAAATGGGTTTATTCGGCACCTGCCCATCCGGAATTGGCCTGGGCCGGCCCACGTGCCGAACCGATCGAAGGCAAGCTGATGCGAAATCGGGTCGCCTACGACAAGGGCTTGGACGTCGTGGCGGTGGCGGACCAAGTCTATTTTGGCTCGTCCGTGGACCACCAGGTTCGCTGTGTGAATGCGATTTCCGGGGAACTTAATTGGAAGTTCTTCACCGACGGTGCCATCCGTCTGTCGCCCACTGTCTGGAATAAAAAAGTCTACGTAGGTTCCGATGACGGATTCGTTTACTGCCTCGACGCGGCCAGCGGCAAGCTGATCTGGTCACTCCGTGCAGGGCCTCGTGACGAACGGTTGTTGGCACGTGGACAGATGATCTCGCGTTGGCCCGTCCGAACCGGAGTGCTCGTTGATGACGGCGTGGCGTATTTTGGCGCTGGGGTGTTTCCGCATGAGACAGTCTATCTGATGGCGGTTGATGCGAAGACGGGGAAAGTTGTTTGGAAGAACGATCGGATCAGCCAAGAGGACGCAGGGCGTAATCCTCTGTCGCCTCAGGGCACTTTGCTTTGCACTGAAGACACGTTGTTTGTTCCGTCAGGACGTTCGCTGCCGGCAGCATTCGACAAGCACACTGGCAAGCAGATCCATCATCGGACTCATAGTTGGCGGACGACGGCGGGCGGCGTTGTTGGTGGCTACAAGGCCCTGCTTGCAGACGGCCAGATTTACTCGTCTGGACCGCACCATTTCCTGGCGCTCGATCAAAAAACCGGTTCGACCGGCTACGCCTGGATCGACGGGCGTCAGCTGGCCATTACGGGTGATCGAGGTATTGTTGCCACGGGAACTCGCATTGCTGCTCTCGATCGAGAGAAACACACCACCGCGACCGTGGCACGTCAAAAGCTGAATTTGGAACAGTACAGCCTGTCGCGAAAACGCAGCAGCATGGAGCGTAAAGAATATGACAAGCAGAACGGAGAATTAACAAAGAAGATCAAGGAACTCAGCGACGTCGGCACACTCTGGAGTGTCGATTCGCCGGCGGATTCGTCGTTGATCGTGGCGGGTGACGTGGTGGTGGCGGGAGGCGAGGGAGCCGTCTTCAGCTACTCTGCGAAAACCGGCGAGCCCCTCTGGCAAGCGAAGATCGAAGGTGAGGCGAGTGGCTTGGCAGCCGCAGGTGGGCGCCTTTTCGTCAGTACGACCCACGGCAAGATCTACGCGTTTGCAGCACCAGATGCAGCACCGCAATTAGAACGTGCCGCGCAGTTTCCGGTTACCGACAACGAGCCTGTCTATGCAGATGACAAACTAACAAACATGTATGCGACTGCAGCGAAAAACATCCTGCAGCGAACCGGTAAGCCGCAAGGCTTTTGCCTCGTCGTTGGCAGTGAGCAGGGGCGGTTGGCCTATGAGCTGGCTCGCAATTCCGAATTGAAGATTGTCGGTGTGGAACCCGATGCGGAGAAAGTTGCCGCGTCGCGGGATGCACTGGATCGTGCGGGCTTGTATGGCAACCGCGTGCTGATCGTCCATGGTGATCCTGCCGACATGCCACTGGCAAACTATTTTGCGAATCTCGTCGTCTCAGACACGTTGATGCTGACGGGCAAGCTGCCGACAAACCCTGGCCAGATTGCTCGCCGAATCAAACCCTGTGGTGGAATGATCTGTCTCGGTGGCCCCAGTACCGCTCCGGGACGGTCGGATCGATGGATGACCAACAAACTGCAGCCTTGGCTTGCGAAACTGAATTTCCACGAGGAAACGAATGAGGCGGACGACGCCTACGTCACGGCGACACGTGGTACGCTACCGGGTGCAGGTAGCTGGTCGCATCAATACGGCGATGTGGCGAATACGTCGATGAGCGAGGACTATCGCGTCAAAGGTGGCATGGGGGTGTTGTGGTACGGTGACCCAGGACCCGCGTCGATGCTCAATCGACACGAAGCTGCAGCAGCGCCGCTTTCCACCTATGGTCGCATGTTCATCCAAGGCATCGAGAGTATCCTCTGCTACGACGCTTACAACGGCTTGTTTCTCTGGGAACACAAGAATCCCGGCGCGTTGCGGACGGGGGTATTCAATAACGAGGAAACCAGCAACCTTGCTGCCAGCAATGACGCCCTTTTCGTGGCTGTCGACGACACATGCACGGAGATCGACGCAGTAACCGGAAAGGTTCGACGCGTGCATAAGGCGCCGCAGTCGGACGATGGCGTGCCACGAGTATGGGGTTATGCCGGCTATTACGATGGCATGCTGCTAGGGACCAGCACAGTCCGGAAAGAACTCGAGCGGTCTTTGCGCCGCCGTGGACACACCGTCGCAAACACAACCCACGCGATCTTCGCCATCGATGTCGCCAGCGGCAAGCAGAAGTGGATGTATGAGGGCAAGAATATCTTGCATGTCACCGTAGCTGTCGGCGATGGTCAGGTGTTCATGATTGACAGTTCGATATCGCAGCAACAGCGTGACGCGTTGTTACGAGAAGACAAGACCGAGCTTAAAAATCTCCCGCCCGAAGAAGCCAAGAAGAAAGAAGCCGAGCTGAAGAAACTCGATCTTCGTCTGGCCGTGGCGTTGGATGCCGACACCGGCCGACAGCAATGGTCCGTGCCCATTGATGTAACGGACTGCAGTTATGTTGGCATTGGCGGCGGGCAGTTAACATTGATGTACCAAGATGGGCACGTGCTAATCTGTGGTGCAAACGCCAACGGACATTATTGGCGACAGTTCCTTTCCGGCCAGTTCAGCAAACGCCGTTTGCTGGTCTTGGGAGCCAAGACCGGCGAGAAACTGTGGGCCAAGGATGCCAACTATCGGCATCGACCGATTATCGTCGAAAATCAGATTATTGCCGAACCCTGGTCGTTCGATCTGCATTCCGGCAAAGAGAAACAACGCGAGCATCCACTCACGGGTGAATTGGCAAAATGGCAGTTTAGTCGTCCTGGCCATCACTGTGGCGGACTCACGGCCACGCCCAATACGCTGTTCTTTCGCAGTGGGTTTACCAGCTACTACGATCTTTATTCGGACAGTGGAGTGAGCCATTTTTCCGGTCAACGAATGGGGTGTTGGGTCAATGCGATTCCCGGCAACGGATTACTGATGGTCCCCGAAGCGAGCGCTGGCTGCGTTTGCCAGTTCTCGATTTCGGCGACGGTGGTAATGGAACCTCGCACCGATGTTGATACCTGGAAAATTGCGAGTCTTGGTGATGCCGGTACACCCGTCCAACATCTGGCGATCAATCTAGGCGCACCCGGTGACCGACGCGATGGTTTTGGGACGTTGTGGTTGGCCTACCCGCGGCCGAAAACCGTCGGGCGGCTCGAGTACACTTTCGATATCCAGCCAAAGGTCGCCAATGGTGGGGGAGTCTACGTCTACAACAGCGAGAGCCTTGAGGTCGTGGGAGCGGACACGCCCTGGGTCATGAGCAGCGGCTATCGCGGACTCGCCAGTTGTCAACTCGCCCTCCGCGGCAAGGACGATAAATCAGCCAGATACACAGTCAAGCTATACTTTGCGCAGTTGGACGAGTGTGATCCGGGTGATGTGCTCTGCGATGTCAAGTTGCAGGGCGACGTCGTCGCCAGCCGGGTCGACATCGCCGCAGAAGCTGGCAACGATAGCAATGTACTCGTGCGGGAATTTAATGGTGTCGAGGTCACCCAGAATCTTCTGCTCGAAATCGCGTCAGGTGGAAAGACACTGCCGCAATTGAGTGCGATCGAAGTTCAACAAGAGTAGCAGCCTGTTGATTTCCGTCTTCATACTTTTGAAGGGCTCGAGGCCGTTGGACATTCTCTATCGGGAGTTCCTGAAGGAAGATCTTCCTCGGATCAAGGTCATCACGATTGAGGCATTCGACGGTGTCTCCATTGACCGCAACATCGACGCGTTGCTTGGTGCCCCAACAACGCAAGGTTGGGAACAGCGAAAAGCGAGGCATCTTGATGCCGACTTGGCTCGCGAAGAAGCAATGATCTTGGTGGCTGAAATCGACCAGAAGGTCGTGGGCTACATTTCTACCTGGATTGATCGTGAAGCGAGCCAAGGGTTTATTCCCAATCTTGCAGTGGACCAATGCTGGCGCGGCAGCGGCATTGGGCGTAGCTTGATCGAGCGAGCGATCGCCTACTTTCGTGAACAAGGGGTCACCCTGGTTCGCATCGAAACTCTAGACCAGAACGCGGTGGGACAAAAACTGTACCCATCCTTGGGGTTTCAAGAAGTTGCGCGACAGATTCACTATTGCATGAATCTAAAGGTTGGCGAAGCATTTGACGTGCTATAAGGATTCGGTACTGCAGATTCGCGGTAGAGTATCCCTGAACCGCCATTGGATCTCGAAAAGACGAATGAAATGACTGCAGTTCTTGGTACAGCCGAGGGCCGACTTTTCCCTGTTTTTAGCTTTACCCCCCCCGCTAGAACTATGTCGTTGTGCTGTAGCTTCTGCAATATTGCCGTCGTTAGTTTCAGGCATTTGGTCGCTAGCGACTTCCCACATGTGCGCGCGATCGTCTAGAAGGTTACGATTATGCCCATCAGGCTGTTAGTTTGTGACGACCATGAAATCGTCAGGTCCGGACTCCGTGTTTTGCTCAAGCCTGAGGTGGACATCCAGATTGTGGCAGAAGCGCGCGACGGCATTGAGGCACTGCACTTAGCCCAGAAATCTCAGCCAGATGTTGCTTTGATTGACGTCGTCATGCCGAATCTGGACGGGTTTGCAACGTTGGCGAGGTTCCAAGCCGAGCATCCGCGCGTGAAGGTCGTAATCTATTCAGGCTTTTCCAATTCGACTTTTGCGTCACGTTCGACTGGCCTGGGGGCCGCAGCGTTTATCCACAAAGATGCCCCATTTCCCCAGTTGGTCGAGACGATTCGGCAGGCCGCCGAGGGCAAATTGGTATGGAGTCGGAAGAAACTGCGTCGATTCTCCAGCCTCGGCGATTTGGCTGGAGCGAAAGTTGAAATTGATGCGCCGTTGACACAGCGGGAGAGTGAGGTTCTGGTTAAGCTCACCGAAGGCTTGACCAACAAGCAGATTGCGGTCGAACTTCACATTAGTTACGAAACGGTGAAGGAACACGTGCAGCACGTTCTCCGCAAGATTGGTGTGACCGACCGAACACAAGCTGCTGTCTGGGCTGTCCGGAAGGCACACCCTTGATGATTCCCGTTTCTAAAATCTCCACTGGGCCGCAATGACCAAATCTACCGATATCCGCCTAACGGACATCATTACATCAACCGAAGAGATCGGATACCGCACGCCGATCAAATTCGGTGGCCGCGTGGTCAACGATGTCGTCTTGTTCCATGTTCGCGTCGAAGCGACATCTCGTTCCGGGCAACGCGCTGTCGGTCACGGTTCGATGCCTGTTGGCAATGTTTGGGCCTGGCCGAGTCAGGTCGTTTCAACGGAACAGTCGCTTGCCGCGATGGTACAACTTTCCGAGCGAATGGCGCGAGCGGCGAACCAGTGTTCGACCACCGCGCATCCCCTGGAGATCAGCCATGAGCTTGCCGCGGGACACGCTGCAATCGTTGCCGAAGTCCAGCGAAATGCCGGCATCGATGAGGAGATTCCCAGGCTTGCGCAGTTGGTTTCGGTCAGCCCTTTGGAAGCGGCCATCTATGACGCTCATGGCAAAGCCTGCGGAAAAAACTCGTACAATGCGCTAGGCCGCGAATTCGTGAATTGCGACCTGCAACCGTACCTTGGTGACGAGTTTTCTGGCGAGTATCTTGACCAGTACACGTCTCGCTCACCGAAGAAGCGGTTGCCCATATATCATCTTGTCGGTGCCCTTGACCCTCTAACCGATGGCGACATTGCCGAACGTGTCGATGACGGCCTCCCGGAGACATTGGGCCAGTGGATTCAGGCCGACGGACTGACGCATCTAAAGATCAAACTTGCCGGTGACGACCTGACCTGGGATGTCGAGCGGGTCGTGGCCGTCGAGCATGTGGCGAACGACGCACAAACGCAACGCGGGTGCAAACAGTGGAATTACTCGCTGGATTTCAACGAGAAATGCGCGAATGTCCAATACGTTTTGGATTTTCTTGCGAGGTTGGAAGAGCAGTCTCCAACAGCGCTTTCACGCGTTCAGTACATCGAGCAACCGACGCATCGTGATTTGCGTGCCAATCCAGAAAACAAGATGCACCAAGCGGCTCGAATCAAGCCGGTTGTGATCGACGAGTCACTCGTCGATCTAGAAAGCCTGTTGCTAGCGCGCGAACAGGGATATTCCGGTGTTGCCTTAAAAGCGTGTAAGGGACATAGTGAGGCGCTCTTGATGGGTGCCGCCGCTCAAAAGTACGAGCTGTTCTTGTGCGTGCAGGACCTGACCTGCGTGGGGTCGTCGTTTTTGCATTCGGCCAGCATCGCCGCGCGAATTCCCACGGTCGCGGCAATCGAAGGCAACGGTCGTCAATACTGCCCAGCGGGCAATCGCCCTTGGGAAGCCAAGTTTCCCGGGATGTTTCAGATCAACGATGGCACGGTCGAAACCGCGGAGTTGGTCGGACGCGGCCTTGGTTTTTAATCGTTGTTGCTGAAGTTACGGGACTTCTTGGAATCCGGTGACCAGGATCCGTGATCGCGATACACATTTGTAGGCCGCGAACAAGTGCAGTGCAGTTCCGGAAAGATCGTAGAACCAAGTGCTTCTGTTGCCGGACCTGTATCGCAAACGCTCCTTGTTACCGTCCGAAAAACAACTGACGGCTAGGCGGCTTCATCATTTCCGCTTTGTGATCGGTGGATTGCCGGATCTGGATACTTCCCCGGCAAATCTTCGGCGTACCATTGCTCAAGGATGGCTTCCCAGGTTTTGCGTGTCGAGCTTTTGCCAAAGTCCGCTCGGACTTTCTCGTAGGCCGGGTGCGAGGCGGCGTACTTAACGCCAAATTTGCGCATCACTTGACCGCAGCGGCGCGGCTCGTAAAGTCGTTCGGCAAGGTGATAATGGTCGCGGATCACCTCGCGCTGCGCGAAGAGGCTCGGAGGAGGTGGTAATGGCTTTCCTGCGGCCAAGGCCCAGGCCTGCGAGAAGATCCACGGATTGCCAATAGCTCCACGTGCCACGGTTACGCCATCGACGCCAGTCTGCGACATCATATCAAGGCAGTCCTGGGCTGCGAAAAGGTCACCGCTTCCCAAAATCACATTATCACCGGCGAACTGTTTGACTTCCTTCAGAAACCTCCATCGGCTTGGTCCAACATAACGTTGCTGCACGGTACGGCCATGCACCGTTATGCCGGCGACACCCGCTCCAAGAGCGGCCTCCAGGATACGAAAGAACTTGTCGCGGCTCTCTGCGGAATCGTCAATACCGCGTCGCATCTTGAGGGTGACTGGAATCGACTCTGGCACAGCGTCGCGTGTCCGATGGATGATCTCGATCGCCACGTCGGGTTGGCTAAGGTGGAATCCACCTCTGCAGCGACCGACAACTTTCTTGACAGGGCAGCCAAAGTTGATATCGATGACGTCAAACCCGGCCTCGACCAGCTTCGTTGCCCCGGCGGCGAACTGTGCGGGCTCGGCACCCATCAATTGCCCTCCGACAGGTCGCTGCTCGTCACCAATGTGCAGAAAGTGCCCCGTGCGCTGTCGGTTTTTCAACGCGACCAAGAACTGGTCGAGCATGACTTCACAAAGGGCGTAACTTGCACCCAGTTGCCGAGCAATCATACGCATCGGCCAATCGCTGTAGCCCGACAGGGCAGCTTGTACGACGGGGAAACCGATCGTCAATGGGCCGAATTGCAAGTCGGGAGGCATGATCAAACGTCGCTTGGATTGAGGGCATAACTGCAGACACGTGCCAGGCGAACATCGCGAGCACGGAAATCTAACTCATAATCTCATAAACGGGTAGCCGCCATCTTTGTTGAATCTGTACCGGCTGTCGTGTAGGCTGTCGATGCGGTAAAGATCTCATCCCTCGTCGGTGGCTTCATGACCTCGTTTTTGCAACGTTGTGCACCCCTGCTGATGTTATTGGCCGTTCCGACGATGGGTCACGGTCAAGCCGACGGGGACACTGATCCTCAGACTACCATCAATGTTACACCTGGGGGTGTGCGTCGCTTCGAACCAGGTGCCTGGTCAGCGCTTTCCATGAACGGCTCGAATCGGACGAAGGCCGACACGAACGAATTTGTATCCGTTTTTATTGGACCCAACTTGAGTCCCCAGTTTGCTCGACGATTCTGGCTTCCCGCTGGAACGCGGCGGCTGACCTTTGTTCCGATACTCATTCCAGAAACATCGACAACAAATCCAAGCCAGGCCTTCAGCGATTCGCCTCAGATCAGTGCGTCCATCATGCGACTAAGTGAAACGGACGGCACAGAGACGTTTGAACACAATCCGTCGGAATCGCGCATCACGGGTCAACCGCTGGTGCTGGATTACTCGCAAACGAAGTCCGGCTTACTGTTACAGCGAGCGATGCCAGACGAGACAGGGCTGGCACCGGAAATGGATTGGGACGTTTACGAGATGGCCTATAAAGCACGGGAGTCCGCCGTCGATTCACGCGTGATGATCGACTTCGGCCAGGACTTCATGCCGCCATTTCCGACCACACTGAACTCGCTTGATCAGATGGTTATCAGCGGCGACCGGATTCTGAATGACTCGGCCGGGCTGGCGAATCTGCGACATTGGTTGCAACAGGGTGGGCGTATTTGGATTATGCTCGACCAGACTAGTATGGAAACGGTTACTGCGCTGCTTGGTAATGCGGCCAGCTGTACCGTTGTTGATCGTGTTGAACTAAACGAGTTTCAACTGGAGGATGAGGGCGACATTCAAGAACTCTCGGGTAAGCCCGTCGTGCAGTCATGGTCGTCAGAGATTCCGGTTGAGATGTTGCGTGTCTTCGCCGGCACGGACGACATTCACTGTCGCGTGGACGGCTGGCCTGTTGCATTCTGGCAGAAAGTGGGGGATGGCGAAGTCTTGTTCACGACACTTGGGGCGCGAGGCTGGATCAATAGTGGCGACGCTTCGCCGGCGCTTCGCACGCTGGCGAGCCGTTTCTTTCAGCCGTATGAAGAAATGCCTGTGGATTCGACGGCCATTGGCGCGATGTTAAACGACCAGATTGGCTATCGCATTCCGAGCCGGCGACTTGCCACGTGGATACTCGGTTTGAATTCACTGGCAATTCTGTCGTTCGGATGTTGGTGGGCTAGGCTACACCGGCTCGAACGTCTGGCTTGGTTTGTTCCAGGAACAGCGTTGGTAACATCGGCCGTTTTCCTGGTTGTTGGAAGTCGAAATACCGTCGCGGTACCATCGACAGTGGCAACCGGACAAATCGTGCGCGTCTCGAATGCGACCAATGAAACGCATATTTCCGCCGTGACCGCTGTCTATAGTCAGGAATCTGGTGAACTTGAGTTGACCGCTGAAAGCGGCGCTTTGGCGACGGTTAACACGCTGGAAGCTCAGGGGGCCATTAAGCGGATTGTCTGGGGCGACGACGGTCAGTCTCGGTGGGCGAATCTCCAACAGCCTTCGGGAGTCGTTCGATACATCGATTCCAAGCGAACCATATCTCACGGCGCTCCGCGTGTGGCACATGGCACATTTGACGAGACCGGTTTTCATGGCACCCTAACTGGCATCGACGCCGGCCAGTGTGAAGACGCGGTAATCGTAGCCGCGCCGGCGCGGGCATCTGCGGTTTCGTTGAATTCCGACGGCTCATTCAGTATTGGCACTCCTGAGGTGTTGGCCGATGGGCAGTACATTGCAGACGGTTTGATGTCTGATAAACAGCGCAGCCGGCAGCAGTTGTTGAGACAACTCTTGGCGTCCACGGCAACCAACCCATTTGGAACGGAACCTTCACTATTGGTCTGGATGCCTCCGTTGGATATGGGGGTCAAATTCGACGCCAGTTTCGAGAAAGTAGGCTCCGCCTTAACGTCCATCCCGCTACGAATTGAACGTCCGGCAACTGGTATCGACGTGCAAATCCCAGCCACATTTATTCGGATCCAGTCATTTGTCGGTCGTTACGGTTCGTCGTCGGTGTTCAATCATCGAACGGGGCAATGGATGGAACACGCCCTCAAGCCGACGCAGACGCACCTGAGTTTTGTTGTTCCCAAAGCATTGGTTCCTCTGCAACTGACCCAAGCGACTTTGACGATCAAGATTAATGCCCCTTCACGAACGCTCAAGATTGAAGGCATCGTGAATGGAACACCGACGTTGCTCCACGAACGATCCAATCCAAACGGTGTCTTGCGAATCGTAATCGATCGGCCGGAAGCTCTCGAACTCGATGCCACGGGAGGATTCCAACTGGTGATCCAAGTGACCGAAACGGAATTACAAAAGCAAATCCGCGAAGGGCGGGCAACATCAAAAGTCGGGCAATTTGACAACAGTACCTGGCAGATCGACTATGTGAGCCTCGATGCCATGGGCACCATGCGTTGATCAAGGTGGGAGTAGCAAGTGACGAATTCGTCTCCGGTTGTGGAAACAGCCCAATTATCGAAAAAGTTTGGCGATTTCACCGCGTTGGATTCACTGTCAATCACCGTGGGTGCCGGGCAGATCTTGGGCTTTATCGGTCCCAACGGTGCTGGAAAAACGACCACAATTCGCATCCTGGTAGGACTGCTCAAACCGACTGGCGGAGTGGCACGGATTGCCGGCGCGGATTGTATGCAAGAATCGCGAAAGATCAAACGGATGGTCGGCTATATGCCAGATCAATTTGGCTCGTACGACAACATGCGCGTCACCGAATACCTCGATTTTTTTGGTGCGGCATACGGCATCGGGCGGCGTCAGCGAACCAAGCGGATCGGCGAAGTCCTTGAGATTGCCAATGCCACAGACATGAAGGACCTTTTCGTCGAGGCGCTCAGCCACGGTATGCAGCAACGCATTGGCGTAGCCCGCACGTTGTTGCACGACCCACAGGTGTTGATTCTGGATGAGCCAGCCAACGGTCTTGATCCACAGGCGCGGATCGACATGCGATTGCTGCTGCTACGATTGGCTGAAATGGGTAAGACGCTGATTGTGACCAGTCATATTCTGCCTGAACTTGCTCGGGTTTGTGATCTCGTCGCCATCATTATCAAAGGCAAGTTACGAGCATTTGGGACCCTCGACGAGATCATGCGCGAGATTCGACAAAAACGCATGATCGAGATTCAGCTGGTCGACGCCAATCAGGTCGACCGTGTTGTGGGCTTGGTCGCCAAGTGGCTATCGGCGTCGCCAGAAGACGTGACAGGAGCGCCGGCAGAAACGATGGTCCGATTCGCGACCAGTTTGAGTGACCTCGAACTCACTCCGCTGCTGGCTCATTTGGTCGAACAAGGCGAAGCGATCTCACAGTTCCGCGAAGTTGCAACGGACTTGGAGGACGCATTTCTGTCTGTCACCAACCAGGATGTCGAATCTCTTGACGCAGACATGGATCAACCTCCAACGGCGAGTTCGGGAGCAGCCAGCGAGGAACAGGCGGCTTCCTCATGAATCCAGTCATTCAACGCGAATTCTTCGGAATCCTGCGATCACCCAAGGCGTTTGCCGCGCTCTTGACATTGACGGTGGCATTCTCCATGGCAGTCCTCATGCGATGGCCGTCCGACGCCAAAGTCGATTTGAGCGGCGAACAGTCTATTGGGGTCTTCCGTGTGTTCGGCTATGGCCTGTTGGCAGGTGTGATCTTCCTGGTGCCGGCTTTTCCAGCCTCCTCAATCGTGAAGGAAAAAAACAAGGGCACACTGGCACTGTTGCTGAATTCGCCCTTGAAATCCAGTTCAATTTATCTTGGTAAACTGGCCGGTGTGTTGTTGTTTAGTCTGTTGGTATTGTTATCCAGTCTGCCGGCCGCCGCGGCCTGTTTTGCGATGGGTGGTGTAGAGCTCACCGGCGGCCTGGGGTTGCTGTACTTCGTCCTCGCATTGCTGGTCGTTCAATACGCAACGCTGGGGATGATGGTAAGTAGTTATGTACAATCTTCTGACGCAGGGGTCCGATTGACGTACGGCATTGTGCTCGGGCTTTGCTTCCTGACACTCGTTCCACATGCGTTCTATCAAGGTGACAACGGGTACCTTCCTGTGTTCGCACAATGGCTTCGGTTTTTTTCACCATTGCCCGTCGTCATGCGGATCATGGGCCACGGAGCCGTGACATCACGGGGCCTGATGGAAGCGCCCAGCGGCACGCCGGAGTTCGTCAGCATGACGATCGCTACGTGGTTCGTGTTTGGCGCGATTACATTATCGCGTTTGAACTATCGGATCTTTGACCGCGCGCGAGCTCAGGGTGTGATGACAGATGACCGTGGGCTGCCATCACGAATGGCCCGGCGATTGTTCTATGTCGTTGACCCGCAGCGCCGCAAGCCCGGAATTCCATGGTATTTGAACCCAGTGATGGTGAAGGAGTTCCGTTGTCGACGGTTCGGCCGATCGCAATGGCTCTTGCGTCTGGTGGCCGGCTGCGCCCTGACTTCGATGCTCCTGACGTTTGCGGCGGCAACCAGCGTGGTATCGTGGGGTGTCGAGACGATCGGCGGATTGATGGTGTTCTTGCAAGTGATCCTGGTGGTGGTGCTGACACCAAGCCTTGCCGCGGGATTGATTAGTGGAGAACGTGACAGCGGTGGTTGGGAGTTGCTGCGGATGACGCCCATCTCGTCATCCAAAATCGTTCGCGGCAAGTTGCTCAGCGTAGTATGGACATTGCTGCTGGTGCTGATGGCGACGGTACCTGGTTATTTGGTGATGATTTACATCAAGCCCGTCATGTGGCTGCAGGTCAATTTGGTGTTGATCTGTCTGGCCTGGACGGCGGTCTACGCGCTGTCAGTCAGCGCCGCGGTCGGAAGTCTGTTTCGTAACACGGCCGTTGCCACGACATCATCTTACGTAACGGTCATGTCCTTGTTCCTGATTCCGATGTTGGTTTGGCTTGGCCGCGATGCGCCGTTTGGTCACGACACCGTGCAATTGGCGCTGATGATCAACCCGGTAGGTGCGGCGCTCAGCGTGATCGAGGCTCCCGGCTTTTCGAACTACGACCTGTTGCCAGCGACCTGGTGGGTCGCCGGCGTGGTGTCCAGCTTCATGTTTCTCGTGTTTGGTGTGCAAGTATGGCGATTGACTCGACCCGTTTGAAAGGCCTTCCGTGTGCGCTGCCGCTCCTGTGTTGTGGGTGGCTATTGACAGCAGCGGTTCCATGTGACGCCCGAGATCCAGCCGCCGTCTCGGAAGAAGAAGAGCCAATCGATCTGGTGATGTTCCACGATCCACAGCTAAAGATTGGCGATGTCCAGCTGGCGTTGCCTGATGGACTCAAGGAACTGTGGCTGAAGGCCATAGATCGGGGAGACAGCGAATTGCAACAGCTTGCTGCTGATTCGTTCGCATTGGCACAACAGCGCGGCATGAAGGATCTCGAAGATACGCACTCGCGCCTGGCTGATTTGTTGAAAGTCCCCAAACAAGATTTGGTCGTCCACCGAGCGGCGGTCCATACGCTTGTTCACCTGGACGCACGCGACTATGCCAAGTTGCTCGCTGAGACTGCCAAGGTCCATGGCCTGACCACCTCGCTGGTGGTGGAGCCCGCGTTGGCTCGATGGAAATCAGATATCATGAAGGATGAGTGGTTGTCCCGGATCGATAATCCTCGAGCCAGTCTGGCGGCACGCATTTTGGCCATTGACGGATTGGGTGAAACTGAAGAGGCCAAGGCAGTCAATTCGCTCAAACGGATTACCGTCAATTTGAGATTGATCGCCAATGAGCGGATGGCTGCGGCACGGGCCTTGTCTAAAATGCGCGCGCCTGGTTTGGTCAGCGAGGCAACCACCCTGATCGGTACAAAGTCGCAACCCACTTTATTGAACACAGTCCTGGCGCTCGAACTATTGCAAACGGAAGACAGCCAGGACGCCGTTGCGCTGCTTGAGGGGCTGGCATCACACGATAGCACTGCCGTCCAGTCCGGTGCGTTACAGCGACTTTACGCAATTGATCCCAAGCATGTCTGCGGCTTTGCCGAGTCGGCCATCAAGAGCAAGGATGCAGGCGTGAGAACCGTGGGCGCGCGAACGCTGATTGTACAAAAGAAAGGTAAGTTGATTGCGCCCTTGGCGACGTTGCTGGATGACGTGAACCCTACGTTAAGGCGCCACGTTGCAAGAGCGTTTGTGCAACTTGCCAGCGAACCCACATTGCATGAGGAAGTTATCAAGCAGACCACCGCCGTGTTGAATCGAGACCAATGGCGCGGCATCGAACAAGCGGTAATCGTGCTGGTCTCGCTGGACCACAAACCGGCGGGAGACCGATTTGTTGAACTCATGCAACACTCACGTGGCGAAGTCAAAAGCGCTTCCGCTTGGGGGTTGCGGAGGCTGGCCTTGCCAGTGCATTTGCCTGCAATGTTAGCTAGAGCGCACGAACTGTATGACGGAATTCGCTCGGATGCAATTCCACTCACCGTTCCAGGTGTGGATTTGCAAAGCACCCAGCTGTTTTTGGCGTTTGGGCAAATGCGATACATGGATGCAGAACCATTGCTCATGCACTACGTTCCCAAAGACCACACACTTGGTGTGTTTTCACGCTGCGCAGCAATCTGGTCCGTTGGCTTGTTGCACGAAGGGAAGGCACCAGCCGACCTGACAGCGACCTTGATCGAGCGGCTTTCCGATGTCATGTCGATGGAACCGGAGGATGACCGCGTGCGGCGAATGAGTGCGATCAGCATCGGCCGGATGAAGTCCGAGTCTGCCGTGGCAACGATCCGGAAATTTGCCACGGATGATTCAGGATACGTCCAGCGCTCGTGCTACTGGGCGTTGGAACAATTGACCGGCGAGACGCCTCCTCCCCTCGATACATTTCTGCTCAAGATTACTGACTGGTTTCTCGTTCCTATACGCTAACGGTCGGTGTCATGATGCGCTCCACGCACAATCCGTACACCCGGAAGAGAATCTCGGTCAGAAGAGCAGGCTGAGCCGTCTGGAGCAGTTGCATACGAACCAATTCAGTTCCATTTGTATCGTCTTGTGCGATGGTAATCTTCGGGCTGGCGTGCGTGACGATCGGGGCGTGGTTGCGAGGTGGTGGGTCCGCACGTCGTCAAGCCGAAATGCACGACGAGTTTCGAGCTACTTGTTCTCCTTGATGAACTGTCGAATATTCTCTTCGAGAACATCCAACGGGATCGCCCCATGTCCCAACACGGCGTCGTGGAACAGGCGGACATCGAATCTTCCGCCGAGTTCCGCCTCGGCCAACGTTCGTAGTTCACGGATCTTGAGTTCGCCGATCTTGTAAGCCAGCGCTTGACCCGGCCATGAGATGTAGCGATCGACTTCGGCTTCGATATTGTGCAATGACAACGCCGTATTCTCGGCCATGAATTGGATGGCCTGCTGACGAGTCCACCCCAAAAAGTGCATACCCGTATCAACAACCAGGCGGCAAGCACGCCACATTTCGTAGGTCAAGCGTCCAAAGTTGCTGTAGGGGTCCTGATAGAAGCCGACTTCCAAGCCCAATCGCTCCGAGTACAACGCCCAGCCTTCAACAAAAGCCGTGACGCCAGCGAAGCGGCGAAAATCGGGCAGCCCCGTTAGCTCCTGTTGCAATGCGATCTGAAGGTGATGCCCAGGTACGGCTTCATGGAGAGACAACGCCTCGACGCCATACAAGGGCCGCGCCTGAAGATTGTAGGTATTGATGTAATAAAAGCCCGCCTGGCTACCATCACCTGTGGGTTGTTGATAGTAGGCGGTGGTTGTCTTGGGAGCGATATAGGCCGGCACCACGCGAATGCCGTACGGCGTGCGTGGCATGGTCTTGAACAGACGCGGCAACTGGCCATCCATCTTTTTGAGCACATAGGCGGTTTCCTTTTTCAGTTCTTCAGCAGACTTCGGGTAGAACTTTGGATCGGTGCGCAGATGGTTCAAGAATGCAGCGAAATCGCCCTTGAATTCAACCTGTTCGATCACCTCGGCCATCTCGGTACGAATCCGCGTTACCTCAGCCAGTCCTGTTTGGTGTACCTGCTCGGGCATCACTTCAAGTGTGGTGAAGCGGCGCACGCGATGCCGATAGAAGTCGCGACCGTTGGGTAATGCTGCCGCACCGATGGAACCACGACAAACCGGTACATATTCCTGCTCCATGAATTCGAGAAACTTGCGATAACCGACGACCACGCTGGACGAAATCGCCTGACGCCCTGCCGCGGCTAGTCGCTGCTGGTCATCCCGGCTTATTTTGGCGGGCATTTTGGTAAAGGGAGTGTACAGCAGGCTTCGCCTTGGATCTTCGACAATGTGTGTCGCGATCGAATCTTGGTAGCCCTCCAGGACGACCGCGGGCAGAACCATCCCCTCTTTGATCCCTGATCGCATCAGGCCGATGTGTTCGTCCGTGTACCGCTCGAAGGCGTGCAGTCGTGCGATGTAATTCTCGTAGTCCTTGACTGAATTCAGCGGAACCTGTTTGGCCAGTTGTGGAAAGGAGATATGGAACCCAGAACGGTTCGTGATGGGAATCAGGTACGACCGATAGTTTGCTTCGTCAAGTTCATTGCGGAGGAGCCGACCGAACACGTCATAGTTGATCTGATCTGGTCGTTTCAATTGTGAACGGTCGATCTTCCGAAGACGGTTGTCGAATTCACGTTTCGCCACGATACGACGCTTGTAGTCCGCCACTGCCTGGTGCCCGAGTTGGTCGTTGTACTGGTGTACGCCGACCCTTGTCGCCAGTAGAGGCGACTCTTGCAGGTCAAACTGCCACACTTCGTCGATCAGCTGCCTCAATTTCTCCGCGGCAACGGTCTGACCGTTAGCCATCTGTTGACATGTAAGCAGAAGAAAGACCGCAATTCCCCAGATCCGTGCAATGCAAATCATGATGGTCACCTGGTACGCTGGAAAGAGGGTCGGCCAAAAAACGTCTGCAGAGAGATTGGAATCCGTCGGGCGGTTCATTATAAAGCAGCCAAGCCAGTGGCCAATCAGGCTTCGCCCGGATTGTGTTCGCTTGATGGAAAGTGTCCCTACCCGATATTGGATGAAATGAGAGATGGCATGGTGCTTCACAGACTTGTCCCCATGATTGTGTTTCTGTGTGCTCAATTATTCAGCTGCGAATCGCCCCTTCAAGCCGCCCCGGACACGTCCGATGAACAGATGAAGTACGACGTCATTTTCCGTGGCGGTCAAGTAATCGATGGCACAGGCCGTCCTGCTCGGCGAACCGATGTCGGCGTCCAAGGCGATAGCATTGCGTTTCTGGGCGACCTCAGCCAAGCTCGTGCCGACGTTTCCGTGGACGCAAGTTCAATGGTGATCGCGCCTGGTTTCATCAACATGCTCAGTTGGGCCACCGAGTCGTTGTTGGAAGATGGCACCAGTCAAAGCGATATTCGCCAGGGCGTCACGTTGGAAGTCTTTGGCGAAGGCTGGTCGATGGGGCCGCTCAATGAAGCGATGCAACGCAATGAATTGAGTAGCCAGAGTTCGATCAAGTACGACATTCCTTGGCGGACGCTTGAGGGCTATCTCGACCACCTGGCAAGTCACGGCATCTCCTGCAACGTGGCGTCTTTTGTCGGCGCAACAACCGTCCGGATTCATGAGGTGGGATTCGCGGACCGAGCTCCGTCGGCTGCTGAACTTCAGCGAATGCGAGAACTGGTCAGGCGTGCGATGGAAGACGGTGCCTTAGGCATTGGTTCCTCGCTGATTTACGCGCCTGCCTTTTATGCGAAAACTGACGAGCTGGTTGAACTCTGTAAGGTGGCCGCCGAATACGATGGCATGTACATTTCGCACATTCGCAGTGAAGGGAACCAACTTCTGGAAGCTGTCGATGAGTTGATCTCAATCGCGCGACGGGCCAACATCGCCGCGGAAATCTATCATCTGAAGGCGGCCGGTCAGGAGAATTGGGGCAAGCTGGACATGGTGATTGAAAAGGTGGAAGCCGCACGTGCCGAAGGCCTGCGAATCACCGCGGACATGTACACTTACACGGCGGGAGCCACCGGTTTGAACGCCGCGATGCCGCCCTGGGTACAGGAGGGCGGATTCAACCGTTGGCGCGATCGTCTGCAGGATCTGAAGACACGTGCCCGCGTCAAGAAAGAAATGGAGACACCCACGGACCAGTGGGAGAACCTGCTGCTCATGGCGGGATCGGCCGACAGAGTGCTTCTTGTCGGCTTCAAGAACGATGCGCTCAAACATCTGACCGGAAAAACTCTGGCCGAAGTCGCTCGTCAGCGCGGAAAGACGCCGTCTGAAACTGCAATGGATCTCGTTGTGGAGGATGAAAGTCGAGTTGAATGTGTTTACTTCTTGATGAGCGAAGAAAACGTCAAGAAGAAGATCGCGCTGCCTTGGGTTAGCCTCTGTAGCGATTCTTCGTCGCTGGCACCAACCGGCGTGTTCCTCAAATCGAATCCGCATCCACGTGCCTATGGTTCGTTCGCGAGATTGTTGGGAAAATACGTCCGCGAAGAAAGGGCTGTTTCGTTGGAGCTGGCTGTTCACAAAATGACGGGGCTGCCGGCCCGTAACCTGGGGATTCGCCGTCGTGGGCTGCTCAAGCCTGGGTACTTTGCTGACATCGTCATGTTTGACCCGGCCAAAGTCGAAGATCACGCAACGTTCGATACACCGCATCAATTCTCCACAGGCGTCCGAGACGTGCTGGTCAATGGTCAATTTGTGCTTCAGGCCGGCGATCACACGGGCCGAAAACCAGGACAGGTGGTCCGAGGGCCCGGCTATTGGAGAAAAGAAGGCCGGCGCCCCCAGGTCGTCCTAACCGAAAAGGCACGCCGAGCCCATCGGACAACTTACGTTTTCGATGGTCATAACGATCTGCCGTGGGCCTTACGAACCAACTCCTCGTCTTCATTTGAACGCATGGACGTCAGCAAGCCACAGCCAAAGCTGCACACGGATATCGCGCGACTTCGCGAGGGAAACGTCGGCGCTCAATTCTGGTCGGTCTTCGTTCCGGCGGATACTCGCAAAACCGGCCAGGCGTTGCTGCAGACACTGGAGCAAATCGAATTGGTTCACGCCATGGTGAAACGTTACCCCGATGTTTTTGAAATCGCCAGAACCGCCGCTGACGTCCGGCGAATTCAGAATGCGGGGAAGATCGCTTCGTTGATCGGCGTCGAGGGCGGTCATTCCATTGAAAACTCGTTGGAAACACTGCGGCGACTTCACGGATTGGGCGCCGGATATATGACGCTGACTCACTCCGATACGCTGGACTGGGCCGATTCGGCGACGGACGTCGCTCGGCATGGTGGCCTGTCTGAATTCGGTGAGGACGTGGTGCGTGAAATGAACCGGCTGGGGATGCTGGTCGACCTGTCTCACGTCTCTCCAGAGACCATGAAAGACGCCTTGCGCGTGAGCAAGGCACCGATCATGTTTTCACATTCGTCGGCACGCGTGGTGGCGGATCACGTACGCAACGTCCCGGATGATGTGCTCATGCTAACGGCGAACAATGGTGGCGTCGTGATGGTCAATTTCTTTTCCGGTTTCGTCGTACCTGAATCAGCTCGCCGGATGTCTCGAATGTTCGATGTCATGCGAAAACTGCGAACTAAATTTCCTGACGATGATGAATATGCCAAAGCACGCGCCGCGTGGCGATTGAAGAACCCAATGCTGCCCGGTACGATCCACCACGTCGTCGATCATATCGACCACATTGTGCGTGTCGCGGGTATCGACCATGTCGGACTGGGTTCCGATTATGATGGCGTCAGCATGGTGCCTCGTCAGCTGGAAGACGTGTCGACCTACCCATTGATCACACAAGAACTGCTCAATCGAGGTTACACCACCGGTGAGATCGATCTGATCTGTAGCGGAAATATCCTTCGCGCGATGGAGCACGCCGAGCGCGTCGCCCGCGAATTGGCGGAGTAGCTCAGGTGCTGCCGGGCCACCTGGTTCTGCAATCCACGCTTAGCAGCCGTTGAGCTAGAGGGCGCCAGGTCGCGCCGATCGTAGCTGATCTACCGACGAACACGGACGTGTCGGCACTTACGATCGTCCGATTTTAGGCGGTGTTGGCGGTCGCAGCGGAGGAGGGTAACCAAGTGGTACCCCTGGTGGCAAATCGCCGATGACTCAGATATCGCCGAGCGAGGCTGTGCCTCGGGCCGACGCGAGCCATCGCTCAGTTGTGGCGACCTGTTCCCCGACCAACCTGCGAACGGTGCCCGTCGCTGAAAACTTGACTCATTTGTACAGATAAACCTGATACAAGCTTTCTAGTTACGATGCCTGCCACGCTTGGACGCACAGGACATTGCTTGCATGGATGCCTGACTCCCCAATTGGAGACGTTCCATGTGTTCTTGCTTTTCTCTCTCGCGATCATCCCTCGTCTTGATGGCGCCCTTTTTCCTCCTCACGCAAGCAGACGCGGACGAACTCCTGCCTCCGCCCATTCCGGTCCTCCGCATCGGCGGATCCGATACGGAATTGGAGTCAGTTCCAGCACGTCGCGTCGAATTAGCAGCCGAGATGATTACGGAAAAGTATCCAAATCGCAAGGTTAAGATCGAACGAGAGGTGGTCCAAGACGACGAGCGGAACTATGTCAATCACGGTCCTTGGAAAATGTGGGACCCGGAAGGCCGGCTTGTCGCGCACGGCGAGTTTCGGTTTGGCAAACAGCACGGCGACTGGGTTCGGTTGATGTCGAACTTTGGAGTTGTTGATGGCGCGTTTCAGCCGCCTTTCACTTCAAAGGCCGAATTTGCCAATGGTCAACTACACGGTACCTGGACCATCAGCGATAACCGTCAGCGGTTGATCGGCAGCTGGGAATTCGATCACGGGGAATTGCATGGGAAGGCCGCGCGATGGTACGCAAACGGTCAACCGCAAGAAGAGATGATGTTTAGGCGAGGGAAGCTGGACGGCGAAAGCAACTCTTTTTCAGCGAAAGGTGCCCTCGCCAATCGCGAGTTCTTTCGCGACGGCAAGCAGTTGATCCCAGTCGTCACCTGGCACGAACCAAACCAACAGAAGCAAGCCGAAGGATGGGTGCAGATCAACGAAGTGAACGTGCACCGGACGGTTGACTGGTGGCAAGGTCTACTGGCAATCTCCCGAGAAACCCCAGTCGACGAACCTATTCGGATTGGCAAATGGACCGAATGGTACCCCAATGGAAACACTCGGTTCACCGGTACATTTCGCGACGGTGAATCGGTTGGAACGCACACGTGGTGGCATGAAAACGGCCAGAAACAACTGGTTGGGCGATACGCCGAGGGCCACCGTGTCGATCGCTGGACGCGTTGGCACGCCAACGGGCGCAAGCAAGAAGAAGGGGAGTTCTTCGTAGGAAGCAAGCGAGGGGTTTGGAAAGTCTGGGCGGAGGACGGTCAGCTGATCGACGAGCAACAACTCGCGCTCGTTCCAGACGAGACAGAAAACCAACTGGTCCCTGCCCGCCCCATTTCGATCAAGCCGTGAATTGACATGATTCACAATGCCTTTGTCACGCGGCACCCTGTCGGATCGACCGCACAACCGCCAACACCTACAAGATTCACTCGTAGGAGATCTCGATGACTTCGAGTTTGAATATGCCTTTGGGCGCTTTAATCTCTGCGACTTCCCCAACCTTCTTGCCAAGGAGGCCCTGCCCGATGGGACTAGTCAACAGGATTCTGCCAGTGTCGTAGTCTTCTTCACCAGACCCGACCAAGGTGTAAACCTCTTCGTCGTCGAAGTCTAGATCCTTCACCTTGACGGTCGCCCCAAAAGCAACTTCGCCCCGTGGCATGGTCGCGGGATCGATGATCATTCCGTTAGCCAAATCACTCTTCAGCCGATTGATTTTGGCTTGCAGCATACCTTGGTTTTCGCGTTGTGCGTGGTATTCAGCATTTTCCTTCAGGTCACCTTCATCGCGTGCGGCGGCGATCCTCTCTGCGATTAACGGCATCTCGACGTTCTCCATCCGGTCAATGTCGGCCTTTTTCTTGTTGTACCCTTCTTGAGTCATCGGCACGCGCTGGGACATCAGAATTCTCCGGCTAGCGAAAAAAGCGACCTCCAATTCCAGAGGTCGCAAAGTTTTTCATGTTCATTCCCCGCATTCTCGGCGATTCCGCCGAGAATGTAAAGACGATCCCACGACCGAACGATTGAGTCAATTCAATGACGCCCCAGACCGCTTAACTGCCTTACCAGCCGCTTGCCGCGTGGTACTCGTCTTGGCTTCCGTCTCGACACCGATGATACGGATTCCAAGGGTGGAACGGCCTGTAGCGGCCAAAGGAAAGGTCCTCGAGACAAACAGACGAATCCTGAATGTGAAATGCGGAAAATCCCCGGTGTTTGTGCTGTCAGCCTCGACGTTCTTCCCAGCCTATACTTTGTCAGACTATCGAACCCATCGACAACAGAGGGGCAGATAATGGCGTGTGCAAGACCGGAGTACGCGACCATCCACTCCCCGATGGCGTCCGCCTCGGTCTACGGTGAACTTGTGGAAATGTATGTGGATGAAATGCCGGACCGAATCGCGGCGCTGGAGCGAGCTTTTGACAGTGGCGACATGGAGGGCCTGCAACGTGCAGCCCACCAAATGAAAGGCGCTGCCGGCAGCTATGGATTTGACCATTGGCGCCTTTGGCGGCTGCGGTCGAGTTCACTGTTCGCGACAGCGAGCCGGAAGATACCATCCAGCAGACACTGCAAGAACTGCTCGACGTCTGCCGACTGGTTCGGGCCGGAGCACCAGAGTGAGCTGCTCAAATGAATTCAGAGATTGCCAATGATATCCTGATCGTTGATGATGATCCGGCGATGCTGCGCGTCCTCACATGCATTCTGAAGTCCAGTGGGTACGACATCCGCACCGCGCGCAGCGGTCAGCAAGCACTGAAACTTATAGAACAGGAGGCGCCGTCCTTTCTCATTTCTGATTGGGAGATGCCGGAAATGAGTGGCTCGGAGTTGTGTGTGAACGGCGTTTGAAAACGCTAGCGCTTGGGCGGTTGAAAAGGCTAGCGCCCGATGTGGTTTTGTTATTGTAATT
>JASLPZ010000440.1:0-5212 GCA_030744725.1 Pirellulaceae bacterium
CAACAGTGAAACAAAACTGCCCTCCAAAAACTAGCTCAGTTCACCAGGAAATGCCAACTTTGGCGCGGCCTAGAGTCTCCCGGTGTGATGTTCCCCAAGCCACGAAATCGTAGCCCGCGGACTTGATGCCAGTTAGCGCTCGCCTAAGTGGAAACTGAGAGTACGGCAGCGTCATACAAGCGATTTGGAACTGCGTCTTCCCGCTCAGTCTGGGGTCGGCTGCCACGGCCGCCGGGAGACCTCCAGCCAGCACGGCACCTGCGATACCCCCCGTCGCAATTTGAAGCATCGAGCGGCGAGCCAACTGGCTATGAGGATCATTTTTCATTGGTTTGTTTCCGTTGACAATGCTCCGCTTCACCGTGCTCCCACTTCGTCGAATCGGAAAGCCAAGGCGTCAGGTACATTTTTCAGCCCACGCGTATTTCCAAAGGCCACTACTTGCCGCCGAAAAATGAGCCAGACCCTGACCCGTGAACGGTCATAGAATCACCCGTTGGGCAGATAGAGTGCTCGGCAATCTCTCTTGCTATCTTGTAACCGACTGAGCAATCATCTGCAAATCTCGCGCAGGATTCAGTTCGCCTGTGATTTGGCTCGCCGCTGCGCCGCAATCCGCTTAATCAACTCGTCTGCCAGGACACCCAACAAAATGACAATGCCAATGATGGCGTATTCGAGTTCATCGGAGATTCGCAGCAGTACGATCATATTGTTTAGCACTTGCATGACCGCCGTGCCAATTACGACACCAACGATGGCACCTTCGCCGCCGCGCAAGCTGCAACCCCCCAGGACGGCCGCTGCGATCGCATACAGTTCGAAGAAGTTCCCAAAACTGCTCGGCGGAACCTGGTTGGAATCTAGCGCGAACAAGATCCCGCCGGTAGCTGCCAGGACGGTCGAAATGATGTAGGCCAACAGGGTGATTCGTCCGGTGTTGATGCCACTGTAACGCGCGGCTTCTTCGTTCCGTCCGAGCGCCAGAAGGTAGCGTCCCCAGATCGTCTTGTTTAAGAAGACACCCGCCGCCAGCGCGCACAACAGCAGAATAAAGAACGGGTACGGCAGGCCAAACGTCTCGATGTGTCCGGCATCCTCCCACTGCAACAGGACCAGCTTGCCGCGGCCCAGCGGGCTGAGTGTGTTGACATATTCATTTCCAAATCCAACGGGTTGATCGTTTACCAACCAGCGCGAAATGCCTCGATAGAACAGCAGACCGCAGAGTGTGACGACGAATGGTTGCAACTTCATTCGAGTGACCAGCAGACCGTGCAGAAGGCCCAATCCCAATGCGATCGCCAGGACGGTACCGAGGGCCAAGGGGATCGGCATCCGTTGACGCCGCTGGAGTGGGACGGCCACCCACTGGTCCGTGAAGTTGCTGCCCAGATCACGGTCAAACGTCAGAAGCGTCTCCTGTTGGCCCACTTCAACACTCTCGATCACTTGTTGATTGAGCCCTGATTCTGGATGAATCAGCATCACTTGATCGCGTCGTGACAGGTGACCTTGTCTGCCCCGCAACGTCACGGCGGCAGCGATCATCGGGGTTGTGGTCATGTCGCTTTGACGGAACGAGACGACATCGAGCACTTTGGCGATCTGGCCGTCGTCGTCGTCGCGTGTAAGAGGCTTATCGACTTGCAGCAACGTCACGCCGTCAGCGCGTTTGATCCGCGCAATCCTGGCGACCGTTGGCCGCGCGCGCCGCCCGCCAAAGTACCGGATGTGGTCTCCTTCGTTGAACCCCGGCGCATCCCCCTCGACGACGATCTGTTGTTTTTCGGCCCGGACCTCCAACACCGTTTGGTTGTCAAAGGGCTGATAGCTGACGTCCAGAAAAATCGCCAGCAAACATCCCGACAGGCAAACCACCGAACCAACCGAAAGGTCGATGCCACCGGTGATGATGACAAACGCCACTCCAATTCCCAGAATGCCGTAGAGCGACGTGCGGCGGAGCAAGTTCTCGACATTGTTCGGCTGCAGAAACGTGCCACTGGTCAGCTTGTACCACGGGTCCGAGGAGGTGATGGCCATGAACAGGCAGAGCGCCACGAGCAACGCCAGAATGCCGAGTACTTTTGCCTTCATCGAACGCTCGCCTTGTTGTCAAATCTGATGAGTTGGTTGCCGTCAGGCGGCATCCACCTTTCCCGTCGCCAGTTGCATCACAGCCTCTTCGCTCAGATCGTGGCGCGCGATTTCGCCCGCCATCCGCCCTTCATGCATCACCAGCACTCGGTCGCTCATGCCCAGGATTTCTTCCATTTCGCTGGAAGCGAATAAGATAGCGACGCCCTGTTCGGCCAGGGTCTCCATCAGCCGGTAGATTTCCTGTTTCGCGCCCACATCAATCCCTCGCGTCGGTTCATCGAGCAAGAGAACTTTGGGGTGCAGGGCCAGCCACTTGCCCAGGACGACTTTCTGTTGATTGCCGCCAGACAGGAACTGCACAACCTGTTCGAATGACGGCGTCTTGATACTGAGTTTCTCCATCATTTCGGCCGCGTCGTTGCGTTCTACTTCGGCATTGAGAAAACCCAGATTCAGGCAGTTGCGACGTAATCCCGCCAAGCCGATGTTGGGACGGACACCCATCTCGACAATTACGCCGTGTCGCTTGCGGTCCTCCGGGACAAGCGCCACGCCGGCGGAGATGGCATCCTGGGAACTGGCAGGTCTGATCTGCCGGTCATCCACTTTGACCGTTCCACCGAGTGCCCGGCCGATTCCAAATAACGTCTGCAACATCTCCGTGCGCCCAGCTCCGACCAGGCCGGAAAGGCCGACGATTTCTCCGCGATGCACCGAGAACGTCAGTTCGTGTTGCGGCCACGCAGGGGTTCTAAGCTTGACCACTTCCAGCAGCGGGTCGCCGATTTCGTGAGGATTTCGCGCGTAGAACTGAGAAATGTCGCGGCCGACCATCAGTCGGACCATGTTGTCATGGGTAATCTCTCCACAGGCCAGTTCTCCAGCATTTTCACCGTCGCGCAAGACCACTACACGATCCGCCAGTTCCGTGACTTCACCCAGTCGATGCGAAATGTAGATCACGCTGACACCGCTGGCCCGCAGATCCTTGACAACGCGAAACAGCTGTTCGGTCTCATGATTTGAAAGACTGGACGTCGGCTCGTCCATGATCAGAATGCGAGCGTTGACGGACAGTGCCTTGGCGATCTCGACCATTTGCTGCCGACCGATCGTTAATTCGGCGAGCAGCGTCGTGGGTGACACGTTCAGCCCCACACGCTCCAACACCGCTTCTGCCTCCGCATTCAATCGGCCTTGATCAATCAGGCCAAACCGACCAGGCTCGCGGCCCAAGAAGATGTTGGCGCCGACCTCCAGATTGTCGGCCAGATTCAGTTCCTGATGGATCAAGGAGATTCCGCTGTCGATCGACGCGGAAACCGAATCCAATTGCACACCGCGACCGTTCACGAGGATCTGACCAGTGTCCTGTTTCTGCACGCCGGCCAGAATCGTCATCAGCGTACTCTTGCCGGCACCATTTTCGCCGACAACCGCCAGAACTTCGCCATGCCCCAACGTGAGGTCGACATGATGCAGCGCGCGCACGCCCGGAAAACGTTTGCCGATTCGGCGAACTTCCAACAGTGGCGGCGTAGTGGACATCAGGCGGCAGGACCGTTATCCACCTTTCTTGGCACGCAGGTCGGCCCAGTATTCATCGACGTTGGCCTTGGTAATCATCCGCGGGGCGATGTCAATGAATTTCGAATCGGGAATGACTGAAGTGTCGTCTTGAAGCAACGCCTTCAAGACCCGCACCGATTCGTATCCATACATGTAAGGGTTCTGTACAACCGTCCCAACGCAGGTGCCGTCCTTAATGGCCTGCAACGTAGTGTCGTTTTCATCGAAACCGATCAGTTGCACCTGTCCGATTTTTCCGGCTTTGTCTAATGCTTGATAACAGGCCGGCGGATTGTATTCAAACAAGCCGACCATTGCGTCCATTTCTGGATACGTGTTGATGGCGTCTTCGGCCTTGGCCTGAGCCACTTCAGGTCTACCCTGATCCGTCAGCGTTCCCAGCACGGTGTAGGTGTCACCTTTGATTTCGCCATCGACGGGATCCCACGTGTCGCTCTTCGAATGATAGTCCGCCATGGTTCGATCGCGGTCCATCAGCACGTCGATCACACCCTGTCGACGGTACTTGCTGTTGTCCTGCTCCAATCGACCGATGAACAGCATCACATCGCCGCCATCGGGCAGTGCTTGCTTGACCAATTCTCCACACATCCGACCGGCCGCATAATTGTCCATGCCAATGTACATGAGTCGTTCCGATGCGGGAGCATCCGAGTCGTGCGTGATCAACGGGACCTTCTTGCCGATATCGTTGAGCCAGCCGATTTGATTGTCCGCGTCCAACGGGCTGATTGCGATCGCATCGACGCCTGCCGTGAGCAGGTCTTCGACAATCCGTTTTTGTTCCACGGCAGTCGCTTGTGAAGGCATACGGACATCCACTTGAATATCGAAGTCTTTTTGCGCGTCCTCGCAGCCTGCTTTAGCAATCTGCCAAAAGTCTGCAATCTGATTCGTGACGAAGGCGATGGACACATCCGGGGCCAGCGGTTTCTTCGGTCTGGTGACTGGTGCCGGTGTAGTGGTCTTCGGTGTGGTGGGATTCGCTGTCGTCGAGTCCGGTATGGCGGGGTCTGCCGTGCCCGCGTCGGACGAAGTTGTGTCCGCATCCGTTGGCATCGACTCGTCACCTGATGCCGAATCATCGGTGGCGATGGACTCGTCGTCGAACGCGATATTCGTGGTGGTATTGGTTTCTACCTTGCATCCGGCCAGCATCACCAGCAAGCCAAGAATCGTGGCGGCGATTGTTGTTTTCATGATTCGGTTTCCTGATTGAGAGTGCGAGACTTCGCAGGAACGGACTGGCCATTGCAGGACCGCCAAATGCCGCTGGCTTTCTGACAGACGAACCGGTTCGTTGGCGAAAAGGCAGCCGCGGCACGAGGCTAGTTGGTTGTGTTTGTTGTGTCGTCAGAAAAGGGGGTGCCGTCGAATTCGTTGGTTTGCGACGTATTTGTGTTGTTTCCGGTCCCACGCGGAGGGCCGGTGCAACCCGTGCAGCCGAAAGTCACCGCCAGTGGCAAAATACAGATCCCGGCTATTGTCAGTGTCGAAACAACTTTGTGCAAATTCATGG
>JASLPZ010000441.1:0-5158 GCA_030744725.1 Pirellulaceae bacterium
ATCGCCTATTTCTCTCTGTTGATGGAAGGCCAATTTCAGCAACTACTTAACGATGAAACTGGCGCTGTCCAACTAGGCATCTTCTTCGGCGGCACCCCGTTCTGGAACGGCCTCCTGGTGGCCGAGCTTGCGGCGAAACTACCGACGAACATCAGGATCACCGATGTAAAATGCTGGGGCGTGGGTATCGAGACCAATCAGGTGTTCATGAAGATCTACACGAACGTGGGAGTGACTGGGCTCGGCGAAGCCTCCGTGCACCGCAAGACCGGCACTGCGCTTGCCGCGTGCAAGGAGTTGCGGGACGTGCTTGTGGGGCATGACCCGACTCGCATCGAATTTCTCTGGCAGGGCATGTATCGCTGGCCGCGATGGCGGGGCGGTCCAGTTCTCAACACCGCCATCAGCGCGGCGGAGATCGCCCTTTGGGATATCCTTGGAAAACTACTCGACGTGCCGATCTACCGGCTTCTCGGCGGCGCTGCAAGAGAGAAGATCCGGCTGTACGTGCACGGGACCGGCAGAGAAGCCGTCCGCGAGGTGAAGGAAAAAGGCTACACCGCTATCAAGACTGGTCCACCGCTCAGCATGGTGAATGGCCGGGCGCGGTTTCCCTGGGACGTCAAGAAAGCAATCGACACATTTGCCGAGATGCGTGATGAAGCCGGACCCAATTTCGATATCGCCACCGACGCTCATACCAGGTTGACTCCCGTGCAGGCGCTTGAATATGCGAAGGGAATCGAAGAGTTCCGCCCGCTTTGGCTCGAGGAGCCGATCAACATCGAGTTCAACGATGCCCTCGAATGGTTGGGGGAACGTACGACCGTGCCCTTGGCCACCGGCGAACGGCATTTCACCAAATTTGACTTCGAGGATATCATCAGCCGTCACCTGGTTTCTTACGTGCAGCCGGACGTGATCCAGGCGGGCGGCATCTCCGAGACCAGAAAAATCTGTGCCATGGCGGAAGCTCAGGGCATCGATGCGGCGCTGCATAACCCTTCCAGCCTGCCGTGTACGCTGGCTTCGTTACACATCGATGCTTGTACCCCCAACTGCGTCATTCAGGAGTCAAAGTACAAGTTCGTCGTCCGTCCATCGAATTGGGAAAACGACTTGTTCAAAGGGGCGCACATCAATATGGCGGACGGATTCGCAATGCTACCAGACAAGTCGGGATTGGGCTGCGAGTTCGACGAGAAGATTGCGGAGAGGCACCCGTTCGAACTGTCAAATCCCCAGCCACTCAACGAAGACGGTTCAGTTCGCGACCATTGAAGACGGATTCTCTTCGTACTTCTGCGATGTTGATCCGCCGTTCTTGGGCAATCTTTGGACGGACCGCAGCGAGACGGGAATAATTGAGACGGATTTCGGCTCACATGGTAGACGGGAACTACGGCCCTTCAACGACGAGTTCACATCCATGCCGAGTCGTCTACATCGAGCTACATCTCAACGGGTGCTGTTGCTGGTGTTTACGGTCTACTTCGTACTCTGGCTCCACAATCCTCCCTACGAATTGCATGTAGTCATCCACATCGTCCCGACTTGGATTGCAATCGCCATCTTACTGGCTTCAACGAAATACTTCCCACTTTCCACCGTGAGCTTTTCCTTCTTGATCCTGTTCCTGATCTTGCATGTTCTCGGCACTCGCTACGTCTACTCGTTTGTCCCGTACGACCAGTGGGTCACGCAATTACTTGAGGTCGACGTAACAAAAGACGTCAAGCTGAGCCGCAATCACTACGATCGGTTTGTCCATTTCAGCTTTGGCCTGCTGATTGCACCCGTGGCAAGGGAAGTTCATTTGCGGATGTTGCAAGTGAAGCCTGCCTGGAGCTACTTCACGGCCATCGAGTTTGTTCTCGCAAGCAGTTTGCTGTTTGAACTCGCGGAGTGGCTTGGTGCTGTGACCCTAGCCCCCGATTTCGCCAACAGCTACCTCGGTCAGCAAGGAGACGCCTGGGATGCTCACAAAGACATGGGATTGGCGACGGCGGGGGCCGTGCTCAGTATGCTTGCTGCTGCGGTTCTTCAGTATGTAAAAGCAAACTCCAACTCTTGGAACGTAGACAGGCAGGCGTGCGAGTGATATCTAATGGCGAAAAGGCTTGCGTATCGAATCCAAAGAATGCTAGACTCGACTGTGGCAATTGCGTCGATCTTCTCATCACTCCACGACCACGCACGTTGCTAACCTTCAACGGGGGCTCCGGAACCGAGGAAGGTGTATTATGAAACGACAGCAGTTCGCTGTTGCGTTCGTTCTCGCCGTTGTTGTAGTAGTTGGATGCCAACGTTTTGTGGGTCAAGACTTTTCGGAGTCAGGTAAACGGAAAGAGCATTCTGGACCCACAGCAACTACTCAGCAAGATGAATCCAATAAACCAGCTTCAGAGTCCGAACTCGCCCGGGCTCTGAACGGCGAGGACATTTTGGAAGAAGTTGTTGCCATGAACTCGCACACGGCAAATCAAAATAGCGAGTTCAGGGCCGGACGCGTCGAGCCGCTTGCTTTCGATTTAGATCGAATCACCAAGCGCGAGAACGGCTTCACAATTAAGCTGCCAAGCGAGTCTCCGATCCCGACACCCATGGTCTATCAGAACCGCTTGTACGTCAGCGGCGGCTTCAGCTCCAAAGAATACTACTGCTTTGATGCTCGCACAGGTGACTTCATTTGGGGCGTGCAGCTTGATGATGACGGACCATCTTCGGCTGTCCCTTACGATGAATCTATCATCTTTGGCTGTGAATCATGCACCATCTTTGCGTTGGCTGCGAAGACAGGTGAGATGCAATGGTCACACTGGCTTGGCGATCCCTTGCTATCCATGCCGACAGTAGCTGGCGGTCGTGTGTTTGCCGTTTATCCCGCGGTGCCACCATCTTCAGTTACTACTGGCGACACTTCGCCTGCCGACGATCCCATTCTCCTTGAGTCGTCCACACCTAGCGATTCAATGACACCAACGCACGTTGCCATTTGTCTCGACGCACAATCCGGCGAGACGGTCTGGCAGCAGTGGATTGACAGTGACTGTATGACCGCTCCGGTTGCCGTCGGAGATGATCTGTATTTGGCGTCGCTTACCGGAATTGTATACCAGTTTGGACAGCAGGACGGCAGTATCAACTTGGCGACACGGCTTCGTGCTACCTCGGTTCCAGTGGTGGCCGACGATGATCTTTATCTAACGCGTCGTGCCGACGGGGACTCTGGCGAGATCGCCGAGTGTATTGCCATGCACGATCGATCTACCAACCGACTACAGTACGTTGCCGCCCGTCGCCTTGCTCCATATCTCGACCAAGCCGTCCAGCGAGCTGCGAGCTATAGCACTGATGCCGCAGAGTTCGAGTCGTCGAACGGGATTGGTGGTGGGTTCGGAGGTGGGTTTGGTGGTGGGTCCGGAGGCGGGTTCGGCAGCGGCGGATCGTTTGCCGTCGAGGATGAGTTGTCAAGAGACGTGCCAGCTTCTGACAAAGCTCAGCCAGTGTCTCCGATGAACTCGATCCTGCCCCAGCCTTCCGATGCTAAATCATCAGATCCATTGCTCCGTACGGAACTCCAGGCAGCGGACGCTATTGGACTGGGTAACGTTTCCACGCTACAGAGTTTTCAAGGTTCGCGTGTACTGTACTGGAAAGGGCGGCTCTACAACTGCATGGGTGACCAGATCGTCTGTACGTCCGCCGAGTCAGGCAAGACGGTGTGGACAAAACAAGTCGAAGGCAATCTCAACGAGGTTGGAGGGCACTTGGCGACACCGCCAGTTGCCGCAGGTAAGTTCCTCTTTGTTGCGACCGTCAATGGAGACGTCTTACAGATGAAGCCGCAATCGGGGGAAATCGCTGCTTCATTCCAGGTCGATGCTCCTGTCCGGTTTCCGCCCGTCGTCCATGAAGGTCGAATCTATGTCAGCACTCAGGATGGTCAGGTGGTCTGCATCGATACCGCGAATACCAGCTTGACGGGATGGTCTATGTGGGGTGGGGATGCCGGTCACCGCAATGTCGTGCTGCAGGATTGAAGCGTCAGTGCGTTAGTCGAAAAATCCAAAGTGAAGCAAAAAGAGGTCGGAACCGACGAGCAGAACGAGATCTCCTGACAGTAACGTGGAGCGGCGTTTTAACTCGGTGGTGGCTGACGATTGTCTTACCGCTTTGGTGGCGCTGCCTCCCGCACAATGGCTCCGTGCTCGTCGCTCAAGACGAGCAACGCGAAGTTAGCGACGAAGTCGAGTTCGTTCGTGTTGAGGGATGAGTAGTCAAAGCGGCCACGGAGGTCGGTGTAGCCGTCCTTGTGGAACTGCACGCGCCCGTCCTTCATCCGCGCGTAGGCCTTGACATAGACCCTCGGGAGCGGCTGGCCGGTCTCCTTCGCAGTAACTCGCAAGTGGCCGTAGTTCTCGATGACTTGCGCGGATAGCGAGTTCGAGAAGTAGGCTTGCGATGTTGATTGGCCGGCGCCGATAACCTCGACCAAGACGTTGCGGTTTTGTAACTCGTCGGGCAACGGGAATTCAACCGACCGCTGATCGGCAGCGAGCGGAATCGTGTCGGTCAAGTTCGGCAGGATCTGCGAGAACTGATTCGAGTGTCCTTGCACAAATGGATTGCGGCTGAACAGCAACTCAATGTCCATCAAGTAGTAGTTCACCGTCGCTCGCTTCAAGTTCTGATACTCGATGCGGACCTTCTTCGCTTCGACCTTCAAATCGAACGAGGGTTCTGTCGACGCCAGCTCGGCTTGCCGCTGATTGCGGTTCTTCTCGTCGATCACGTCGGAGTTGCCGCTGTCGATCTCGTCGATTTGGCGATCGATCGAGGCAAATGCGTTTCGCCAGCGGTCAACCGGATGCTTCACGTGACGCCGAGCAATCTGTCGCGCGGCGTCAACGTTTTCGCGATACAGATTCAGATATGCCGCGAAGTAGTTGTATTGCAGCGACGTTTCCAGGTCCGCCGCGTTCAACTCGTCGAAGAACGCAATCGCTTCCTCAACACGATCTTGCATCAGCATGTAGTAGGTGATCGCCAGACGCTCGTCATCTGACAACGAGCGGTGATAACGGTATTCTGGACTTGTCCCATGGGAGGCTTTGCTCCCTCGGGCACTTTGATTAAGTCAAACGCCTACAGCACC
>JASLPZ010000442.1:0-5119 GCA_030744725.1 Pirellulaceae bacterium
AACTCGTTTCATACTGGATAACCGAATCCCATTCCGGGTACAGTACCCGGGATAGAAACGCCGTTTGTTCGGCGGAGATCATTGACGTGGAGCAGGGCCAGAACGATGCAGCAATTGAGAGTTTGCTTCCTGATCGCGACCTCCCTTTCGATCGTGCAAATCGCGTCCGCAGCGAACGATCGCCCCAATATTGTGATCGTTCTGGCGGATGACTTTGGCGTAGGAGACATTCAGGCTCATTATCCCGAGAACAAGATATCGACACCGCACCTTGATCGTCTCGTAAGGGAAGGGACGAGTTTTTCGGACGCCCACAGCCCGTCGGCAGTTTGTTCGCCAACTCGCTACGGCTTGCTCACTGGGAGATATGCCTGGCGAACGAGGCTTCAAGAATGGGTGATTGCCGCCTACGAACCTCCACTGATTACCGAGCATCGCCCGACATTGCCAAGCCTCCTTAAAGAACACGGCTACGACACTGCCTGCATCGGCAAGTGGCACTTGGGCTGGGAGTGGGCCGGACCGCAATCAAGTCGCATGACGGAGGTGCGAAACGGACAGAAAACACTCCAGTGGGATTTCACCAGACCGATGCGCGGTGGGCCGACGCAACGGGGTTTCGATTACTTCTTCGGCGTCGATCTTCCCAACCTGCCACCGTTTACGTTCATTGAGAATGACCGTGTGGTGACGCAGCCGACTGAACGCTACAAGTTCGATCCCAGCGAAGGTATCGTCCTGCCGAAAGGGTTTATCGGCTCACCCATCGCCCCCGGTTGGCGTTTTCAGGAAATCCTGCCAGAAATCACGCGGCGCGCAGTCCAGCAGATTCATGACCGAGCGAAACAGGAAGTGCCGTTCTTCCTCTACTTTTCGATGACCTCTCCTCACGAACCGATCGTGCCATCGCAGGACTTTCGAGGCAAGAGCGGCATAGCACCGATCGCGGACTTCGTCATGGAAACAGACTGGTCAGCAGGGCAGGTAATCAAAGCGATCGACGACGCTGGTATCGCCGACAACACGATTGTGATCTTTACGGCAGACAACGGCCACTCGCATTACACCGGCTGGAAAGAGCTTGTTGATGCAGGGCACATGCCAAGCGGCCCCTATCGCGGACACAAAGGAGACGTCTGGGAAGGTGGTCATCGCGTACCACTGGTCATTCGCTGGCCTGAACGTGTTCAAGCTGGCAAGAGCAACAATCAGATGGTTTGTCTCACCGACATCTTCGCAACGTGCGCCGCGATCATTGGAGCAGACCTGCCCACCGACGGCGCAGAGGATAGCTTGAGTTTTCTATTTTCCTTGCTGAGAAAGGCCAGTGACGATGGGCGCACGACGGTCGTGAATCACTCCAACCACGGCGAGTTTGCCTACCGCGATGGCCCTTGGAAACTGGTCTTCAAGATGAGCGGTCGCAACCCTCAGCAGTCGCGCGGCAAGCCGACCATCGCCGAACTTTACAATCTGGACTCCGACGTCAGTGAGCAGAACGATTTGTCCCCAAAATACCCGGAAATCGTTGAGCGAATGACTGCGGGCCTGAGGAGTGTGATCGAACGTGGCACCAGCCGCGTCGACCAAAAGAGTTCCAACGACACGATTGTTGGTTTCGACACGATCCAGATGAAGCGGTGGGGACCTCGTCTGGAATAAGGGGTGGTTGCTTCATGATCAAGCCAGTGCTACTCACGCCACTATTTGTCATCATCACGTGCGGCGCCATGATCGCCGACGACAAACGTGCGGAGTTTTTCGAAAAGCGAATTCGTCCGATTCTCGTGGAACATTGCCATGAATGCCATGGGCCTGACGAGGCCTCCGGCGAGCTTCGATTGGACACAAAGGCGGGTTGGATGCGTGGCGGAGAAGGCGGTCCGGCGATTGTGCCGGGAGATCCGTCTACGAGTCTTCTTATCCGCGCTGTGAAATATGAAGACGAAGAATTGCAGATGCCGCCGTCAGACGAGGGTGGAAAGTTGAGCGTTCGGCAGGTCGACGATCTTTCAGCATGGATTCGCCAGGGAGCATTTGATCCTCGCACGGGTGACGATGTCGCTCGTTCCGTGGACGAGACGGCGAAGAACCATTGGGCGTTTCAGCCAATTTCGCCACCGCACGTCCCGCCGTCACAGCATCCAGTCGATTATCTGATCGATCGACAATTAAAGGAGCAGGGGTTGATTCCAACGGCGGCGGCGGAAATGCCGAAGCTCATTCGCCGCGCCACCTACGATTTGCACGGGCTTCCGCCGAGCCGTGAGCAATTGGCGACACCGCACGACAAGTTCCAGCAGTTGGTCTCCGAGTTGCTTGCATCACCTCGCTATGGTGAACGCTGGGGACGACATTGGTTAGACGTTGCCCGCTATTCCGACGCGAAAGATGGCGTACTGATGTACGGCGATGCTCGTATCCGCCCGTTCGCCTATACCTATCGTGATTACGTCGTTCGTGCTTTCAATGAAGACAAGCCGTTCGACCAATTCGTGCGCGAGCAGATTGCCGCCGACCAGATGGATCTTCCAGACAACTCGGCGGATCTCGCCGCGATGGGGCTGCTGACATTGGGGCGGATGTTCGACGGCAATCCACACGACATCATCGATGACCAGATTGACGTAATCGCGCGTGGTTTTCTTGGCCTGACTGCCGGCTGTGCGCGGTGCCACGATCACAAATCCGATCCGCTTTCGATGGCCGATTACTATTCGCTCTACGGTGTCTTTGCCAGCAGCATCGAGCCGTATGAACGCCCGCGTATCGAAGACATTTCCGAGCCAGGACAGGCTTACGAAACCGAACTCGACAAGAAGCTCGAGGAGGTGTTCACCACGCGACAGGCACACTACCAGCGAACTCTGGAGACCGCTCGAGATCGAATCGCAGACTATCTGGTCCGGGTTGCGACGACCGAACCGGATCTTTCCGAGACGGCGAGTTTCTTCCTGTCGCTGACCCCCGAGCAGCTTCGACCGCAGATCACGTTTCGGTGGAGAAAGATGATTGCTCGGCGCGCCCATCCGGAGGATCCGATCTTTGGTCCCTGGCATGACATGATGCGCGAACCGAAGCTGCGGGCCGACCACTGGCGGCAGCGAGGTGTGGATCAACGAATTATCGATGGCCTTGTCGCGGCAAAACCGAAAACGCCGAAAGAAATCGCACGCGCCTACGGCGAGATTATTCGTAGCGTTTGGGCTCGAGAAAAAGAGTTGCGGGCCGAACTCGATTCACCGGACAGTGACGCGCTGGCTGATCTGCTGTTGTCGAATGAAAGTCCGGTCTGGTTTCCGGAGAACGAGATCTATTACTACCTATCGCGGCAACAGAAAGATGCTTTCCGGGGGCTGGTAAATCAACTCGATGCGATTTCCGTGAAGCACAAAGCCGCCGCGGGGCGAGCGATGGTGATGGTCGATGCCGAGTCTCTCTATGACCCTGTGATTTTCCAACGTGGTGATCCGGCCCTGCCTGGCACGCCCGTGCCACGTCAGTTCTTGAGGATTGCCTCGGGTGAACACCGCTCTCCCTTTGCCAACGGCAGTGGCAGGATCGATCTCGCTAATGCGATTGTCTCTTCTGAAAACCCGCTGACGGCTCGCGTCTGGGTGAACCGAGTCTGGATGCATCACTTCGGCGAACCACTGGTCGAGAACCCGAGTGATTTCGGATTGCGAACCAAGCGACCTGTCTATCATGAACTGCTCGATTATCTCGCCGCCAAATTCATCGAAAACGGCTGGCGCACCAAGCCGCTGCATGAATTGATCATGACCTCGGCGGCCTATCGACGGGCATCGGAGATCGATCTTACTGAGAAGATGGTGAACCAGATCGAGTTGGATCCTGACAATCGATTCTTTTGGCGTGCGAACCGGAGAAGGTTGGATCTCGAGCAGATGCGAGACACCATGCTCGTCATTTCCGGCAAGATAGATTACACGATGTACGGTCGCCCCCCGTCGATCACCGATCTTGCCAATTACCGTCGCACGATTTACGCCTTTGTGGAAAGGCAGAATCTCCCCAATATCATCCAGACGTTCGACTCTGCAAATGCTGATGCGTCCACCGCACGGCGCGTCACCACGACGGTTCCTCAGCAGGCACTTTTCGCGATGAACTCCGAATTCATCGCACAAACGGCACAGGCACTTGCCACCCGCATCTCTGAGGGTTCAGACGCCGAGCGTGTCGCGAAGATCTACGGCATCGCTCTTGGTCGAACACCTTCTACCGAGGAGCTGGAACTGGGAATTAGCTTCGTCAAGACAAATCCCTGGAAACAGTACGCTCACATTTTGCTCATGACGAACGAACTCATGTTTGTGGATTGAATCGATGAATGCACGTTCTGAACTACGTCTGACTCGACGCGATCTGCTTCGCAGAATGGGAACGGGTTTAGGGTTGCTGGCGTTGCCCGGTTTGCTGGAAGCTTCACCAAATCCGCTCGCTCCGAAAGAGCCGCACTTCAGACCGCGCGCGAAGCAGATCATTCACGTTTATCTCAACGGCGGACCATCACACGTCGATACGTGGGACCCGAAGCCCGAATTGACGAAATGGGGTGGCAAGAAGTTACCCGTCGGCAACCTGACGACGGAACGCGAAACGGGAGTCGCGTTGGCATCTCCATTCAAGTTCAAGCAACACGGGGAAAGCGGCCTATGGTGCAGTAGCGTCTTCGAACAGACGGCTTCGCATCACGCCGACAAAATCTGTGTGATTCGTTCGATGCACGCGAATACGCCCAATCACGAGCAGAGCATGCGACTGATGAATACGGGCGACGAGCGACAGTCGCGTCCCAGCTACGGATCATGGCTCACCTATGGACTCGGTTCAGAAAACCAGAATCTCCCCGGATTTGTCACGATGTGTCCAGGGTTACCGGTGGCCGATTCGTCGAATTGGCGCAGTTCGTTCTTGCCGGGGATTTATCAAGGAACGTATCTCGACACGCGAAAGACGAAGGTCGTCGAGTTGATTGCCAACATTCGGAATTCGGAAATATCCGCCAACGACCAGCACAAGCAACTCGACTTGCTGGCGAAACTCAACAAGCGCCATCAGCAGACACGTAGCGAAGATGCCAATCTGGAAGCTC
>JASLPZ010000443.1:0-5118 GCA_030744725.1 Pirellulaceae bacterium
TCAGCCAGCTTCGCAAGACCAAAGATAATCGCGGTGCGGGTCCTCACCAGGTCCTTCTCGCGATGCAATATGCGCATATTTGACTCATTGTGCCCCTTTGACATTTCGTTGCGCAGCTGAGTCATCACCATGTACACGACGCCTGCTTGGAGGCCTCCAATCCATATTAGTGGAAGAACTCGCACAATCAGCAGATTTGAGTTCGTCTGCGTAGAAGTCGTTTCGCGTGACGAAGCTGGAGCTTCGGTCGCATCACGGTCAATTGTGAACTGTGAAAACCGCTCACTAATCCACAAACCGCACGCTAGGCTGACAAACTGCCCGATTATCATCGCGGCCATCGCACGTTGATACGGTTTCATCAGTTGCCTTCTCGGGAGAAATGATTCATTTGGTTCGAAAGGCTACGTCACCGTGGGGGTATGTCAAACCACACTTCTGGAGCCTGTCGGATCTCATGCAACTTCCTTCTTCCGAATCTGCGGGATGCTCGTTGCGAACACTATGTCAATCAAGTGCCGTTTCTAGTAGGCGCTTTCGCCATTTGCACCTGCACCCCGCCGCAGTCGTACGCTAAATTGTGGGCTGACCATGAACGACCAACCCAATATCCTGCTGATTACCGCCGATCATTGGCCAGGCCATCTGCTTGGGGCAGCAGGTCATCCGGCCGTACAAACGCCCACGCTGGATCAACTGGCCCGCTGCGGCGTACGGTTTCGACGAGCGTACACGGAATGCCCCGTCTGTATTCCGGCGCGTCGAACCTTGCTCACAGGCACCGCGCCACGCACGCACGGCGACCGCAGCTTTCAAACCGAGCTACCGCTGCCCAACGTGCCAACAATTGCAGATGCATTTCGAACCGGCGGGTATCAGACGTTCGCCGTTGGAAAACTGCATGTCTATCCTCCCCGCGCCCGTGCTGGTTTCGATGACGTGCAGCTGTGTGAAGAGGGCCGTCCCCAGTACGGCCCAACGGACGACTATGAAATCTATTTGGGCGAACAGGGTCTGGTCGGGCAGCAGTTTCTGCACGGTATGAGCAACAACGACTACGTTTGGCGACCGTGGCACCTGGCGGAACAACATCATGTGACCAATTGGACATCGCGTGAAATGGCGCGGGTGATCCAGCGACGCGACCCGACCCGGCCGGCATTTTGGTATCTCTCGTACACGCATCCCCATCCGCCATTGGTCCCGCCGCAGTATTGTCTGGATCTTTATCGCGATGTTGAACCGGGCGAGCCACTTCGGAGCAGTTGGCCGCGAGACCCCAACACGATGCCCAGCCGCATGAACAACCGACTCATCGATAGCGAACATTACAGTGCATCGTTCATTCGCGCCACCCGCCGCGCGTTCTACGCGTTGTGCACTCATATCGACCATCAGCTACGGATCGTGATTGGGACGCTGCGCGAAGAAGGGCTGCTGGACAACACGGTCATGATGTTCTTGGCCGACCATGGAGACATGTTGGGCGACCACGGGCTGTGGGCCAAGCGTCTGTTTTATGAGGGCTCCGCTTGCGTACCAATGATCTTGGTCGGGCGAGCTGGGGACCGGCGCGTTGGCAGTGGGAAGATAGACAACCGACTTGTCGGTCTGCAGGACGTAATGCCAACTCTGCTGGATCTTGCCGGTCTGCCGATCCCCGATTCTGTCGATGGGCTGTCCATGGTCGCGGCGTCACAGCGTGACTGGCTGTACGGCGAATATGGCGAGCAAACCGAAGCGACTCGGATGATTCACGATGGTCGCTACAAGATGATCTACTACGCGGCCGGCAACCGCAGGCAGCTCTTCGACCTGGAAACCGATCCACAGGAAATAACCGACTTGATCGACGCTGCCGATCACCAGGCGGTGCGTCGTCGTCTGACCGAGCGGCTCCAAGGCGAATTGTACGGTAGCGACCTCGACTGGATTCGCGGCGACCAGTTCATCGGGTTGCCAGACGAGCCCAACGACGAGGCGCCCGACCGAACACTCTCTCTCCAGCGTGGTCGGCACTGGCCCGTGCCGCCGCAAGGTTGAGCTTCCATGTCGGATCGCGCCAACCGTCTGATATTCTCCTGCGGATTGCTTGCCATCGTTGGCGTTGGAACGGCCACACGACTCTGGCAGATCAGCGAGAGTCTCTGGCTGGACGAGCTTCACACGAGCTGGGTCGTGTCAGACACGTTCGATGCGATTGCTCCTCGCGCTCGGATTGGGAATCAGAGCCCAGTCTATTTCTACGTTGTCCGGCTGTCGACTGTTGCGCTGGGCGAAAACGAACTGGCTTTGCGACTGCCGTCTCTGCTGGCAGGCGTTGCCTTGATCGTCGCGGTGGGGGTTGTCACCTGGCGGTGGTGTGGGGCGACTTCGGCCGGATGGCTGGCGGCGATCTTGGTGGCGCTGGACAGCAACATGATCTTCTTTTCGCAGGAAGCCCGACCGTACGCGTTAGTGCAGATCATCGCTCTGCTCCAACTTGCCGCGTTCTGGAGCCTCCAGAGGCAATACCGTTGGGGGCGTCGCCTGGCTGTGGCCGTCGGTTGGATTGTGTTGTTCCACCTGCATTACACGACGATTCTGCTCTTGGCGGGCGAGTTGCTCTGGTGGGCGGCGGTGCAGTTCTGGCAACGCGGGAAGGGAACCTATCGGCCGGCACAACTCCTTTGCGACGTCGCCGTAACGGTGGTCGCATGTGCCATTACGTGGAGACATCTGGGCGAAATTGCAGCGAGACGTTCCATGTGGGAGATGTTCGTTTCCAAGCAGCCTCCTTGGGTCGCCATTGGCTGGTTTCATTGGGACCTGTACGTGCTGAGTGCAATCTTGCTGTGCGTTGGCTTGACAACGGTGGCATTTTTCTGGCATCGCCGGAGCTTCTGGCATCGCAACGCGACAGAATCGCGAATCGCCATCGAACTGCCGACTTGGTTTGCCATCATACCGCTGCTCGTTCTTTGGTGGTGCGCCCCGGTGGTCATCGCCTGGTCGTTGACGGCCGGCGATCTAGCGAGAGTCTTTTTTCCTCGCTACCTCATCGGAGTTGCCGTCGCACCGATGATCTGCACCGGCCTCTGTGTGGCGATCTGTCGTGGTCCACGGAGACGCACCGTTGCCGTACTGGCGATCACCGCCATGGCTGTAGTTGGGAACGGGCTGATGGGGCAGTTCCTGCGCGATGGCCGCTTGATCACGGATCGACGAGAGGACTGGCGCGGTGCCATCGCTTGGTTGAACGCAACCCGCGAGGATACGGCACCTGTTCTGGTGCGGAGTGGTTTGATCGAGGCGGATCGACTTCGCGCGGAATCGGATCATCCACTCAGAGAGTACTGCATTCTGCCTGTGACCGGCCTCTATCAGGTCAGGCAGCCTGCCGTTATCTACCCTTTACCCACATCCCACAGCGGACGACTCTCGAGTCAGGCCGCTGGGTTGCTGCAACAGCATCACGGCGGTTGGCTCGTGATCAATTCGCGGCCCGCGATGCACGAGACACTGCGCCGCGATCTGCGCGGGTCCTTCCAAGGAGCCCGCCTTAAGTTCCTGCGCGAAAAGACGTTTGGCAATGTCTCGGTCTGGCAAGTGCGGGTGACTCCTGGAATGACAAATGACAAATGAGTCAAGTTTTCGGCGACGGGCACCGACCGCAGGTTGGTCGGGGAGCGGGTGCCGCAACCGAGCGATAGCTCGCGTCGGTCCGACGCACAGCCTCGCCAGGTATTGAGCATTGTCCGAGGAATTACTGTCCGATAGTCGCCTTTCGCTCCGCGAAAGGAACGTGCTTTCTCGGAGCGAAAGACGACTATAAAAGATTGAACATTGCTAACCAACGTCGCCCAGATCCAGTGCCTTGCCGTACCGTACGCGGACCATCCGTTGCAGCCGAGCGTATTCGGGGGCCGCCAACTCGGGATCTCGTTTGATCATGGCCGAAGCGTCGTGGCGTGCCAGTTCGAGCACCTTTGCATCGCGACTTAGATCAGCGATGCGAAGTGGTGGTAGCCCATGTTGTCGTGCGCCGAACAAGTCGCCCGGCCCGCGCATTTGAAAATCCAGTTCCGCCAATTCGAACCCATCGGTTGTCTGGCAAAACGCGTCAAGTCGTTGCCGTGAATCATCGGATGCGGGTCTGGCAAAGACGCATAGGTAGCCGGGATGTACGCCTCGGCTGATCCGACCTCGCAACTGATGCAACTGGGCCAAGCCAAAGCGTTCTCCGCTTTCAATGGTCATCAGCGTGGCATTGGGAACGTCAACCCCCACTTCGACCACAGACGTGGCGACCAGGACCTGCGTTTCGCCATTTCGAAACGTATTCATGGCGGATTCCTTCTCTTCAGCCGATTGCCGACCGTGCACAAAATCCAACCGAAAGGCCTCCAAGTGCCCGTTGGCCAACTGCTCGAATGCTTCCGCGACACTCGCCAATTCCTGCGTCGAAGATTCATCTACCAGCGGTGTGATGATGTAGCCTTGTCGCCCTTCTCGGAGCTTCTTCCGAAAGAAGTCCCACCACTTTTCTCGACCTTCGTCGTCACTCAGGTACGTATGAACATTCTGTCGCCCTGGTGGCGTTTCGTCTAATGTCGACACATCGAGATCGCCGTAGACGGCCATGGTGACGGTTCTTGGGATGGGTGTCGCCGTCATCACCAGGTAATGGGGCTGCAACCCGGCTTGCCGCAAACTCAACCGCTGCTTGACGCCGAACTTATGTTGTTCGTCAATCACGACCAGGCCCAGGTCCTTGAAATTAACGCTCTCCTGCAACACGGCGTGTGTGCCAACGACCAGATCGACCTTGCCCTCGGCGATCGCGACCATTGTGGTTTGTCGCTCGGCTGCCTGCAGTGTCCCCGTCAACAACGCAATGCGAACTCGGCTCTCTCGCAGATTATCGTTTAACGTGCGGGCGTGCTGTCGGGCCAGCACTTCGGTGGGTGCCATGATCGTTGCCTGCTTGCCATGCGCGACTGCCAGCAGCATCGCATATTCCGCAACAACAGTCTTGCCGCTGCCGACATCACCTTGTAGGAGTCGATTCATCGGATACTCGCGCACCATATCGGCACGAATCTCCTCGATCGCCGACAGCTGAGCACCTGTCAGTTC
>JASLPZ010000444.1:0-5079 GCA_030744725.1 Pirellulaceae bacterium
GCACGTCGTGACCCGGTTGCGTCAGGCGATCCATCGTCAGGCGTTTCAGCTTGGCACCAGCGAGTTGCTTGGCCATCGGCAAACGCGTCCCGAGCTGCTCGCTGTCGAAAAAGCCGATATTGTGTGCCGCGGCTTGTATGCCTGGTGGGCAACGGTCCCCTATTGCATCGTGTTGTTGATGTTACTCGTGATCATGTCTTTGGCGGTCAATGCATGGCTCACGCTACTGGCGATTCTGTTGACCGGCTATCTCCTCCGCATCAATCGTGTTTTGACACAGCGAATCGAAGCCAAGCTACAAACATGGGTCGAACTTGCGGAACAGCACCGGTCGTCTTTCTTGGCGTTACTGCGGTTAGCGCCTTTTGCCAGCGGCTATTCACTGGACGTTTTTCCCGAAGACCCTGTCGAAGCGCGACTTGCCCAATGCCAAGAAGCAGAACTGCGTGTCAAGAACAGCCTGGCCGTGATGTTCCCTTCGATGCTATTGATCGTATTGTGGTCCGCTGGGCTGCTGTTGTTCGTGGTAGGTCTGTCTGACAGCGTGACCGTGGCTGGTACGGCTTTGCTTGGAGCCGCTTTGATCTGTGCGTACTTTCCCGCCGCGCGACTCCATCACTTACCTCGCAAATTGGCGGAGGCCGAAGAAGCAGCGCGAGACATTTTCTCCTATTTGGACGATGAGCCCAGCATCGTACAAGTCGCCAGTGCTCCTGCGTTGGCGCGGCTACAGCGCGAGATTCGATTCGATAACGTTACGCTGACCAGCCAGGCCGACCAAGAACCGTTGGACCGCGTTTCCTTCGAGATGCCTGCCAGAAAGAGAATTGTAATTTTGGCGTCCGATCGACAGACCCCTTTAGCGCTGGCCGGCTTGCTTGTCCGCTTCTACGATCCTGCCAAGGGACGAATTCTCTTTGATGGCCAAGACATCCGCAACGTCGCACTGGAGACGATTCGTAAACAAGCCATTCTCGTGTGGCGAGACAGTTTGCTGTTTGCGGGCAGCATCGCCGCCAATATTGCCTGCGGAGACGCTCGACTCTCAGCTCAGCAGATTCGGGAGGCAGCCAGTTGCGCACGCGCCACACATTTCATTCAGGAGTTACCTGCCGGCTTCGAGACGCGTGTCGGATTGGGTGGCGTGTCGCTTCGCGAGGACCAGGCATTTCGCATCGCTTTGGCGCGCGGATTGTTGCGCGAGCCTTCGCTTCTGATAATCCAAGAACCGGTTGTCGATGACGAAGAGAGCGAACGAGAAGTAACCGAGGCATTAAACCGCGCCGCTGAGACTGCCACGCTGCTGACCATCCCTTCACGGCTGACCACGTTGCGGGCCGCAGATGTGATTTACGTCTTTCACGAAGGCAAGTTGCACGCGCGGGGTCGCCATGTCGATCTGCTGAAAGAGGACGAGCTTTACCGACACCTCAACTATGTTCGGTTCAACGCCTTTCGCAATCGGGTCAGCGATTGAAGAGGGGACACATAACGCGAAGTTTGGCATTGGATCACACCATCTAATCTTCATCTTGCCGGAGAAATTCTATTCGCCATATCGTTGAAGTGCGAAGGCGGACATTGTACGCTCGGTACAGCATTCCATTGTCGCACTCCACTGCTTGATCGATCTGCTTTCCAATGAGGGACTCTATGAAACGCTTTTCATGGTTCTTGTTTCTGGTCATTGCGGCCAACGTGATTATCGTCTCTGCTGGTTCGGCCGCACCGCGAAACGTCGTGTTGTTTGTGACCGACGATCAAAGCCCCGACACTGGGTGCTATGGCAACAGGGTAATCAAGACGCCGAACCTGGACGCGATCGCTCGCGACGGCACCATGTTTACACATGCCTTCTGCACCACCGCCAGTTGCTCGGCGAGCCGGTCGGTCATTCTGACGGGGCTGCACAACCACGCCAATGGCCAGTACGGCCATCAGCACAGCTATCACAAATTCAACAGCTATGCGAATGTCTCCAGCCTTCCCGTGTATCTGGATAAGGCTGGTTACCGCACGGCCCGCTGTGGGAAATACCACGTGGCACCCGAGGCCGTGTACCAGTTTGACGAAGCGATTCCTGGGAACTCGCGGAGCCCCGTGGAGATGGCGAACAACTGCGAATCGTTCATCGCTGCGGATGGCGAAGAACCTTTCTTTCTGTATTTCTGCACTTCAGATCCTCACCGGGGTGGCGGGACGGCGGACGAACTGCCGTTTAAGCCGAATCGGTTCGGCAATCCCGCTTCTGGCGGTAAGGGCTACCCTGGTATCGACGAAGTGATTTACGATCCCTCCGAAGTGCTGGTGCCGGGCTTTCTGCCCGACACGCCGACCTGTCGCGCAGAAATCGCGCAGTACTATCAGTCAGTCTCGAGGATCGACCAGGGATTGGGCCGTTTGAGTGAGATTCTGCGCGAGTCCGGTAGATGGGACGATACACTATTCATCTACATTTCGGATCACGGGATCGCCATGCCAGGTGCCAAGACGACTTTATACGAAGGTGGCATGCGCGCGCCCTGCATCGTTCGCGATCCAACCAATAATGAACGGGGCATCGTCAGTGACGCGATGGTCAGTTGGGTCGACATCGTACCCACGGTTCTTGATTTCGCCCGTGCACTCGATCCGAAGACTGGCCAGGTCAAATCCAAGTTGGTCAAGGAGATTGCGTCACCTCGTCGCGACTCACAGAAATCTCGTCAGACCAGCGCTGGCGATTTGCATGGCCGCTCGTTCTTGCCAATCCTCGGCCAGACGCACTCCCAAGGGTGGGATGAGGTGTTTGCGTCGCACACTTTTCACGAGATTCAAATGTACTACCCGATGCGGGTCGTGCGCGGGCGCAAGTACAAGCTGATCTGGAATATTGCCTACCCGCTTCCGTTTCCGTTCGCCTCGGATCTGTGGGCGGCTCCCACTTGGCAGGCACAGTACAACCTGGGGCGAGACGCACCCTACGGTGCAAAAACGGTTGCCAACTACATCCACCGCCCTCAATTTGAGTTGTTTGATATCGAGTTGGATCCCCATGAAGGCAAGAATCTCAGCTCTGATCCGGAATTCACGGCGGTCATGGAGATCATGAAAGCCAAGCTCAAAGATTATCAACAACAGACCAACGATCCCTGGATCATCAAGTGGAAATACGAATGAGCGGAAGATTGCCGCGAATTTGCCTCGGGCGGCTGGAAAGCTGACATTCGCCCACGCCCACAGGTCTGCTAAGATTGTCGCCACACGCCATGGAGGGGTCGTTGCGAAATTGTCTATTGGTCTTGGTTTGCCTGCCGCTGTTGTCCGGTTGCGCTTATTTTCGAGCTGGCCCCACTTTGCCGGATTCGCTGCTTGTGCGCGATCAGTTGGTTATTCGCAGTGATTTCAAGCTGCCACAGAAACACCGCCTGCTGGAGGAGCTTCTCGCGATTCGGGGTGATCTCGTCGCCGCACTGGACATTCCCATTTCAGACGAGCCGATTCATCTTTATCTGTTCAATGAAGCGGAAACGTATCGCGAGTTCATAGAGAGTGCATACCCCGGTCTGCCAAGTCGCCGCGCGTTCTTCGTCGAGGGCGACACCAGGCTGACGGTCTTTGCGCACTGGGGTGATCGCGTGGCCGAGGATTTACGTCACGAAGTCGCCCACGGCTATCTCCATGCCGTGACTCCCAACATGCCGTTGTGGTTGGATGAAGGCCTGGCAGAGCATTTCGAAGTGCCACGCGGCTACGATGGCTATCATGCCGACCACGCCGCCAAGCTTCTGGACTTGATCGAGACTGCGAGTTGGCGGCCCGATCTATTGCGACTTGAACGCCTCGGCACCATCTCGGACATGGCACAGAAGGACTATGCCGAAGCGTGGTTGTGGGTGCACTTCTTGTTGCACACCTCTCGCGAGCGGAAAATCCTGTTGCAGCACCATCTCGCACTGCTGCGCGAACACGGCCAATCGCCACCCTTGTCCGAAGCGATCTGGCAGACTTCGCCGGCCGTCGATGACGATCTGATCGCCTACCTGCGTTTGCTTGCCAGTTGAGTGCACTCCGCACAGGTGTCGGGGTGAATTCAATTGTGCGAGACTCTACATTGTGTTCGTCTGGAACGGCTGCCGGGCCGATTTCGTAATCGTTGTACACCCCCTGGATTCTGTGATGCGCATCGCGGTCAAGGAAACGCAGCTTGGCTTGAGGAATTCGACGACGCGTCTTCCGTTTCGTTATGGTGCAGCGTGTTTGACACGGTGCCCTCAGGCGGTGATGTGCGCAACCGTGGAAGTCGACGGCAAGATCTCCCCTGGTTATGCTGGCGACTGCCTGCCGCCAAGCTGGTTCGACAAGTCACCCGACAAGGATTTTGAAACTCAAGTCGCTGACATGCTCGCCGTCATCGCACTGGCGGAAAAGACCTTTGCAGACGAGCTTGCCACGCCCGCAGCGTTCTTTCCAGCCTGGCATAGTACGCTGCTACAGGTCCACAGCCGCTGCGCCGAATTGGGTTTGACACCGCTACTGGCGAGCTTTGGCGTGAGCATGGTTGAACGTGCCATTATGGATGCGATCTGCCGTGGATGCCGAGTGAGTTTTTCTACCGCGGTTCGCACGAATCTGTTCGGCATCGCTGCGGGGCAGGTCCATGCTTCGCTCGACGGACTCGAGCCAAAAGACTGGCTACCATCCTCGCCCGCCACATCGATCTACGTGCGCCATACGATTGGGTTGAGCGATCCGCTGACGGCTGCCGAAATTCCTGACGATCAGCGGTTGGCAGATGGGTTTCCACACTCGCTGGAAGAGTACGTGCAACGCCGCGGTTTACGATTCTTCAAGATCAAGGTTGCCAACGATCTTGATCACGATCTCGCTCGGTTGCGACAGATCGCCGCTATCGTGCAGCAACAACGGGGCACCGAGTACGGGGTCACGTTGGATGGCAACGAGCAATATCGAAGCGCAGTCGAATTTGATCAGTTAGTCGATGCGATACAGGCAGAACCGGTGTAACCGTTCACGGAGTTACGTTCAATAGGCTTGGGGCCGGTTGATTTTGCCGTTTGGCCCTGATGGATTTGTGAA
>JASLPZ010000445.1:0-5056 GCA_030744725.1 Pirellulaceae bacterium
TGGCTCTTTTTTGGCAGTCCCGCCGGTGGCAGAGCTGCGGCGGTCTTCTACACACTGACCGCCACGTGCCGCCGCTTGAAGATCGATCCTTTCGCTTACCTGAAAGACGTGTTTGAGCGGTTGCCCCACTGCGATCCTGAGGATCCAGCATCACTGACTCCCTTACTTCCCGACCATTGGTTGGTCGATCATCCAGAGTGCCAGCTTCAAATGCGCACCACCGAGTCAAAGGCCAAATCCGCTCGCCGACGCACGCGTCGCACCCAACGGCGAAAAACCCTCGAACGAGCCAATCGCAAACGCCACTAAGCGAGCCCTGCGTTCAAAATTATCGCCAAACCGACGACATATGCGATACGTCAAGAATGCACCGCTCACCCTTGTCGCACGCGTTGCGGTACTGGCTACGCGGAGTACAAACGCCCGGGGTCACCGATTGGGAACGGCGTCATGGAAGCCGCTTGCAAGACCGTCTTCACACAACGTCTGAAGCTCTCCGGGATGCAATGGAAACGCGACGGCGCCAAAGTCATCCTGCGTCTGCGAATCGTGCTCCTGAGCGGCATTTGGGACGAGGTACAGGGCATCCGTGAAGTCTAATACATCATGTTATATCGAGGTTTACGGCAACAAGTCATGATCCGGATCGCGAATCGCCGCGTAAGCGGCGCAGGGGGCGGACCGCACCCTCACGAGGTTGAGTGTCTATCTTCTTATCTCAGGTAATTTCCAGACGAGGACTGATTGCGGCGTACGTTCTAATAGTAATCGCGACCGGTTAGGCGTCATGTGTGGCCGACTAATTTGCATCCAGCGCGATTGCGCGACCGTCTGTTGATTTCGACAGTTCAAGATCAACACACGTGAAAGTGGTAGGAACCGCAAATGATTCCAGAATGGAGGTCGGGGCTCCAATTTCTGTCTTACTTCCTTCCACACAAGGCGAACTGATTTCTCACAAACAACCACGTGCTCTCCGTCGCTCATGAATCCAATCACACGTCCTTGAAGTCTTACTGGGTTTGCTTTCGTCCAGAAGAGATAATCGCGAAAGTCAGATCCCCCGTCACCAGAAGTTGCTAACCATTTGCCGTTGGGAGCGACCATCCAGGAAATCGTGTCAGGCGCGAGATTGTCGTTATTCCGTGCAGCAAGCTTGTTTAGCTCGATTGTCGCAGAAGCAAAGCGTCTTGGTGTGAATTGGTCCTCGAGCAGGTCGACTGTGAAGATATCGACCTTGGCCTTTTCCCTAAGTGCGTCACGGAAATCAACGATTATGAGAAACCGATCATCAAGAGAAAAAGATCTGTAGTCACCAGGCTTAGGCGGAACGAGTAGGCTATCAATCGGAACAGGGCCGAGCGGCTTCCAACTTGCTGTGTCCCACTGAACCAGTTTCGGTCCGCTGGACTTTGAATAGAGGATCGCTGCCAGGGCGCTACTGTCGGGGCGGAACGCCAGGCGGCCGAACCAAGCACCATCGCCTGCGCCAAATCTGGCCACAAGTTCCCCTGTCACCGCGTCGAATACTAGCACCTCCCGTAGCGCGAAGAGACGAGCAGCAATAAATCTCCCATCCGCGCATCCAACGATATACGCGAGCACGAGATCGTGTCGTTGTTTGATCTGATCCAGATATGCGAATTCGCCACGCTCCGATTCGGCGGATTTCGCCACTAAAGCGGGCTCCCAGTAACGCGGCCGTGTGATGGTCCACGTACCCCAGCCAAACGTGATTGACAGCAGCAGCACCAACACTGCAGACACCCGGCGACGCACCTCCAATTGCCGCCAAATATGCCATGTCCAGCGTAATCCCTCAACGAGAAATGCGGTTCCCGCGGCGAACACGATGCCCACCAAAGCTACGAGGCCCCCATGTGAAGCGAGCAAAACAGTAGGCATCGTATCGATGTTTGCGAAGTTTGCGAACAGTGCGTAAGCCCAAAGGATAGATATGCTCCAGATGACACCGGTTGTCGCCGTGACACGAACAATCTGACGCCAACCGGCCACTGGAGACTTCCAGTAAGAGAGCAGAAGCGACGCTACCCAAATTGGCCGTAGTGACGATTGGGATGCCAGCCCTCCGCCTAATGAGATTACCGTCGCCACGACGACTACGAAGGCTAAGAGGCCGGAGAGCGAGAACCGAAATGCTTTCATGTTAGGTTCCAAGATGAACCCATCGGCGCGTGGTTCAACAATAAATGGATCAGGCACCGAAAGCCTGGGTACGTAGTCAACGGCCAATGTCGTGCAAACGACGGACGAACAAAGCCGAATTCCGGTACATGCCGCGTTCGCTGACCAGGAGTTTTCCCGCCCGCCAAACCCGACGTGTATTCCGGGATTTGGACCACATCCAGAAACAGCTGTCTCGTCGTCGGGAAGCTTAGTCGGCAGTCACCGTATTTTCACAATTTACGGAGCAACCGTACGAAGGCTGGTAGTCGTAACGTGACCTCAAGGATGACAAGCCGGCAGCAACAACAATCTGAATGCCCTCAAATTCCAACAACGTCTTGCGTCAACTGTCATCTTCGAAGCATCGTTCAATTCTCCAGCCATGACCTCCTACACGTCCCGTACCATGCCGCTCTGCAGCTGCGACCAATTATTGGGGAATCGCGTCGCGGTGACAACGGTCTCACCGTGGATTTCACCAAACCAGCGACCTTCCAGGCCAGAAATTGCTGGATTTGCTGACTTTTTGCGAAAAAAAAAGCGAGCATTCCACTTGCGCGTTGGGTGCCGACGCCGAGCCGCCAAGAAGACACAATCCAAATCAACGCCTTTGGGAAGTGAATCAAAATTAGCCATGTGCGACACAGCGGACAATTTCTTCCCACCCACCCAGGATATCCCAATTCTGGGGATGCGTGCTTATGAGTGCCGCCCTAGCCGCTTCATAAATTCTTTTGTTTCCGTGCCTAGCGAGCATCATTAGCTCCAGCTGATCTGTTGCCTTGGGCATTTGGCCGATCCGCTCGATCACTCCTAGCAAACGAACGCAGTAACCGGTCTTCCTGTGGTTGATAAGAGCCGCTGCGACAAGGCGTTCGACGACTTCAGCTGGCATACTGCAAAGAACGTCGGCAGCCTTGGCGTTCAGGGACTTGTTGCTTACCCGCAGGGCGTCGATCAAATAAGTCAAAACAGCCCGACTTTCGTTTCCGGGTTGTTTGCCATGCGTTTCGATACCCTGGACCACTCGCAGCAGACGATCTCGATGATCTGGCAACGTACGTTTGCACTGAGCCTTGTCTTTTAAGAACCGCAGAGCCTTCCGACCAATTCGAGTAAGCGCGGCCTCAGCCTTCTCTTGGAGTTGTTCGTCCTTCAATCGCAACCCGTCGATCAAGGCGTCCATGATTGCCTGGATGGTAAGGCCTTGTTGTCCCGCTGGCAATTCGTTCATTGCTTACTCATCCTTTCCTGTCGGTGCGTTAATGTCGAGCTGTGCCGTTGCATTGATCCCAATTGCCATTTACCTTGTTCTGTTCATCCACCTGGATCTGTGTTGCAACATCGCCGAGTTGCGAACGTGATTCGTCTCGTTGCACAAGCTCACGCGGCTGTCCGGCAGATAGTTGCGCGAACAGGTCCCGAGCTGTTCGAATATCGCTTCCCTCGCGTCATGCGAGCAGTGAGGCAAGCACTCACTAGTTCTCATGCAAACCAGCTAGTTCCGCCTCACCGAAGATCACGCTCATTCGATTCCGGTGTGGCTTCGCAATCGGGGCCTCCGATCTGCCGTTGCCGTTCTGCCGGACCGGCTTCTTCGGCGTGGTGACTTCTTTCGCCACCGCCTTTTGCTTCCTCGGCAGCAGTTCCCTGACCTTGGTGAGCTGGCTGACAGCAGCCGTGTGACGGCGTTCCGCCGCATCTAGTCGCTTCAAATAATGCTCGCGTTGCGGCAGCGTGTGCTCCGCAGTACTCGCCGCCATCATTTCCGCGTGCTGTAGTGCCAGCCAGCAGGCGATGATCCTGTCCACCAGCTGCTTCTCCAACGGAGTCGGATCTTCCCCCACAAGCTCCTGACGGCGTCGGTCCAGCTCTCGCTGAATTGACTCGTGAACAAGCAGGTCATCCTTGGAGATCAGCCTGACCCAGGTTGCCTCCGCGTGCTTGGCCAGATCGCCAGCGGCTTGCCAGATGTCCGGGTTCTCGTCGAGGGCCTTTCTCAATTCTGGAAAGACCGTCCGATCACCCTTCCGAGCCCGTTCAACCACCTTCTGCAGGTCGTCCGTAGCAGTCTGGGGATCGTGTGTCTTAGGCTGTTCTTTCTTGGTCACGTTTGAGCCTCCATTCTCGTTTATGTTGATGATATCCGGCGGACAACAGGGCCGCGTGAACTAGCAGATTGGAACAACTATCCAATGCCGTAATCAATTCATCTGCTCGTCCTAACCGCAACCGAGCCTGCTTCTCCGCCTCCCTATGCTGCCTCCTCTGCTCCTTCGCCGTCTGGTCTATATCTGCAACCAGTTCCGCCGCCATACCGCTGGCGACGTACTCTTTACGAGGCTTTCCACCCCGTCGAATGTTACGATAGTAGACCGGTTTTGAGTTTCTAAATTCCAGTGACATACTGTTGTTGCCGTACGAGTACTATGCCGCCCCGATTTGGTCTAGGACAGGCGTACTTGGCTTTTCTAACATCGGTACCTCCACCAGAGACGTGTTGATGGCCTGTTGGAATTGCTCGTCGAAGGCCTCCTCGGCCAGTGGTACAGCCAGCTCCTTCTCGGTGGCTGCAATTATCGATGTCATCTCGGCCAGTGCTTTCACGTTCTTATCCGTCTTTTTGAGTAGCAGCACACGCAGAAGAGTGTTGATGTTCCTCTCCAGGCCGGATTGCACCCGTTTGGGGCCTAATGGTTTCATCAAGTACGCGTAATCCGGCTGCCCAGCCGCCTTGTAGTGCTGAATGACAGCGTCCAGGACGAGTGGGCCATTTGTGTAGCCGATATGGCACCACAGATCACGAACCCGGTTCGGCTTCCAGGTCCCCCACGAGCCAATGACAATGCAGCGGACGTAATGTCGGGCG
>JASLPZ010000446.1:0-5053 GCA_030744725.1 Pirellulaceae bacterium
ATAGAAGATCGAACACTGATAAGAACCATTCGATCAACAACTGACGCAGAGTCGTTGTTCGCCCCTAACCTGTGAATCTATCGAGTTTCAACCAAACCATCGCCGCCTACTTGTTCCCACCGTCTTTCAGGCGACGATATTCAAGCCCGGACGCCCGGGCCTGCTTTTCGATCTCCTTCAACATGGCGCCACCTGCATTCTCCAATTGAATCCAACACCAACCGTCCTGCGGGCTGCCGCCAATGCCTCCTGGCTTGTTGACTTCAACTCCGTTCACGCGGCTCAACGACGTACGCAGTGCCGAGATGGATGGTTCGTCCAGGGTCTCGTTGGTGAACAAAATCAGGTTCACGCCAGGCGAAGACTTGCCACCGTTCTGAGTTTTGGCCTTTGACACAGCTTTTGCCAGCGCGCCCACGTTGGCATCGTCGTCGCCGGGGACTGTGGGAACGGTGATCACGGTTAACTTGAGGTTCAAGGTTCGGTTGTCGGGACAGGCCAACTCAGACTACGTCACGTCTCATTTCAAGTCAAACTTTGGTATCCAATCGCCGGCTCCCTTTCCAAGACAGCCAGGAAGTCATAAGAGAGAGATCATGCCACGAAGATCACGCATCGCCGTTGGCGGAATCTTGACCGAGTGCAATCATCTCGGCGGTCTGCCGATTGATCTTTCGACCTATGAGGCCAGCGAGTTGTTTCGCGGCGATGAAGTTCTGCAACGGACCACCAGTGTGGTCGGTGGCGTGCTGGCCGCGCTTCGCCAAGCCCATGCAGAACCGATTCCGCTGCTCTACGCTTCGGCATGCTCACAGGGGCCGATCACGGGCGAATGTTACGACCAACTGCGCGGCGAACTGCTCGAACGGCTGCAAAAGGCATTGCCCGTCGAGGGCGGTCCGGTGATCTTGGTGGAGGCGGCCGACTGTTGTGGCGGCGGTGCGGCGGGCGATAGTGTCGCGACCTTGTCTGCATTGGTTGACAGCCGAACGGACGAAATTGCCTACGCGCCCGTGGTCGACCCCGTAGCGGCAGCGGCTTGCCACGCTGCAGGAGAGGGTGCCGAATTGACAGTTTCGCTGGGCCACAAACTCGATCCACGCTGGGGGGATCCTCGCAAAATGACGGGCCGAGTTGACCGGCTGAGTGACGGAGCCTTCACTTATACCGACGGCCAATGGGAGGGCCGCTGCGAGCAGATGGGGCCAACCGCAGTGCTGGTAATCGGATCGGTGCGCGTCATCATCATGAGCCGAGCGACGTACGATTGGTCAGACGAACAGCTTCGAGCAGTAGGTTTGGATCCGCAAGCCGCAAAATTCATCGTTGCGAAGAACCCGATGAACCATCGGTTGGCTTACGGAGCGATTGCCAAGAAGATGATTGTCTTGGACACGCCCGGTCCAACCCCCGCTTCTTTGCGGCACGTGGATTTTAAGAAGCTACAAAGGCCGTTCTTCCCAGCCGACTCGGACGTGCCTGGATTGCATCCGACGATCCTGCATTAAGAACTTTTTGTTTTGGGTGATCCCAGCAACAGGGGAAATCAAGAGGATCGGGAGTCTTTCCGGCCGACTACGACTGGTAAACCAGATTCCACCGTTCACCTCAGCCAGCGAACCGAGCCAAGGCGTCACGATTAAGTTCGATTCCAAGTCCGGGTGTTTCTGGAATCGTCAACAACCCATCGGCGTCCAATTGGAACGGCGTCGTCAGAATCTCTTCGATGTACGGTGCTGGCGTTAGAAACTCGACGTAACGGGCCACTGGGATCGCCGCGGCCAGATGTAGATCGGCAGCCAAACCTACCGCTGTGTTCCAGCCGTGACTGACAAACTGAATGTTGTGATCATACGCGTGCCAGGCGATCCGCCGTGCCTCAGAGAGGCCACCGCATTTGGTCGCATCCGGCTGCACGATGTCCAGGGCGCCGCGTTCGATCCACGGTTGAAACGACTGTCGCCGCGTGAGCACCTCACCGCCGGCAATCGGCACGGGCGAGGCATTTCGCAGGCGGATGAAGCCTTCGATGTCATCCGGTGGCAACGCCTCCTCAAACCAGCCGATGTCGTAATTCGCCAGCATCTGTGAAGTTCGCAGGGCCCATTTGTATCCGTGCGGCCAAAACTGTTCGCTGCCGCCAGCGTCCACCAGCAGATCAACGTCGGGCCCCACGGTTTCGCGCGCCGTGCGGACAAGCAGTTCATCGAACTTGAAATTACGCCGGCCGAACGGCCGCCAACCAAGCTTGATCGCCCGAAAGCCACGCTCGACGGTGCTGGTGAGCCGTGCCGCCAAAACATCGGGCTCGTCAAACAACAGCGATGCGTACGGTTTGATCTTGTGACGGTAGTAGCCACCCAAGAGTCGCGCCACGGGTTGCTTGCAGGCCTTGCCGAGCAGGTCCCAGAGGGCAATGTCGATGCCTGAGATGACGTGCTCCAGTGTGCCACCGCGCCCTTGCCAGAAACAGGCTTGACGCAATTTCTCGCTAACGCGCTCAGGTTCCAATGCCGACTCGCCCTGCCACATTGCGCGTAGCGTTTCGGTGCCAGCTTCGACCAACGCTGAATTCGTGAAAACGCTTCCTACGCCGGTCAGGCCTTCGTCCGTTATGACTTCAACTAGCGTGTGCAGATCGTCTTCCGGTTCGTGACCTTCCGGCCAACCGCCATCTACCGTTCCGCCCAGCAGGCGGTGCGCCTTGATTTCGCGAATCAGCATCGTGTTTCTCTTCCCTGCACCGTAATCAGAAGGAACTAACCGCAGTATTCAGCGTTATCAATCGAGCCGTGTTATAGCACTCGTCAGGCATCGACAGTAGCTGACCGGGATTTTGGTTGGTGCTTGGAGAATGTGGAAAATGCCTCCGGCGTCATCAGCGGTCCAAGAAGACCCGCGTGCTGCCAATGCTGGCATGTGTCGCTGAAGTTAATTCATCTTGCGATGCGGCGCTTACCTTGCTATCAGAGGCGTGATTCTCTCCCAACTCTGTGGGATCAGTATGCGCTTCTTTCTCATTTGCCTGGTCATGTCTTCCGTTAGCGGTTGTTCGCTGCTGAAGTCCCGATACGCGATGGACGACCCCGTTTATGCTGAGAAATACGCGGCTGGCGCGAAGAAATTCGATATTCTAGGCAAGGCCAAGCAAGCGCTTGACGCGCGACACGCCGAGGGGCTCGGCGGGGTCTACCTGAGTGGCGGGGCACAATATCAAGCGCGCGCAAGTGAACCATTCGCTGGTATCGAATTGGGTACAGAAGGCTATGCAACTAGCTGGACGACTGGCCGTGTCGCGCTGGCAGCAACTGGAGGCGACGGCGAAGGACGAGTCGGTGTTGACCTTGGTACGAGGTTGCAGACGCCGACTCGCATCGCACCCTTTGCAGGTGTCGGGATGTTTCTAGGGGCAAGGCCTCACAAGGACCTGGTAGACATGGACGGCCTCGATAACGACGACGACGGCTGGATCGACGAATACGGCGAAAAGGAATGGGACTTCGACAACTGGCTCGTAGCCGTCTATCCGGAGGTCGGCACTCACGTCTGGCTCAACGGAAGCTGGCGCCTGACCGCCTACGGCCGGTACCTCGTCACCACCGAAGGCCGCGTTCACGACGACTGGCTGCTGGGCGGACAGTTGACGGTGTTTCGCCGCTAAAAAAATTTCTATTCGGCCAGCGAGATGGAGATGTCGTCCAGCCAAACTTCACCGAGGCCTGTCAGCGCCAAGGTGACGGTCAGCGGACCATCGCGCCGCGCCGCGCGATACAGCGTGAACTCCTGCCAGCCGCGCGTGCGCTGAATCCGCTGGGCAAGTGCGAGCCCCGCGGACGAATCGAAGATCATCAGGCCATCATGGCTGCCGGTAATTGTCTGGGGGATCTTGGTCCAGCCGTTGATCCGTACCAGTTGACCTCGTCGGACGGAAACCGGTGCACTTACGATTCGCACCGGCCAACCCTCGACAGGGCCACCAGGCTGTGATTCTGTGGCTGTCAGACGCATTGATGATCGACCTTCATACGTGTCAGCACCTGACAATTCGACCTTGGCCGTGATTCGCGGATCCGCCTCACGATGCTGCCGCCAACCGCTTTGCAACAGGTGTTGAAGGTCTTCGCATTGACCTGCAGCGAGCGCATTGCCACCCCATCGCGCGCCCCGCGCCGCCAGGCGGTAGTGCGTTGGCAGAGTCGAGAACGTCGTACAGAGGGGGCTGGAGATGGGTGATGGAAAAACAATCGCTGCCTGTTCCCAGTACTTCTGACGGACGCGACGCAGATGGTTGTTGGCCTGGGAATTGAATCGATGAGCACCAGGAAGGTCTCCGCTGTGCAGCAACTGTTCGCTCCGCCGCAATAGTTGATCCGCTTCAAGCAACCACTGTGACGCCTGGTGAACTCGATTCCCACCCCTGTCGACTTGGCGGACGATACCCTGCGTTTCGGTTAGCATGAACTGAGTGATGTCTTGCTTCAGCCGCGCTGTCGCTTCACGCGACTGCCCTAAGGTGCGGTTCAGATGACTAACGGCAAGTGGATCTTGCGTCAGCAGCGCCAGCGTGACTAGCCCCACGTTTTCACAGGCGAACGATTGATTGTCTCTAGCGGCTCGGAGCGGCTCCAGCTGATGCTGATCGAAACGATACATCTGGTCGGTGATCGGGATCCCATTGACGTAAAACGAAACCCGACGCTTCTCGGCCACCGGCCCGACGACGAACTGCTGTTGTGCGGCATGCTGCAACGCAATGAGAAGTCGAGCTCGATCGGTCTGAAGCAAGTGGGCGATGACCCGCGCGTCGTTGGTTTCGACCCGGCCAGCGTAACGGCCCGCTGCTGCCCATGGTTCGACGGCCACCAGCTCGTGATTCAGCGACTGCAACATCGCAGTGCGGATCCGCGCCGCTTCATCACGACCATCCAGACGCGAATGGGAACGGAAATAGAGGCCACGTCCGCCGGCGGCAATCGCCTGAAAAGCCATCAAGCGGAGCTGTTCAAGTTGAGGCACCAGCGCTGCATCCGAATGACCGAATAGCTCCAATTGC
>JASLPZ010000447.1:0-5019 GCA_030744725.1 Pirellulaceae bacterium
GAAACGATCACCCATGGATTGCGCTGTAATTGTGTTTGGCTGAGTGACTTCTCGATTCTCGATTACCTGTCGCGTCGTGTTACGTCACCGTCCATTCACCAGCCAGCAAGTTGAGCGTCGTGTCGAAGTCAACCGGGATACGGCGCAAACATCGCGTGAACTGATGGACCATGATTCCCGCTGCGATGCTCGCCGCGTAAATCGTACTCCGCGATGTACAACTGCCCCGCTGGGCGTCTGATTGCGAGAACAAAGTGCCACCGTATCGGCTGAATCCATTCGTTTCCGCTGCCGCCAACACGCGAATCACTTCGCCCAACATCCGGCCATCGGCCCAGAACCGACAGCCACTCGCGGCTGATCGCCAGATGGCGGCACGGGCTGAGATCGAATCGACACAGCAGAAGACGACTTCACCGATTTGGTGCTTGGCACGATAACGATCCTGAATCGCCGTGACGCGAAGCGAGGAATCCAAGTTGCTGATCGCGCCCGCAGTCGCAAGCACCTTGGGCTGGCCGATGTCCTGGCAAAGATATCCCTGGGTGGTCACATTGGTGGCATCGACCATGTCAAAATCAATGAGTTGGATGCTCGGAGCACCAATCGCCGCGAGCTGCAATGCGACCTGGCGGCCGATCGCGCCGACGCCGATGACTGTCGTGGTCACGTCAGACAGCCGATCCGATGGCACGAGGTCACGCTGGCGAATAAATCGGTCGTTCTGAGCGATGCTATTTTCTGTCATGTAGCAATCCCTTCAAGTCTTCGTCACCTTCGAGATAGTCCAACCAACCTCCGTACCATTCGTCGGTTGGTTCCTCATCAAACGACAACCCGAGAATCGGCTCATTCGCCGGGATAGATCTCCGGGCTGGCGATGGCGATTGTGGCTGGACGTTGACCAGATACTCTCGCTCCCAAGCGTCGGAGTCGCAGCCGTCAAAGTGCCGCCCATAGTCAACGTCAACTGGGATCTCGAAACCGGCACCGGGTCCGACGTTGAAACGAAGTCTCGCGTAGGATCGTCCTTCTTGGGCAAGAATGAACATCACGGCCCAGTCCGAACGACCGAAGACGCGATTGAATGTTTCTTCGTCGGTCAGGCTTGGATTGGGGCAGTCTCCGGGATGGGTATGCACCCAAATCCGACCAAATTGTTCGGGTCGATGTCCGGCATCGACTTGCGCGTCGAAAAAGTCGGCAACCGAGTCGTCGTCGAAGGCGACGTGAGCCCACGAACAACGCTGCCGAACAAGCTGTAGATCTTCGACGAACAACAAGTCATCGGAGGCCGTAATGCCGAATCCACCGACCTCGGTCTCCCCGAAGTCACGCAGGAACAACAACTTCGCCCATGCAGTCGGGCTGAACCGCAACCGGGGCACGACAGGTGGCTGCGGAATCACACGCTTCTGTCGCTTCATTTTCTTTTTCATGGCAATTGGAACACCTTTCGTCCTCGTTGAGGCAGCCTTCACAAAACACATCCTGGCAAACCGAACAGTCTGAAATGCACGATCGGCAACGAGTTTCGTCACAGCCGGTGCAAGTCGTCACGCACTCACTGCAACAGACGTCGTCGCAGTCAGGGCAACTCTGATGGCATACGCCGCAGACCGATGATTCACACTTGTCGCAAGTCCATCGCTCTTCATCCGACACGGTTCCCCCGCAGTCGGCGCATTCCGCGCCGCACCAATCGGAGAGTGTTACATAGGGGCTGTCTGAGTTGTACGTTCGCAGCAGGTTTGCAACGACCACAAAGAAGTCGAGCAAACGTCGTTGCTCCAAGGCACTGTGGATTGTCTGACGGGCTTCCCCTTCGCAAACGGCTTCGTCCTGAACGTGTGGATGGGTGACACTGTCGTTGGACGCGGCGGAATGGGCGTCCAATGCGGCCACCCGATAATTGTCCGGATGTCCAGCGGTCAAATCGCTCCAATCGAGTTGGATCTCAAAGGGACCAAGGTAGACACCGTCCAATTCGATTGGCTCCGTGGTGACGGAAAGGGTCCGTCTTCGTCGATCGAAGGCGACTTCGTCGAATTCCTGGCGCAGCGCAAGCAGATCGGCGTAAATGTCCCGGGCTGAGGTCAGGCATGTCTCGCACTCGTGTGGCTCAAGTTCGCCAGCGAGCGCCGTCAAATCGCCCGGCAATCTCAACAGACTGCCTCGCAAGTCCCGCGCGAGCCACTGAGCCGCGAGGTGCCAGCCACGTCGGTGCGCCCTGTGCATCAGCCGCAGGGTTCGTTCACATTGCAGCCAGCTGGCGGTCGGTAGCTCTGCCCGCGCTGCTTTTCCGTGTTCCGTTTTCCCTTGTGCGTCAATGGCGATCGCTAGCCGTAAGAGCCGCTGATCATGATGCGTCATCACTTTGGTCCTTCCACTCATGTACCCGCCCGCGCGGCCGCCAAGTGGATGCACTTGGCGGCCGCTGAACGAATTGGGATCGCTGATACTTGGGCTTAGTTCCGCGCGCCTTCGATCTTGGTAGGCGTGATCGAGATCCGGTCGCCCTCCTGTAACGCCTGATCCGCCGGGCATGGTTGGCGGTTGACGCGGATCAGATAGTTGGCGGCTTTGGCCGAGCCAACCTGTTGCTCGAACAGTTGCGTGACGGTCGTGCCATCGGCAACGTCCATATAGTCGGCGAATCCGCCGCCGTCGTTGTTAATAACGAGAATTTTCATAGAGAGTTCCTTGCTGGTAAGGTGTGTGGGTTTTCTGGTTAGGCGAACAACGGATCGCGAGCCTCTATGCGGATCGCCGCATTCGGATTCGCCGACGTTGTCGGCGGGATGGAGAGGGCGTGGAATCGCGACCACCTCGTTGCTGGCCGCCACGGATGTGCTGCATGAATAGTTTCAGGTGATTGCTTGCAGCGTTGGTGGCGGCAACCATTAGCGACTTGGCGTGTTGTGACTGGGCATCTCGCAGTCGCTCACGTTGGGGTCGGTTCATGTGGCCGTCTCCATGCACTGGTTTCATATCGCCGAGCCTCCAACTCGTCCCAGTCGACGACCAGAGGCGGCTGACAATCCGGCTCGGGGTCGAAATTGGTTTCCGCCGGGTCGGCCAAACTGAAACCGCGACGGTGAATGTCGTGTACGTCTTCACCCGTGGCATCGGCAACAAGTCGGTCGAGTTCGGTCTGTACCATCTGCGTTTACTCCGTGAAAACGAGAAAACGCCGCCCCATGCAGGGCAGCGTGAAAATCACACCGCCTCGGTTTGAGGCACACACAACGAGAACGGCCCGCGTCAGCCGACCGTGAAGAGCCAGTGCTCCTCAAGCCACTGGCGTTCCGCCGTCAGCGCATCCGTGCGACAACGGAACGGCCCGAGCAGAGGACCATCGACGGGCGACAGGTCTGCCATCCAATGACCGTCATTTGTCGGCTCAACGTGGGAGCCGCGTTCGATCGACATCTTTCCGATCGCATGCAAGTCGATTTCCTCGCCGTAAAGACAACGTAGCGCTCCATCTGGTTTGACAACCATCTGCATGGCGACCTCCTTCAGCGCGCCCGGCGCAGGATATTGCGTCGGGGCCGATCAACGAGCAGCCCATCGAGTACCGACTGAACGCGGGCGAGTTGCGAGGAGACATCGTGCCGGAGCGACTGGTTGTTTCGCAACTCGCCGGGTTGCACCCCACGTACAACCCGCTGCGCGTTGGAGACAAGTTCGTCGAGTTCGCGATTGCTGTGAATATTCAACTGACCAAATCGCTCGAAGAACTCGGTCAGGTTTGCGACTGCCGAATCACGAAACACTTTGGGTTTACCATCGACCTGACCGCTGAGCCGTTCAGCCAAGTGTTCAACAAGCTGGGACAGCTCGTCCATGAAAGCTTGTTCCGCCAGTTGAACTGCCTCATTGAAGCGGGCCTGAACACGTTGGCACTCTTGTTCGTAAAGCTCGGGATTGAGTTGCCTGAGGTAGCTCGGCGGCTCGACCGAAGGGTATTCATGCTCGATCGCAAATGTGCCCGCCAGTGAAGGCGGATAGTCGGACGGATTGAACAGCTCACCCAGCCGATCACGGGCGGCGTTTCGCATTTCGTCGTAACGTCCATCAAGGACTTCGACGGCTTGGCCCAATTCGTCACGGAAAATGGCGAGCTGATTGTCGAATTCGTTGATCGCGTCCTGTCGAATCAAGCGGATGCCCGGTTCTGGATAGGGCAACGACACGCCTTTCCAATAGCTGACCGCGCGACTACGGATCGCCGTAACCGCCTTGAAGGCCGGATGTGATGTGTCGAGTAGCTTCTTGCCTGCGGACAAGAACTTGCCCTCGGCACCAAACGATTCGGCAGCTTGATTCTTCTGCTGCGAGGTCAGTGTCTTTCGCACGCCGAGCCAAGTGAAGCTCAGACGTGCGGCGGCCATTGTCATTCGCAGACGATCCGACGCCGTTGCGTTGGTTGTTGGTCGTGCCAAAGTGTGGTCGAGAAGTGAAGTGCTCATGGCGCTCCTGGTGCGGGTTAGAGTTCAACTCGGTACATAAGAAACGCCGCGCAGCCGGTAACGACTGCGCGGCGTTGAGACGTAGATCGGCAAGAGATGCCGGGGGTGATTGTGCCTGTTTTGGTCACGCCCGACCTAACCTTGGAGGTTAGACTCGGCTCGCATCGCTTCTTCATTCGGTTGTCGGGGACGTCAATTTAGCGACGGATCACGTTTCACACGTCGACGAGATCCCGACTTTGTTCCACTCCATTGGTAAATGCCCGATTTGTCCGCATCGAGGCAGCGGCCACTGGCCCAAGTTCGTAGCCGTTCGACGGACTCCGCCGCCGTGACCGCGATCGGTACGACGTTCTGGCTGGCCTGAACCAGCGGAACATCCAGCAGTCCGGCGAGCCGGCAACAACTGCGAATTTCAGCGCCAGTCCAGCTGGGGTCGTCTGGTCGTCGTTGATCGTTGTCCAACTCGAACAGTTCGATGTACTGCTGCCAAATCGCGTCCTTCTGTTTGCGACCCGGCAGGTCGAGCAGGAAGATGGCATCG
>JASLPZ010000448.1:0-5011 GCA_030744725.1 Pirellulaceae bacterium
TCACATAACTCACGCATCAACAACAACTTCACCATGCTGTCAATTCAATGACATAACTGATATCACTGCACTCTTTGACAAAGAAATCCGTGGGTAAAGACAAGGCCTGACGGCCCGACTCCCCAAAGGGAGAGTTTGGATGTTCGTAAATCAGCTAAGAAACAACACTTAAAAACTGCACGACCTCCAGAGGGAGAGGTGACCGTAGTTTCAAGCGGGCACGCGTCTCCCGGCCCGGGTCTAATCGCCATGGCTGCGCGTGATTCGAAACGTCGTAGGTACTTTCTGACCATGTTTGCCATTGCTTTGGCCGCCATTGGTCTAGTGGTCTTGGGCAGCTTTTGGAAAAGCGCCTTGGAGCAGCGGTATTTGACCCAAGCTCGGCGAGCACTGGCAAACAACGACTATCCGCAAGCATACTGGCTGTCTGCCAAGTTGCTGGAGTATCGTCCTGACTCGCTGGAAGCAAGACGGGTCGCCGCCAAATCGGCTCGCGTGCTGGGGCATAGCAAACAGGCAATTGGCCACCTGCGATGGATCGAGTCAGCCAGTGCTTCGACGGCCGGTGACTACCTCCTCATGGGCGAGGTTTCCTTGGACCGAGGCCGCCCGTCTGACGCGGAGGAGTACTTCAATCGCGCGCTAACGTTCGAGCCTGGGTTCCACGCTGCCAGATTGCAGTTGATCCAACTGTTGTCGGTCGAATGCCGCATCTACGAGGCGCTCGCCCATCGGCACGAGTTACTCCGAAGGAAGGCGTGGACGACGGAACAGCTCATGTATATGGCCAAGCCGGCCGACCTGTTGGACTCGCCGGACCTTGAGTTCTTCTTGCGACGCGATCCCAACAACCCCCACCTGCTCTTGGCGAAGGCTCGCCACCTCAAGCTCGTGCATGACTATGGTGAAGCTGCGAAGTTGGTCGAGCGGGCGTTAGAGGCCCGGCCGGACCTCGTGGAAGCACACGCGGACCGAGGATTGTTGTTGCTGGAAGGACCACCTTCGCAACAGGCATTCGCCCAATGGCAAGCTGATCTTCCTGTGGACGCTGACCAGCATCCGGACGTTTGGGTTGTGCGCGGGATGTGGGCAAAACTGCGAGCGGATCATGAAGCCGCGGCTCGCTGTTTCGGCGAAGCATTGAAACGCGACCCTGTTCATCACCGGGCCATGTACCAACTCTCGATTGTCCTCGCTTCGTTGGGCGAAGACGCTCTAGCTTTGGAACTGTCGTCCCGGGCTGGGTTGCTCGACGAGCTCGCCAGGACTGTTGACGATGTGTACGACGTCCCTAACTCGGTACAGAATTGGACGAGGGCTGCCGAGCTATTGGAATCGCTAGGCCGCCTCCACGAGGCGGCTGCCTGGTATCAATCCGTCGTCGGTGTGGATCGTGACGACCTGGCCTCCAGCGCAAAAGCCCGCGAACTTCGTGCCCGCTTAACACCAGACTCACCGATCGTCCTCGCTGAGTCAAACCCGGTGCTGGACCTGAACCTGGAGGGCTATCCACTTCCTTCATTCACTCCCGACCCCTCCAGCCCTCGCCCTGACCTTTCAAGGGACGCAAAGGTCATTCGCTTTTCCGATGTTGCCAAACTGCGTGGTATCGACTTCAGCTTCATTGGGGCGGACGGGCCGGTTCACCGAGCGCGTCGATTTTTCGAAATCTTTGGGGCCGGGATCGCAGTGGTGGACTTCGACTTGGATGGCTGGCCGGACATCTACTTCGCCCAAGCAGCGCCATCGCCCAAAGGCAACGGTCAGGCCGCCCATCTTGACCAACTGTTCTGGAACCGAGGAGGCGAGAGTTTTCAGCGTGTGACCACTGCAGCGTACACGGGCGATGACCGCTTCAGCCAAGGCACAAGCGCGGGGGATTTCAACTCGGATGGTTTCCCGGATCTGTTTGTGGCCAACGTAGGCGAAAATAGGCTCTATCAAAACAACGGCGACGGGACCTTCTCGGACGTCACTTCGGAGGCGGGAATCGGCGGAAAGAAGTGGACAGTGAGTTGTGCAATTGCAGATCTGAACGGGGATTCGTTGCCAGATATCTACGAAGTCAACTACCTCGGCGGTGAACAGATCTTTGAGGTACTCTGCAACGGTCATCATACGACCGGACTTTCTTGCCGACCAAGAGACTTTCCCCCCGAGCCGGACCGGTTCTTTTTAAATTTGGGTGATGGCCGGTTTTCCGACAGTACAACCCAGGCGGGTATTGTAGCGCCCGACGGAAGAGGACTGGGGATTGTCGTCGCCGACTTTGAGGGAGATGGAAAGCTCAGCGTCTTTGTCGCGAACGATACGACGGCCAACCACTTCTATGTTACTCGGTCGCGACGAGGACAGATGCCCTACTTTGAAGATCGCGCTGGCTTGGCGGGACTGGCTTTCGACCGCAACGGACTCAGCCAGGCCTGCATGGGAATAGCCGTCGGTGACGCTGATGCGGACGGGCTCCTCGATCTATTCGTCACCAACTTCTACGACGAGCCGAACACGCTCTATCGTGGTCTGGACGAACAGTACTTCGAGGATGCAACAAGCGCCGCCACACTGCACCTGCCGAGCCTTCCCTTGCTGGGATTCGGCACTCAGTTTCTGGATGCGGACCTAGATGGGGATCTCGATCTAGTCGTTGCCAACGGACACATCGCCGACGATGAACCCAACGACGTTGCCTTTCAGATGCGTCCACAGTTCTTCGAAAACAGAAATGGACGATTTGTCGAACTTCGTGGAGTCGGTATCGGCGAGTATTTCATGAGGAGACTGCTCGGACGCGCGCTCGCGCGCTTGGACTTCGACCGCGATGGCCGCGAAGATTTTGCCGTCACTCACTTGGATGCCCCAGTCGCCATGCTCCGCAACGAAACGCCCAAGGCAGGCCATTTTCTGTCCATACAGCTTCGTGGAAGAGAGTCCAGTCGCGATGCCATTGGTGCGACTGTTACCGTTGTCTCGACGAGCGGTCAGAGTCGCGTCGGTCAGGTGACGGCAGGAGACGGATATCAGAGCTCGAACCAACGCCAGCTCATATTTGGACTAGAAGACGCCAGCACAGCCACAAAACTGGTGGTCCGCTGGCCCTCGGGCACGGTTGAGGAGTTCTCGGATGTCGCCGCGGATCGCGAGTTGATCCTCGTCGAAGGCCGCGCTCGATTGGTCGAGATCGTCAGGTGAAGGGATTTCGGGTCGTATGCGAGTCCGATGGGAGCTAGCGCATCGCGTCGTGTCATTCGTATATCCGAGATCCTCCGCTACTTCAATTGATATCCGGGGAGCGTCATCATGACGTGGAAACAACCGCGTACCTGGCGGCGGTAAACGTCGGACGGTTCGCGGGCATTGGTTGCCACTGCGGCCATCAAGTCTTCGAGGGCTGCCGTTTCCCTGGGCCGCAAATCGGTTTGAAGTAGCCGTGCGCGGAAAAACTCAATAATGCCTGCCGTATCCGTCTGCGAATCCACATGCCCGCTAGCGATCAGATTATCACAGTACTCGTCAGTCATGTAATCAACCGACGACATGTTGTTGGCCAGGTTGAAGCGAGCAATCAGATTGCCCGAATTGATCCAAGCTCGGCCATGGGTCCAGCCTGAAACATTCGGCGCTCCGAACAGTTGCATACCCATTTCAGCGGTCCACACCGGTACATTGACTTTGTTGCCTGGCCATTTTGTCACGTAACTGAACTCTTCCAATTCGATGTTACGCGCCGCCATGACCATGTAATCCATGGGATGCTTGTACATCGCATACCGATGAGCCCGATCGTAGAAGAACTGAGATTTGAAGATCTTTCGCAGCAATTCGCGCACACTGTAGTTGTCCCCGTCGGCTTGCGTGTTGTAGAAGAATCCACCGAGTTCCTCGACGGCGGGATGGTCGATGGGAGTCGTTTCCAGCACGAACCAATTGAGGAACTTCCAGGACATATACAGGGCTGTGGCGGGCAGGCGAGAATGCGCTTGGCTGATATCCGCGCCAGTCACTTCGTCGAGAATCAGATCGATGATTTGATTGGCCTCTTCGCCAGGAGTTGTCGAGAAGACCCTCTTACCAAACACGGTTTTTGTACCGTTGGCCCAAGAGCAAGTGGCATACGGTCAGCAAACGTGTCGATTCTTCGTTCACGCAAAGTGAAACACCGTCCCCGGGCAAGTCCAGCGCGCGGTCGAGTTCGCCGTTCGAGCATCCCCAGCCAAAGCAGATATCGCAGACAATCTTGTCACACGAGGCGGGCGTTCAACGTGCGGTGATCCCCCAGCGGCGAGCCTTGCACGGAAGGACTTTGGCTACGACAATATAATTCGTAGGGTCTCACGTCATGTTAATTGAATGAACAATCTCGGGCTAAATTCAGGAGATCTCAGATGTTGAATCGTCATCTTGTTGTCGGCGCACTAGCTGTTGCACTGCTGGGCCTCTCTTCGCAGGTTGGTGCTCAAAAGAAAGATAAGCGAGAGATCAAGCTTGATGGCATCAAGTGCTTGTTCTGCAAGATGGACGTAAGCAAAGATGCTTTTGTTGAATACAAGGGTGCACGCGTCTTCTTTGGGTGTGCCGGTTGTCCTGAAGCGTTCAAAGAGAACACGAAGAAGTTCGCAACCAAAGCAAACGCCCAACTAGTCGCCACCAAGCAGGCACGCCAGAAGGCCTGCCCGGTAAGTGGTAAGCCACACAAGAAAGAGTTCAAGCTTACCTTGGGCAAAGCCGAAGTGGCTTTCTGCTGCCCCAACTGTAAAGAGGCCACGGCGAAGTTGGAAAGTGATGCGCAGCTGGAGAAGCTCTTCAGCGAGGCTGTATTCAAGACGGCCTTCCGAGTTCCCAAGGGGAAGAAGAAGAAGTAACCCCATTGGATCAATGCCCAGTCGTTCGAAGATCAGAGCAAGATTGGAAAGGACCTAACTCTCACTTTGCCAGCGGGATCGACAGGTAAAAGGAAGTCGCTTACAGCCCGATCGTCCACCAGCGGACCCACAAGTCCATCAGAGCTAGTGCT
>JASLPZ010000449.1:0-4982 GCA_030744725.1 Pirellulaceae bacterium
AAATCCTGCATCCCTTGATCCCAATGTCAAAAACTACATGATTTCAAGGGCCAGGACGGTAAACTGGCGCTGTCCAATTAGGACTCAACAAGCTCGACCGTCGCGGGTCGCTTCACCACGCTGGTGGTTGGCCGCCGACTACGATGCGTTGCGGAAGAGCCCCGACGGACTTGCCTGGCAGCTTAGCGGACAAGGTGTCAAGGCAATGACCGAAGAAGGATATCTGAGCGCGTCGGGTCGCATCGTCGAGACGGGGCGCGCAGGCCAATTGGCTTCCCAGTGGGCCGATGCAATGACGAAAAACTATGGTCCGCTCGGCGAAGCCGTTCCCGTCTTTGCTGAACTGAGAAACTGTATCGATCTGGCTGTCGTGGCGGCGCTGATCACCAAATATGAACTGGCGAGCACCGCTGGCTGCCTACCACCAATCTCGACCAGTTTGGCAACGAGTCGAGGTCCGCGTTTCCAGGTGCCCAAGATGATCGATTCGCACGCGAGTCTGATTCGAGGACGACGAGGCTGGTTCGTCGCCGTTTCAGGTGGTGTCAAAATTGATCCGTGGTCGCCGCTGGAGAAGGTCGTAGAGGATCCGAAGCTGGTGGCAATGAGGTTGAAGGCGGCTTCCGCGGATGATCGCAACTGGTGGTGGGATTAGCGCATCGAGCGTAACGGCACCTAGATCAACTCTCGAATCGGCTCGCCTTCGCTCAAAACCGAATTCGGGCGGCCCGTGCAGTCTTTGAACGTCCACCTACAGTCAATCCCCAGATGAAAATAGACTGTTGCGAGCAGGTCTTTGGGTGTGTAGGGGCGTTCCGTGGGGTATTCTGCTTTCGAATTGGACCGCATTGGAGCAGGTGACGCACAGACAACGATCGCTGACTAGCTTAGTCAATGTCCGATCACGATGGAATACAACCTGGGAACTGCGATGTTGTCACTCCTTGTTTCAGCCGCAAATCAGCCGCCAAATCAGCCAAGAAAGGCGATGGCCGAGAGAATATCACTTGGATGTAGAAAACCGATCGCAGATCACTGCAATGACACAACGTCCTGCTAAACTCAATTCACGCACAGACGACACACCGGTCTGGTACCAAGGAGTTCGCTCATGCCACGAAAAGCTTCGATTTCGCCCAAATGGAATGTCCCCGAAATATTTCGCCAGCGATTAGGCGACGTCGCTGGAAGACAACGGGCCATGGTATCCGACGGGCACCTGTTATTGATTCTGCATGAATTGCCGACTGAAGATTCAGCGGAACGGAACTTGCGACTATTCTGGCGAGCGCCCGACGGCTCTTGGCAATCGGATTGCCTGGGTTCCGGCATCACTGCCCTACAAACGCATCTGACGGAGTATTCCATGGCCGTGGATCAGTTGGACAAACTCGAAGGCCAGGCCTCAGGATCGGAGGACTATTTTCGAATTCGTCACGCGATTTCTCCACTGCGCCGTGCGAGCCACAATCTACACCTTGCGCTACAGGAAGGTCGTGAAGCGGTGCCGGACGATCGCGAGCTCATCTCCTGTCGCAACCAGGCTGGCAGCATCGAACGCGCTGCCGACTTGGTGTACGAGGATGCCGACCACGGTTTGCAATTTGCGATCGCCAGACAAGCCGAGCACCAGGCGGTCGCTACGCGCCGGCTGAATATCCTGGCAGCGCTATTTCTGCCAATGGCGACTATCGCCGCGGTCTTCGGCATGAATTTGTCTCATGAATTCGAGCAGGTCCTCGCACCCTGGCCATTCTTGTTTGTCTTGTTGTCAGGGATGGCGATGGGCCTACTTGTCAAGACATTCTTGGTCCCACAGTCGCCACGTGTCCGGAAAGACCGTTACGCGGTGAGACCGCCCGCAAAGTGACCGTGTGCCGGCAGACTATTGACAAATGGAACGTATGTGATCCTGTCCAGGACAGTTAGACCGGCTGCCATCCCGTCTGGTACGATGGCCACAGTCCCACCAACGCAAAAGGATCAAGTCAAATGAAGTTCGCAGTTTGCAACGAGACGTTTCAGGACTGGCCATTCGAGCGGGCCTTCCAATTCGCACGAGAATTGGGTTATACGGGCATCGAGTATGCGCCGTTCACGATCAACAAAAATGCATATAATATCACCGCGGCGCAGCGCGCTGAAGTTCGTCAGCAGGCCGAGGACGCGGGTCTGGAACCGATCGGTTTGCATTGGTTGTTGGCGTTTACCGAAGGTTACTACCTGACCAGCCCAGACGAAGACGTGCGAAAACGAACCGGCGAGTACCTGGCGGAACTCGCGCGATTGTGCCGTGATCTTGGCGGCAACATCCTGGTCCTCGGTTCACCCATGCAGCGCAACCTGCTGGATGGAGTCGATCATGGCCAGGCGTTGCAGCTGGCCGCCGATGTCATCCGGCGGGCCGTGCCGGTCATGGAGGAGTGCGGCGTCACGCTGGCAGTCGAACCGTTGGGGCCTGCCGAAGGCGATTTTCTCTTGACAGCGGAGTCCGGCATCCAACTGATCGATCTAGTTGATTCGCCGAACTGCCAGCTGCACCTGGATGTCAAAGCGATGTCGAGCGAAGGGAAGCCGATCCCGGAGATTATCCGTGATAGCGCGAAGCACCTGATTCATTTTCATGCCAACGACGCGAACAAGCGTGGACCAGGAATGGGGGAGATCGACTTCGTGCCAATTCTGCAGGCGTTGCAAGACGTTGGATACGACGGCTGGGTGTCGGTCGAAGTGTTCGACTACGACCCGGGCGTCGAAGCACTGGCGAGCGAAAGCATCGAATATCTCAAGGCGTGTGTGACGAAGCTGAATTGACCGTCGCGTCGTCGATAGCGTGACGGGGTGCGATTATGCTCCGGCCTTGAGTTCGGCCAGATGTTGTGCCGTACCGACGATGCGATCCCAGTTTTCATGAATGTACTCGGGCGGACCGCCAATTTGTGCCACCGTTTGCGCCAGAAGTTCCGTCGGAACCATTTCGATCGCCTCCCAAGGACAGACCAGCAGCTCATACGGGTTCGTCTTCTTTTGTGGGATGTGGACGCACACTTCGCAACCGACGCAACGTTCCAAGTCGATTTCACACCACGATTGGGTGCCTTTGAGGCCCAGCTTCATCGTCCGCAATTCAATGCAATCGACGGGGCATAGTTCGCGGCATGATTCACAGCCGGTGCAGTTGTCGGCATTGATGACGGCGACTTCCTTTGGAAGCTTCTTCCGCGGCCCTTTTTTGGCCATAGAACAACCCTTCGTCTCACGATTCCGGTCAATCCGCCACGCCGCCCAGTGGGGCGCCGCCGCGACGTCATTGGTATGTTGCGTCCAGATGGCCGCTTGGCCGAAAGCGTTAACCTCAAGCCTCACAACCAGATAGACTACCCTGCTGGGTATGCCGAGCTTCTCAAGTATAGGTAGTCATCGGACGTCAGCCAAGCATACTGGAGCGAATTGACCCGGTGGCTCCCACCATGGCGCAAACCGTGCGACAGGGCCTTGCAGTGCGACACCGGATCAGCAGATCTGTAGCCGTCAATGGATTCCTGTCAATCGGCCAGATCGGTGCGTCTTCCACCACTATGGCTCACTGCGGAATGCTCTCGCCCCGAATTACGTCGTCGAACGACTGGCGGGCTCGAACCAGATGTGGCTTGCCATCCCGTAGCAACACTTCGGCCGCCATCGGCTTGGAGTTGTAATTGGACGACATCACAAAACCGTACGCCCCGGCGCATTCGATGATCAAGTAGTCGCCAACCGTAGCCACGGGCAGCGAACGACTGCTGACAAAACCACCTTCCGTTTGCGTGAAGATGTCTCCTGATTCGCACAGCGGACCGCCGACAACGACGTCCTGATGGTGCGGATCGGGATTGCCGGCGCGAGCGCAGATCGACATCGGATGGTACGAACCGTACAGAATTGGTCTCGCCAGATTATTGAAGCCTGCATCAACCAGATAGAACAAGTTATTGCCCATCTTCTTGATGGCGCGAATCTCAGTGATCAAGAAACCGCATTCGGCCGACAGGTAGCGTCCTGGTTCGATTTCGAGCGAAATCTTGTGACCAAATTCGCCTTCAAGACGATTGCGCGTGGCATCCCACAAATCGAAGTAGCGCTGCAGATCAACCGGCTCTTCGTCACCGCGGTAGAGCGTGGGCAATCCACCACCAGCGCTGACTGTGGTAATACTGCGTCCAACACCGAGTGCCGTTGTTTCTAACGCGCCGCAAACTTGAGCCAAGTGATCGAGATCGGTACCTGAACCGATGTGCATGTGCAAACCGGTCACACCGAGCCCATGCTGGTCGGCACGGCGCAGGCAGTCATCGATTTGATCGTGCCAGATACCATGCTTGGACTGTTCGCCACCTGTATTTGTTTTCTGGCTGTGGCCGTGCCCAAACCCTGGGTTGATCCGCAATGTGATGTTGCGTCCCGGTGCCCGCTCGCCGTATTGGTCGATCATCATGGGCGAACCACAGTTGACGTGGATGTCGTGCGTGACGAGCAGATCCAAGGTCGACTGGTCAAAGATGTCGGCTGTGTAGACGATCTCGGGAGGCTCTTTGCCCGCAACAAAACCCGCCGCAAAGGCCCGTTGAATTTCAAATCCGCTGACCGCGTCGACGACCGCGCCTTGGCGGCGGACCCAATCTAGCACCGCTAGATTCGAATTGGCTTTCTGCGCGTATCGAACCACATCAAAGGCCTGTAAGTCGGTAATCCGTTGAGCGATCTTGGCCGCGTCGTAAACGTACGTGGGCGTCCCGAATGACTTGGCAAGATTCTGTACCGAAATGCCGTTGATTTCCGTTCGCACGGTCGAGAATGTCTGCACGGCCGACATAAAAGCGTTTCCTGGTGGTTGAGGCTCGCGCTTGAGCGCACACCGATTCGCTGTAGGATCGTTCGAGGAATTACTTTCCGATAGTCGCCTTTCGCTCCGCGAAAGGAACGTGCTTTCGCGGAGCAAAAGA
>JASLPZ010000044.1:0-27727 GCA_030744725.1 Pirellulaceae bacterium
GCCAGGACCGCGAGCAAGTGCGTCACCGAAGAACAGACAACAGATTGCCACAGAACCAATCAAAAAGACAGGAAGACGTTTCATGGGAATACCTCGTATGAGATTTGTTTTCGTGATGGGATCCGATACCGCGTACGTTACTGCCGGACAACCAAGACCTCGTCGACATTGGGAAGTAACTCTCCCGCCAAGCTTCGCTGCGTCGATTGCAGCTTAAAGGCGTTGTCATCAACATATGTGACGATATTTACGGCCGAGGCTCTGCTTCCGTCGGCCATGATACCCGTCTTCTCAATGAACCAGCGGTCTCCCTTCTTGCTCCATCGTCCTTCGGAAAATCCGCCTTCGGAATCGAACGTCCACGAGCGTACTTTCTTCGAGGCAGCATCCCATCCAATGATCTGCATTCCCGACATGTCGATTCGGTCTTCGATCGAGATGGCGAATGAACGGACAATGAAGCTGTTGTTTTTTGTCCATCTGCACTCTGTGACGATACTTGCATTGTCGTCTTTATCGACCCAACGGCCGATCATCCATTCAAGTTGCTTCAGCTGTTCGTAGCTGGGCGGATCGGCGGGCGCGTCCTTATCGGTAACTCGGTCAAGCAGCCATTTACCATCTCTCTGCACGTAAACGGCGGTATAACCGACTTCCTCCGGAGCGGCATTCGGCGTCACAAACGTCGCTACACCATGTTCGGCCGCTACGTTGGGCGAAATGAACTGGATTGACTGGACGCTGATGGCAAGCTGCAATTCGCCCTGCGACTTGAAAAGTGCCTCGAACTGCTGCTGGATCGCTTCGCGGCCAACGACATTTTCACCAGTCATTCGATTCACGTAGACAGCTTCTGGCGACCAGTAGCTCGCAAGTGCCTTGGCATCATGCTTCTTGAACGCTGCCACGTACTCGGTGCCAACTTTCCGAATCGCCGCCTCGTCCTCGGCCTGGCCAGATGAATCTTGTCCCTTCAGCAAAACCGGGGTCAGCAACGTGGCGACCAGGCCGAGCTTCAGGAAGGTCACAGTTTTAATAGTCATCGATTTTCTCCTGAGATTCGGATCTCTTTTTTCAGGCCGGTCAGTGACTTTGCGCATATCCGCGATCGAACATCTCGGTTCAATGTATATGCCCTGCCATCTCATTGCAGCAGGGCGGAAAAGGCTCATGCCATTGTCAGCATCATGGCCTTCGCCATGATGGCACTCCTGGTAGAGAAGATTCGGTAGAGAAGAGTTGGTAGAGAAGATTCGGCGTGCCAACGAAAGCACGGAGAAGCGATGCTCACCTCTCCGTGGTGTTGAAAACAGCTTTGATATGGTGCGCGTGCCGCCCTGGTTTGTCAACTGTACCCAGGATCCGAACCGTACGTCCTACAGGAAGAACGCCGGCGTGCGCACCACGGCGTTTTCGATTGGAAAGCCCAGGCGGTGCCAGAGAATCTGGTCGTCGATGCGAGCGGGCCGTCAATCTGGCGTCCACTGCTGCCAGCCTTCGCCACAGGGTTGACGGACGAAAGCTGCGCCAGCGCGAACCTGATCGGCCCGCAGATTCGAAGAACGCTCTATGTCCAGGACCAGATGGCGGCGACATCGGCGGCAAGCACGTCTAGATCGTCAACTTCTTCATTCAGTTCCGTCGCAACTGATTGCTGCTGCGTGGGGCGGCTCAACGACAAACTCGTCGAGCTATCGTCATCGCTGCCGCCGGTCGCGGCAAACAACCGCAAGGAGCCCAACGAATCCGATCTCCCCATGCCAGAATCTCGCAGAACGGGCGGTGTAGCGAAGTTGGCTACCAACTCCTCGCTTCGTGAACCGAATACTGACACACCGAAGCGCGAAGCAGCTGCCCCCACGGGAATCGACAACGGATCAGCCAGGACGTCTGCGGACGTGGTGTCGGCCGACGAGCCAGTTTGTAGTACGAACACGGTTGGCGTCCCACCGTCGGCGTTTACGCCAGTCGGCGGCGGCGACTCACCTTCAGATTCGGCCTGGTTGTTGAGGAAATTGATGATCGGCAACACATCGGCCTGGACCGACATGATCCTGTCTCCGCTTACGTCAAAGTACGACTCGTTGAGATCAGGCGGCAGCCGCAACGCCGGCAGTTGCCCGAGTTCGTTCGTCCTAAAACGGTTGTTCAGCTCGTTGACACAGGGCAATACGTCACCCGCTGCCGAGACAAAGCCATCGCCATTCACGTCCAGCGGATTGTCTTCGTTTTGCCAAAACGGCTGGTCGGAAGCGACATCCACCAAAATGTCACGTAATGTGGCGTAGTTCTCCGCATCAGCCAAGTTATAGGTGGTCACATTAAATGCACCCAACTCCTGGTTTTCCGAGTCGACGATCACGACGTCTCGGAAGACAACATTCCACTGCTCCGTCCATACGTCGGACACTTGGTTGCTGTTGGCGTCGATATCTTGTAGCCAAGGCAGGCTCCTGCCCTCGGTCATCGATGCATTTCCCGAATCGTGGCCGACTTCGTTGATCCCCAAAATCTGAATGTCCAACGCAGGAAGATCCGCTTCGAGCTCGGCCTGCAACTGGTTCAGGTAGCCAAACTGGCCACGACAGTAGCCTCACGTCGAATGACCAAAATACCAAGCAGAAGCCTGCTGCAAAAAGTCGCGGGGCGAAACAGGTTGATTGAACGTGACGGAATTCGGGTTGACATCGGTTAACGCGAATTCCTCGACCTGGACACCAGATTCGCCTTCACCCAGGCCAAGAACGTCGGCACCGTACATCACGCGCCGAGCTTCCAGCAATTCGAATTGAAATACACCATGTCGTCTTCCGTGCCGCGCCGGCGGAACGGCACACAGCAATTGCCGGATCCACTGCCAGCAGCGGTCTACAGCGTTTTCGGCGAACAAGTGTCGTGGCATCTGAGTTGGACTCCGGAGCAACAACAGTTGAGAAAATCGTTGAATCGCAAGATTCTGCCCAACCTTCAGAATAGAAGAGATCGAAATTCTGTCAAGAAAAACGGAGAGGGAGTATCTCCGCAGCGGCCCGTCTCCACCTTTATTTTCCCTTCCGTAACGGAAATATCAGACCAGACCGCATATTGCGACGCTCTGGCGGAAAAGCTTCGTGGACAAGGGTTGCCAAAATGACTCAACGGTCACTCGTAGTCCGAGTACGACTTCTCTTCAATCAGATGTGACCCGAGCAGTTCATTGATCTCGCGTTTTAGGGCAGCCCGACGGTCGTTGCTGCGGTAGACGGAGCGGGCAAGTTGGATGAACTTGTCGCCGAAATCCTTCTCGCGTTCGCAGTCGCGAATATCGTCTTCAATGTCCCATAACTGCTGATTGGCCGACTTGAGTTGCACGGTCAATTCTTCCAGTTCTGCCGTAGCTGAAATCGCTTGATCTCGCGCGTTGGCCAGCGTTTGCAATTCGACCTGGACGTTTCGGACCTTTTCCGCGTCCTGAATCCTTTCAGCCTTGATCTCCAAGATCGTGATCTTGTCGATCAGTTCGCCAGGCGCCGTCTCTACAGGTATCGTCGATCTCAAAGTCACAAAGCGATCTCCTGCTAGATGAATTCCGGGTTATTGTTGACTGCTCCAGTCGCTTTCGGGCTCGGTGATCAATCGCAAATCTCCGAAGACCAGCTCCGAGTCTTCATCGACACAGATCATGTTCACCGAGACGATTTCGCCAAAGACGTTGGCTGAATTCTCGTAATAGTTATCTGCGCGGAACATCTTTGGCAAGTGCCAGTACAGGCGATACCCCAGACCCATGATCTGCGCGATCAGTGCCGCTGAATGCTCGGCACGGTCGTTTTCGACATACAGCACTGGCCGATGTTGCAAGATGGTCTCTCGCGCGCCCTGCACGACGTCCTGTTCCATCCCTTCGACATCAATCTTGATAAAGCCGCAGCTGCTCAACTGCAGACCGTCGATCGTCTCGACCGCAACGGGTTCGCCACGCGAATAGCCCCCCAAGCCCAGACCACCAAAGTTATTCTCTTTGCCGTAATCCAACGCTGGAACGATCAACTGCCCGGGCTCCCGCCCCAGCGCGGCATGATGCGAGAACACGTTGGCAAGCCCGTTGAGCGCGACGTTGGCACACAGCGACTGAAAGACGACCCGCTGCGGCTCGAAGGCATGCACCTTTCCCGCTTCCCCAACGAGTTGGGCTAGCCGCACGGTGTGTGCGCCAATATTCGCCCCGGCTTCAACCACGGTATCGCCAAGCCGGACAACTGATTCGAAAAACTCAAGCTCTCCTTCAGAAAACTCACCGTAGCGTTCTAGCGACCGGCCGATGTACATGTCGTTCTTGTTGAACAGCAGCACACCATGCTGGCATGTGTGCAACCGGTTAAAGCCGGCGATGTGAATTGGTGTCGAGTCATGGCGCTCGGCGTCAATTGAAGCTGGTCGTTCATGACTGATTGTGTCGACAACGGGTTGCTGGTCCGCAGTGACGATGTTTCTTACGCCGCATTTGCTTTCAGCACGCGGTCGCAAGGCCGTCGCGATCCGTTGAAAGACGTCGTTCCAATCTCCCATTGTCCGTTGCCGAAATAGCCGCATCGACGGATACCAGGGGGAATCATCACGGTCCAACAGCCATCGCCAGTCAGGCGACAAGGAAAGCGCCATCCAGATTTCGACGCCCAACGCGCCAGCTAGATGCGGCACACTGGTATCGGAAGACACAACGAGATCCATACACTGCATGATCGCGGCAGTGTCCATGAATGGCCCTGCGTTTGCATCGAGTTCGTCGCCAAAGTCGACGACGTCAAACTGTCCATTAAGCGCCGCAATCTGTTCGCTGCCGAAACCCTTCTGCAGGCTGAACAACTGGACTCCTGGAATCTCCGCTAACGGAGCGAACAGCCCCAATGCAATGGAACGTTGCCGGTCCGCGTGAAAATCGGCACTTCCCTGCCAGGCGATTCCAATGCGAAATCCTGGATACACAGCCAGACGATCTGACCACGTCTGCACCAACGCCGGATCGGCCGTCAGATAGGGAATCTCAGCGGGGATCGATGCGAGCGTGGTCTTGACCAACCCTGGCAGGCTGACCAACGGTGCCCAGGTGTCAAATGCCGGATAGGTGCCGTCAAGTTCGACCCACTGATCGACTCCGGGGCATTCGGCCAGGATCGGTAGCAAAGGCTTCTGCGCCGCGACGATCACGTGTGCCCCCTGCAGCCTCAGCAGTTTGGCGTACCGAACGAAATGCAGGGTATCGCCGAGCCCTTGTTCGGCGACCAGGAGAATCGTGCGCCCCTGCAGCGGCGAGCCGTCCCACATGGGCTGGCTGATCGATGGCAGAGAATTCTCCGGGCACCGCCAACGCCATTCGTATTCCGGCCAGCCGCGCTCAAAATCGCCCGTCAGCAGCCAGACAATGGCAAGATTCTTGTGGGCTTCGGCGTACTTGGGGTCGATCTTCAACGCCGCCTCGGATTGCTCCGTGCCAGTTTTGAAATCACCCTGGCGGACCAGTGCGGCTCCCAAGTTCGAATGCGCGACGACACCATCGGGCATCAGCTCGAGCGACTTTTCAAAGGTCGCCTTCGCCGCATCCATGTCGCCCTTCGCAACATAGGCAACACCCAAATTGTTGTATGCAGTCGAATAATCGGGATTGTATTCCAGCGCCTTCTGGCAGCTTGCGATGGCTTCATCCAGGCGGCCGAGTTGCTTCAGTGTGTTTCCCAAGTTGCTTAGTGCGACGGGAAAGTCTGCCCGAATTGCCAGAGCACGGCCATACGCTTCCACGGCATCTTCATAGCGCGCCTGATCATGGCAGACCATGCCAAGAAAACACCAAGCGTTCTCGTTGGATGCCGCGACCTGTAGAACCTGCCGATAGACCTGTTCGGCCCCGCGGACATCACCTGACTGGTGCTGCTTCCACCCGATCTGCAGTGCTTCATCGACCGTCGGCATAAATCGCTGGACTCCAGGGCAGACTTCACGTTTCGCCCCAGTACGATCGGTTCGACACCGAACCGTCATACCAGAAAAGCTCGTATCAGGTTCTTCGTTACAAGTGATTCAAGTTTTCAGCGACGGGCACCGTCCGCAGGTTTTTCGGGGAGCGGGCCGCCCCAACGGAGCGATAGCTCGCGCCGGTCTGAGGCACAGCCTCACTAGAATCTTAGAGAAACTCGCTATTTGACGAAAGGCAGTTGTGGGCCAGAGTTGGTCCTTCATTTCACGTCACTCGCCGTTGCTGTGAAACTCTGGCGTGCGAGGGCGTCGTCTCGCTGGATTGCTTGGCTTCGCAATTCTACGAAATCCCGCTACGATGACCGGTGAAGTGTCAATGGACTCCTTGGGTCGAATCGAGGATTTAGAATTTCAGCATGATTCCTCTTCGAGACAACATTCCCTCGCGCACGACACCGGTGGTTAACTACACCATGATTGGCCTGTGCGCGTTAGCATTTATCGGTCAACTTCGTGACGAGACCGATGGGCGCGCCGATCTAATCGAACGGTACGGCATGATTCCGGTGCGAGTGTTTCAGCCGGGCGAGCCAATCGCCATCGAAGAGCAGCAGCAGGTCGGCGGGCAAATTCAGATTCAGCAACGAGAGATCGCCGCGCCACCATTTACTCCATGGTTAACCCTGTTGACTTGCATTTTCCTGCATGGCGGGTGGATGCACTTCCTTGGCAACGTTTGGATCCTTTACATTTTTGGAGACAATGTCGAAGACCGCATCGGCCATTTGGGATATTTCGTCTTCTATCTGTTCTGTGGGCTGATGGCCAGCGGCGCGCACCTGGCGTTTAATTCCGGTTCGCCAATCCCAACGATCGGTGCCAGCGGTGCCATTGCGGGCGTGATGGGTGCATATTTCGTACTCTACCCGCACGCGCGCGTCGTGACCTTGATTCCTATCATCTTCCTCATCCAGATCATTGAACTTCCTGCCCCGCTCTTTCTGGGAATCTGGTTCTTGATGCAGTTTTTTCAGGGTACCATCGACGCGATTGGTTCGATTACCTCGGGGTTGCCGACCGGTGGCGTGGCCTGGTGGGCACATATTGGGGGTTTTGTGGCAGGCAGCGTGATCGCCTTTGGTCTGCGCAGCGTGGGAGAAACGCGCCCGCCCGTCGAAACGCGTTCCCCACCCCCTAGGCGAATTCGTTAGGGCAGGCCAGTCAATGATCGTCGATGTTCGCTCTGCGAACAACAACTCATGTCACATTGGGGCAATGCGCCGCGACCCCACGTCGGTGGTCGTCAGCACATGCGCATTGAAGCTCGCCTGCACAAGTTCCGATTTCTTTGCCTGACTCGCAGGGTCATCCCAAAGGTCATGGAATTCCCATGGATCTTCATCTAAATCGTAGAGCTCGCCAAGGCCGTGGCTGTGATACACGGACAGTTTGTATCTCGCATCACGGTACATCGTCGCGTAGGCCCCGCTACCACCAGTGAAGAACGGATCGAGTGCGTCGAAGTACTCGCTACGAACGAATCCTCGCAAATGGTCGGCCGGTGCCGCGCTGCGCAAGATGGGTTGAAGCGACCTGCCTTGCATGTAATCGGGCAAATTAAGCCCCGCCAATTCGACAATCGTCGAAGTCATGTCCAGCAGTTCAACAAGCGCCGACGCGCGCACGTTATTGCCAAACCGGCCAGGCCACGAGAAGATCAATGGAACACGCACGAGGCCCTCGTAAAAGCGGCAGCCTTTTTGAAATAGCCCGTGGTCACCAAGCGCTTCACCATGGTCACTGGTAAAGATGATGACCGTGTTGTCGCGTTGCCCTGTTATTTCAAGAACGTCCAGGATTCTCGCGAACTGGTCATCGATCTGCGCGATCATCGCGTAGTAGTGGGACTGTTGCAGATACGCTGCGTTCTGGTCGGGTCGTTCGGCGATCCCCTGAAAGTCGATTTCGCTCAACCGCGCCTGCTGCGCCAAGTCTGATTCGCGAAAATATGGCCCCGGCATCTTGTTCGGATTAAACCGATCGGCATACGACTTGGGCGGAATGAACGGAGGTGTGGGTCGTAGATATTGACATTCAACAACCAAGGTGTGTCGTGCGGTTGCCGAATAAACTCCAGTGCCCGTTCCGAAGCCCAGGTCGTTTGGTGCAGTTCAGTCGGCACCCGTATGTCACTCTCACGGAGCGCATTCAAGTCCCCCCCTTGTGCTCGCACCCAATCCGCGTAGTCATGCCCCGATTGCCAGTCGTCGCGCGGCGCATGGCTGAATTTCCAGTATGAAAAACCGTCGTCGATCCGCGGTTCGGTGCGATGCCCCGCGCTCTGTAAATGGAACTTACCGATCAGACCACATTCGTAACCGGCGTCGGCGATTAGTCGAGTGATCACCGGGGGCCAGGTAGGAAAGGTCTCGTTGCCGTTACGCGTGTTGTGCACCCGAGTCGGGTAAAGCCCTGTCATAAAACTGGATCGGCTCGGTGTACAAATCGGGCTCTGGCAGTAGGCGTGCGTGAACGCCACACCCTCGCCAACCAGGCGGTCGATCGAGGGCGTTACGACATGTGGGTTCCCCAAGGCGCCGATCGTGTCGAAGCGTTGCTGATCGGTGCAATACCAGAGAATATTTGGTCGTGTGCTGTTGGGCATGAATCCGCCGTTGATCAGGAACGGCTGTCAGCGATGCTGTTTCGCGCGGCGTTAAGTGATCTTACTGGATAGCCAGTCGTTTTGCAGGACCCGCCACAACGAAGGGTCTGCCGTGAGCGAAGAAGATGCAGCATGACAGATCCGTTGTTAGTCTCCTTATGGTCGAAAACTTGTCCTATTTGAGTCAAGTTCTAGCGACGGGCACCGACCGCAGGTTGGTCGGGGAGCGATCCGTAACAAGACCGAGCGGTAGCTCGGTCTTGTTACGGATCGCGCATCGCGCGTTCAATCACCGAACCGTCGAAATAGTTAGTGGACATACCCGCATCCACCACCAGTGTCTGAGCCACAATGCCTGACGATCGTGGACTGAGCAGGAATGCGGCAACGTTGGCGGCCTCTTGCGTTTGCACGGCCTGGCCGCGAGGAATCACCTGTTCCGCAAAGAGAAATGAATCGACGTAACCAGGAATGCCGGCAGACGCGGATGTCTTCAGCAACCCAGGTCCGACCGCGTTAAAACGCACGCGGGAGAATTTGCTAAACGACTTCGTGAGAAAGGCCAACGACGAATCGAGCGCGGCTTTAATCGGTGCCATGTACCCATAGTTTTCGCTTGCCATTCGTGTCGTCGAAATCGAAATTGCGATGACTGATGCATCAGGATCAAACAGGTCCTTGAACGCGTTGGAAAGACAGATCAGTGAAAAGCATGAGATATCGACGGCCTGCAGAAATTGGGCTCTGCCGGTCTCGTGAAAAGGCCGCATGCCATCCTCGTAGCTGGCAAACGCAATCGAATGCACCAACCCGTGGACGACCGGATGCCGCTCAGCGACTTCACGGCACACACGATCAATCTGCTGCTGATCTTCGACATCGCAGACCAAGACTTCACGATCAATCAGCAGCTTGGCTAGACTCTCACGTCGCTCGGGACTACGTACCACGTAAACGACAATTGCTCCGGCTTCTTCCAGGGTCTTGGCAATGTGATACGCCACGCTCTTACGATTGGCGACGCCGAAGACGACAAATGTCTTTGCTTGAAGTTGCAGGAAATCGATCACGTGATTCAATGCTCGCTAAAAACTTGTAAGGCACTGTTGCCGGCAAGGCGACTACTCGTTCGGCGAAGTCACGGTACAGGCAAAGTCCAATCGTACGGCGAGTCTTCCTTCGCACTTGACCTTGGCGGTCAAGAAAAATGCGTTCGCCAAACGTTCATTCAAAGTGACATCCAAATCGACGGTCTCCCCTGGCTGAACCATCCGTCTGAATTTCACATCATTCAGTCGTGTGACAACGGGCACGCCATCTCCTTGCTGAAAGAACTGCGACAACAAAATTGCACCGGCCTGCATGGACGCTTCGCAGAGAATGACCCCAGGAACGATTGGCTGGTCCGGGTAGTGCCCTTGAAAGAAGAACTCCTCCTCACCAAATGTCTTGCGGCAGACAATCGTGCTGTCAGTCTGCTCAACGATCTCGTCAACCAGCAACATGGGCGGCCGATGTGGGATTGCATCCCATATTGCATCCTGACTCATATTGCGATCTCTTCCTTTGTCTGCAGCCGGTGGAGATACTCTGGCCCTCCCTCCTCACAGACTTTTTTGCTTTGGAGGTTTAGGAGAGCCTTGAACATGTCCTTCTCCCTTCGGGAGAAGGTGGCCGAAGGCCTGAGGGGTGGCTGATTTCATTTGGCAGTTCGCCCCCTCATCCTATCCTCCTCCCCGAGGCGAGAAGGGGCTCGCTGCCGGCTTTTCCTCGTAGTCAAAAGCGAAAAAGTCTCCTTAGGAGATGGTTGGCGACTTTGTTATTGTGGCGGAGTTCCTTGTGGCCTCCACCATCAGCATAGAATCGACATTGTTGGCGACAATCACGCCGTAGTTAATCGCGCCCAGCCAGCCCGACATGATGATGCCCACACTGCCGGCATGATACATCCCTTTGACCTGGTCGGGCAGACTGCGGCTCACCGCCAGTCCCTCGAATTTCGTACCAAAACTCGCGCCGGCGACATGTCGCGTGTAGTGGCGAAACGTTCTCGGTGTGGAGGCCTCAACGTGTGCCAGCCGCTCCCGAATATTTGGCAAATACTTTTCCACCGCGCTTAATGTTGTTTCGATCAAGTCCTGTTTGCTTGCCGCGTAATCTTCGTCCGACAATTCGGACCAATCTTTGTAGTGTGCGTTGGTGCTGGAGACCAACAGCGTTCGCTGCCGTCCTTCGGGTCGCGTGCGGGGATAATAGAACGAATACGTTCGGCTGGTAATATCTCGGCTGAGTAACAAGTCGGTGCGAAACTCGTTGGCCGTCGAGCTGAACAGCAGATCGCCTGTCGATTCTTCGACCGTCTCGCCGGGCTTCAGCGCCATATAAACCTGGGTGCTGGAACTATTGAGTCGCATTTCGCGAGCTTGATCGACAAATCGCCGGTCCAACTGCTCTTCACCGAGCAAACGAAAGATCGTCGCTTGCAGGTTTGCATTGGAAATCACCGCCCGTGTTTTGATGGTCCGGCCGTTGACCGTTACACTGGCGACACGCCCTTGCCGCTGATTGATCTGTTTGACATCACACTTGATTCGAACGTCAACCTTGTTGGCCTTCAGTTCTGCTTTCATCAGCTGGATCAGGCGATCCGTTCCACCCTCGAAGGTGTAGACACCCTTGGACATAAAATTCGAGAACACGATTCCGTAAGTAATCGCCGGATCTTCCAAGGTCGAACCGTTGGCGTATACGATCGGTTCCATCAGCAGACGGACAACGTCCTTTCGGCCGGGGAAAAATTTTTCGAACAACTGCCCGGTTGTCATCGCCTGGTCGTCATAGAAATTCATCCCGCGAGCAGCATCGAAGAAGGCTTTTACGGTTTCGGGGGCCACGTGAAACTGTCCCGTCAGCAGGCGCGTAAAATCGTCTCGATTGTAGGTGGTTGTCAGAGAGAACATCGGGTTGTCGAAACGAATGTTCTTCAAGGGCACAATGGACGCCGCAATTTCCGCTGACCAGTAGCGGCGACAGCTCTTGATCATGCCATGAGGAAAACCGTGCAACGAAACATCAAAAATATGTCCGCCCGGCCGCTTGAACCAAGTGGCCAAACCACCCAGCTTGTAATGCTGTTCGAGTAACAACACAGAATATCCGGCCCGTCCCAGGATGTTCGCGGAAGTCATCCCCGCGAGACCACTTCCGATCACGATCACGTCGTATTCGTCTTGCGCGCCTTTTAGAAAGTCTCTTGGCATCGAGTCGCGGTCTTCTCTTTCTGGGGCTCGAGTTGTGCAGGCACGGCCGAACGACATCGTCAGGCTATTCACGCAAGCAATGCTGATTTGCGATTGAGATGCCGCTTACAATGGCCCCTATGATACCGACGAAACCCTGATCTGTCCCGCACAGGAAGAGGTTCTTGAGGTGCGTTGTGCCGTTCAGTCGTTTTTCCGGTGCACCATAAACGGCTCCGTTGTCGTGCCAGGTAAACCGGCGAATGGTGCGCGGAGTAAACATGTCGGTATCCACGACATGCCCGCGAAAATCCGGGACAAACTGAACCGCCGACGCAACGATCCGATCGTACCATCGCAGTTTCTCCAACTGGTATTGCTCGTCTGACATGCCTGACCAACGATCGAAATCGGCCAATGCCGTCATCCGCATCACCCCATCCGGAAGCTGACCATCGGTTGGGTCGTATGCGTAGTTATTCGGCGAGCAGATCACGCCGGTGCGCACGTCGCAGAGCTGGTCGTCAGGCTTCTGCCAATGGAATTTTTCCGAGTCATTGAAGAACACGATCGTGCGATCGTAGCCCAGTTCTTTTGGCTCTCGGTCAAGCACGGATATGGCTTCACAAAACGAAAGACGACCCGCCTGTCCTTCGACCGGTTCTGTCACGTCGTCGCACAAGCGCAGTGTCTCGACCAACCCAGCTGACGATAGGACCCGACGGCCTTGAATCTCTTCGCCGTTATCTAACACGACACCGACTACTTTTTCATCCTCGACGTGAATACGGTTAACGCCACTTCGCAGTTTCAATTCGCCACCCAGCGCCCGAAACTTGCGGACCAGGTTCTTCAGGATCAGACGCACACCAGCGAAGGGCCGTGAAAACCCTTCCAGAAAGATGCTCCGGAACATGATGCAGAACTGTCCGAAGTCCATGTCGTGTTCGCGGGCGTTGCCGTACCACATCAGCGGGCAAAGCAACATTTCAATTAGTAGTGGGTCGTCTAACGTCTTGTTGAGTACGTCGAGGGCCGATATCTCGAAGCTCTCCTGATCCAGATCGTCATACTCGATCAATCGAGCCAGCAGCTCGCGAAAATTGTCGATTTGGGTGGGGAACTTGGCGGCCACTTCCGACTCCAGCAATTCGATGCCGTTGCCAAAATCCAGATAGATGCCGGGAAAGGCGATCCGCGAACCAATCTGGGGCGCCAAAGCAAAATCGTCTCGAGTAAAACGCAACTGTTTCAACGCCCGAGCCAGCGGTCCGCGCCGCGTACCCTTGGGAACGAAATTCGTGACCGCGTGAAGGCCCACATCGTAGTCACGCCCGCCCTGGCGATAGAATGAATTCAAACCGCCAATCGTGGTATGCCGTTCCAGAATGCAAACGCGCTGATCAAAATAAGCGAGTCGAATTCCTGCTGCCAGCCCCGACATGCCGGCCCCAATAATGATCGTGTCGTACATGGCGCAGAAGGCAGAGCCGAATCGTGAATCGAGGAAGACAATCCGGTAAGTAGTACGATCAGGCTTTCTGCAAGTCTTTCATCAAAGGAGTCAGGAACGCAACGGTGCTCGCCATGCTGGCAAGTTCCGTATAGTTCTCTTCCGGAATCTGGACACGATGGCGCTTCCGCAGTTCCATGACAATGTCCAGGAAGTCCATGCTATCCAATTCTAATTGGTCGACGAAGGCAACGTCTTCTTCAAGATCGGTCAAATCCTCGTCGGGCGCGATGATCTCCAAAATATCCAGGATTTCGTCGCGGATCTCGGCGGGTGTCATACGCTTTACTTCTCCCTCGTGCAGGCTTAAGAGCTTGCTTAGACCAGTACTTGCTTAAACTCGTTCGATAATGACGACGGAGTTGATTCCCAACATCCCAAACGAGTTGTTCAAGATGTAGCGGGGCCGCCCAGTTTCGCGAGGTTCGTTGACGACCAATCCGTCTAGTGTACATTCCGGGTCTAGCTCGTCGACGTTGATCGTCGCGTGGCATATGCCGTCCTGAAACGACGCCAGATTGCCGGACAATTCCAAAGCGCCCGCCGCACCCATCGTGTGGCCAATAAAGCTCTTTGTATTGTTAAAGTGCGTGTTCTCGCAGCCATGGAACGCGCGGCGGAGCGCTTCGCATTCCTGCGCATCGCCCAAACTAGTGCCAGTGGCGTGCGTGCTGACAATGTCGATCTGCTCGGCCCGCAAACCCGCTTTCTTAAGCGCTAACGCGACACATTCGGCTTGGCGATCCGAGTTAGGCAATACGAAGTCGGTGGCATCGGTGTTCATCGCATAGCCGACCAATTCGCCGTAGATTGAGGCACCTCGACGCTTCGCGTCGTCTAGGCGTTCCAAGATAAACAGGCAACCACCTTCGGCCACGACGATCCCGTTTCGCTCGACATCGAACGGTCGCGAGGCCCGCGCGGGGTCATCGTGCGAGGCCAAAGCGCCTTGGCTCTTAAAACTGGCGAAGATGCCAAACGTGTGGATGCTCTCAGACACGCCCCCCGCAACCGCCACGTCACATTCGTTCAACCGCAACATTTGCGCGCCCTGGATCAGCCCCGCATTGCCGGCGGCACAGGCCGCGCCAATCGTGTAATGCGGACCTGTGATCCCCATGTTCAGTGCCACTTCACCTGCGGGGTTGTTGGCTACCGTCCGCGGGTTGTGATGGTGCGACCAAAACGACGTGTCGTAGTCGAATCCCTTCAGTTCGAAAATCTCGTTTTCCGTCTCGACATTGCCGTGTTCGGTGACGCCAATGTACATGCCGACTCGCGATCGGTCGATGTTCTCCCAATCGAGCCCGGCGTGCCTGACAGCTTCATTGGCGGAATAGATCCCAACGCTGCCAGCACGAGTCCCACGCCTCGCGTCCTTCCGCGATTGATGTCGCTTGACATCGAAGGAACAGACCCCAGCGAGCGTCTTGCCGACGTAACGAATCTCATATTCACTGACGCCACTTTTGCCTTCCAGAAGACTACGCCGAAATTCCGCCCAATCGTTCCCATTGGGCGCGGTGAGGCCGATCCCGGATATGACAATCCGCTGATTATCGGGCAATTGACTTATACCACCAGACGCAATCATGATTTCTCGTCCTACGGAAATCGGGAGCACATGAAACTACCTATTTCCCCAACGATTGACAAGCGGCCCGCTTGCACTGAGAAAGGGTCCAATTCGAGCCTCTGACACCGGATTGACTGACAATGACACTTACCCAGCGATGCGTCGAGAGGATTCATCGAACCCTATTTGACCGACCCGCTTTATAACTTCGACCAGCAGTAAAGTACGCCAGTAGCGGTAACCAGCGGACCAAGGCTCTGTCAGGTGGAGTCCGTGAAAGACTCCGTCAGACGGCGCATCCCTTCTTCCGTCGAAATAGTGGGCGAGTAGCCAAAATCCTGGCAGGCGCGTGCCATGTCAAAATAGTGCGACCTGGCTAACTGGGAGGCCAGAAACCGGGTCATCCTTGGCTCCGTCTCCAAGCCGAGCAGCCGATAGACCGCTTCCATTGCGGAACCAATGCACCAAGCGGCCTTGAAAGAGATGGCCCGCTTGACCGGTGAATGTCCTGCGGACACCAGGATCTGATCGATCCACTCCCAGCAATTCACCGGCTCGCCTTGACTGATGAAGTAGGACTGTCCGGCGATGGGACCTCCGAGATGCAGCGCATCGCCTGCCAAGAGATGCGCGCCGGCTGCGTTTTCGACATAGATCATGTCGATTAGGTTTCGACCGTCACCGATACGCACCAGCTTACCGCAACTCGCTCGATCCAAGAGACGTGGAATCAGATGCTGGTCTCGTGGTCCCCATATTAAATGCGGACGCAAGGCGCATGTTGCCAGTCCGTCTTTTCCGTTGGCTGCCAACACGGCTTGCTCGGCCAACGCTTTGGTGTGCGGATAATGGCACAACCACTTATTTGGGTACGGTGCGGTCTCGTCGATGCCCAGCTGATCTCCGCCGTCGAACGTGACACTTGGACTGCTGGTGTACACCAGTCGCGGGACGCCGTGACATCGGCATCCGGCGATCACATGCTCAGTCCCCAGCGTATTGATTCCGTGAAAGTGGTCCCACGAACCCCAAATCCCCGCAACACCGGCAACATGAAAGACAAGATCGACGCCCTGGCACGCAGCCGCGACAGCATCTGTATCGCGCAGGTCGCCGGTGACGGTTTCGATCCCCAAGTCGGTCAGCTCGGCATACTCGTGGCGAGAAAAGCCGCGCACACGATCACCACGAGCCACTAGTTGCTCGGCGATATACCGCCCCAAGAAGCCACCCGCGCCGGTTACCAATGCAAACAAAACTGTGCTCTCGAAGGCCTGAAAGCGGAACGTCGAAGGCGGGTGCGCGCGGCAGACGGTTTAAGCGAACGCTGATCACCCGAGTCATGTTGCGTTCCACGCATGATGATACGCGGCGAGATTCCATACCGGTAGAAGGCCACCAGGCGGCCTACTGCACGAACTGCTCGGAAGCATCGTCGGTATGGCGCGTGATCTCACCTTGGTCTTCCAACGTCCGCACGATGTCCACGATCTGCTGCTGGATCGTTTCGACTTCGCTCTGCCGCACCGCGCCCAAAAAGTCTATTTCCTCGGTAAGCATCGCCGCAGCACGTTGCGACATATTGCCCAGGATTTTTTCCTTCAGTGTGGCGCTCGTACCCTTCAGAGCCATCGCCCACTGAGACGTTTCGACGTTCTTGAGGATCGACTGAATGTCCTTATCCGTAAGCGTGGAAATATCCTCAAAAATGAACATCAGTCGCCGAATGTCGTCAACGAGCTCGGGGCTTTTTTCCCCCAAAGTATCCAAGATGGCCTTTTCGGTTGACCGGTCACTAACGTTTAAGATCTCCGCAACACTACCAACGCCTCCGGCCAATTCAAACGACTGGCTGACCACGGCGGCCATGCGTTTTTCCAATCCATCTTCGACCTGCTCGATGATCTCTGGATTGGTTTGTCCCATATTGGCAATTCGGGCAATCACAGCCAGTTGGCGTTCTGTCGTTAGATCGGCCACGACCTGCGCACCATAGGCGGGTGGCAAGTGAGACAGAATCAGCGCGATGGTCTGCGGATGTTCATTGTTGATGAAAGTCAACAGGTTCTGTGGATCCACGCTCTTGAGAAATCCAAACGGCAACGCGTCGACCGATTGTTTTACCGCGGCGACCGATGGTGGTGCCCCCTTGCCCAGGCCCTTTTCGAGCAGCGACTTCGCGACGTCAAAACTGCCAATGCTGCCGCCCATTTCATTTGGATTTGCCTCGGCAAACGCCAGAATGGCCTCTTCTTGCTGTTCGACGGGACAGCGGCCAAGTTGAGCGATTTCGATCGAGACCGCCTCCGCCTGGGCAGGTTGCAACTTGCTGATGACTTTGGCAGCATCCTCGAGCGGAATACTCATCAGCACAATCGCTGCTCGACGTATGCTGGACACCACGGTCACCTACCTCGTTTCAGAATCAGACGCTCCGCGTCCCTCTCAAATGACTGAACAACGCAGCCACTCGACTTTCATCGGAGACTTTGCCGATTAAATAAAGTCATTTTACCTGTATTGCGGGTTTTCACCGGATTGTGCCACTTGCACATGACTAGCGAGGCAGCGCCTTGGACCGATGCGCCTCGGGCCGATGCGAGCTATCGCTCGGCTGCGGAGATCCGCTCCCCGACCAACCTGCGGTCGGTGCCCGTCGCTGAGAACTTGACGTGTGTACCTGATGCAGGCTATCTAGTCAGCGAGGGAGCGGTGAAATTACCGATGAAGCTCTTTCACAAAGAGGGTCGAGTCACTTCACAGACTCCCCATTGCCCACCGTTTTCATCCACCTCCACGACCAATTTCGCGGGGCAGAGGCCGGTCTTCTCTGTGATCGCGTCCAGCAGCTGGCCCCCGATATGACGAGCCAACAATTCCGCGGTCGTATTTTCGACAGGTAGCAGAATGCAATCGCCTCGCGGAAACACCCATCGGCGATCTTCATGAGTCACCTCAACCTCGTGTTCATCTGCTTGAACATGGATTGTGCGATGCTTGGTTGGCAGCAACATGTGATGATCCAATTCAGCCACAATTGCCGCCAGGCTGTCGCGGAGGGCGATGAAGTCGATTACATAGTAGTTTTCGTCCAGTTCTCCATGGATCGTCGCTGCGACACGATAATTGTGTCCGTGGAGACGTTCACAAACATCACCGTTAAACGTGATAAAATGCGCTGCACTGAAAACCAGGTTTGGCTTGAATAAACGAACTCGATATTGTTCCGGCACTGGCCATTACTCCAATTCAACCGCGGCCTGGGAGCCCTTGAGAATACCTCAATTGAGTCCACAAACTAAGTCCGAGTGGAAAGTCAACTACCGAAACGGTGGCGTGACCCAACGCTCTCGCAGGGCCACGAAGAGTGCAGCCGCGATCAGATCTGCGGAAGTGCCCGGATTGCGTCGATGACCGTCACTACGGAGCCAAAAATCGAGGTCGCTTGCGGCGCGAGAGTAGGCGTCACTGTTGGGCTGGCCCGCGGCAATCACGCGAGCGGCACGCTCGGACGACGCCACAGCCACCGCTTGACCGCATTTCCGGGCGATCAGACTATCTGGATGCTGCGCCATCAAGAAAATGTGGGCATCAATGACTGCCGTCGTCAAAGACAGACCGCATTGGCAGCCTTCGACAATTCGAGGTGCAACCAGGCCGAAAACTTGTTCGAATCCGTTGGTGTACTGACGCGCCACCAAATCGTGATCTGCTGCATGTCGCATGGCGGTCAGAAGGTCTGGCGGCGACGCGCCGGCGACATCCATCTCGTCGACTTTGCCCAGGCCACCGGGGCTTGCCAACCGAATTGCCTCGTAGACGGCGGCCGCGTCAGCGGGCTGAAGGTTCGCCAAAACGCCAGGAAGGCCCTCGACGAGCGGCATTTCCGCCGAGACCGCAGCCAACGGTGCGAGCAGCAGGATCGTTCCCAAGTTAGTATTACTCTGGACAAGATCCTGAGTGGCACGCGTCGCCTGAAGGACTGCTGCACCAACACCTTGTTGATGGGCCAACGCGATCGCAGGTTCGATCGCGGCGGAACTTACCGCAAAGTCAAGCAGCCCCAGATCTTCAAAATCAGCAGCCCGATGGACGTTGCCCGGCTTGGTCGCAATGACCTCCAACAAGCACGCCAATGTGGCGCACTGGCCAACGCTCAAATCTGCGGGAATGCGTGCTGCTTGGTCCATGCTGGTTGACTACGCGCTTGGCAGAAGAAGCTCGTCGGATGCTGAGGATCTAGTCTTCGACGGCCCCAACTGCTGGCACGGCGGCCGCTTCGGACAAGGATTCTGCCTGGTCGTTAGTGGTTGCTGCTTCTTTCGACGGCGGCGAATCCACGCCGTCTACCTCCGGAACATCGTCGGGAATGATCCCCACGGCTCGATCAACAATTCGTTTGACCTCGGCGGCAACATCAACCTGATACCGCTCATTAGGGATCTCGGCATCGTCTGCGACACGGTTGCATTCTCTGACGAGCGCTCGAAGGTCCTCATCAGACACGCGGCTCTTGAGCTGTCGGTTCCCGTTAAAGTCCTTTTTCGAAATGAAATCAAGTGCCTCTTCGAGATCATCCGGGTCAATCAGGTCCTCAAACGTGCCACGCGCAACGCGCTGAAAGGCAATTTTGGCGTCCGCCTTTTCGTCGTCCGACAACCCCGATGGTTCGACGTAGCTTTCCATCGCCGCATAGGCCAAGATCAGAACCAAAACGGGAGAATTTCCGAGCTCTTCCAGGGCTTCAATGAACTGGTCGCTGGGCACGTTGCCCGCTATGTACTCCTCCAGAAGCCGGTCCATTTCTCCCGTGATTTCTTCTTTAGTTTTGGCGTCGAGGTCCGAATCGTTCACGGCGGCGACAATTGCGTCATGCGCCCACCCCGGCGCGCGTTTGAACCCCAGATATCCGCCGATTCCGCATATCGTAACGCTTATCAAGCCGATCGCGAGAAAGACGAGCAGGCAGGATCTGCAGCCACAACCGCGGCGACGTGGCGAATCGGGTTCCTGGGGGTCGTCAGCGGCCATTCCCCCGCCGACGGGTGTCGGTGGGGGTGCGGCCAGCTGTTCCGGGCGAACTTGGTCTGCCGGCTTTTGCGGTGTTTTTTTTGGATCTTCGCTGAACGAGTCGTCATAAATCGACATCACAACCCCTTTCTGGGCTTGGTGTTTGACGAAATCTAGCACAAATTTAGGACGTTGGTAGCCAAACGGATCGCCGAGCGGAGTCTGCCAAATTGACACCCAGCATAACTTCGTTCCGACGGGTGGAAGATTGGATGCTTCAGCACGAAACTCCTATCTCCCTTTCTACAAGCGGCTTAGCACAACGCCACATGCATTGGCACAGTCATTGCATATATGGGTCGCTCATTCATTTCGGCCTGCCAAAAGTGCGTGCCGACAACGCAATACAATACGCCAGGAAAACTGCTGATCAAAGGTGGGCTCTAATGCCTGCTTGGTCAAACGAATACTCTCCCTGCGATCTAATTGGAGGAATGCGGACGTGGCGAAACAAATGGTGTTTGACGACAAAGCCCGGCAGCCCTTGCTGGCGGGTGTCACGAAACTTGCAAGAGCAGTCCGAAGCACTCTTGGACCACGCGGTCGAAATGCTGTGCTGGACAAAGGTTGGGGCTCCCCGAAAATCACCAAGGACGGTGTGACCGTCGCGGAGGACATCGACCTGGACGATCCAGAAGAAAACCTGGGCGCTCAATTGGTTAAAGAAGCAGCCAGCAAAACTAACGATGTCGCCGGCGATGGCACGACCACCGCAACGGTGCTGTCCGAGGCGATCTATCGGGAAGGCCTGAAGATGGTCGCGGCTGGTGCGGACCCGATGGCACTTTCACGAGGGATCGCCAAGGCAACCGAAGCCGTTACGGCGGAAATCTCCAAAAGCGCCACTCCGGTCTCAGGAAAGAATAAGAAGGAAATCCAACAGGTTGCCACCATCGCAGGCAACAACGATCCCACGATTGGAAATGTCCTAGCCGACGCGTTCCTGAAGGTGGGCAAGGATGGCGTGATCACGGTGGAAGAAGGGCGAAGCAGTGAAACCACAGTCGACGTCGTCGAAGGGATGCAGTTCGATCGCGGCTTCCTTTCGCCGCACTTCGTCACCAACCAGGACGATGTGACAGTCGAGTTGGAGAACTGCTACATCCTGTTATTTGAAGAGAAGATCTCGTCGAATAAGAAGCTGATCCCGTTGCTGGAAGCCATCAGCAAGGCTAATAAGCCGTTGCTGATCGTCGCCGAAGATGTCGAAGGCGAAGCCTTAGCCACCTTGGTTGTGAACAAGATGCGTGGCATTCTGCAGGTCTGTGCCGTCAAGGCGCCGGGCTACGGCGATCGACGCAAGGCCATGCTGGGTGACCTCGGCATTCTGACCGGTGGCGAGCCGATCTTTAAGGACCTTGGAATTGAACTGGAGAGCGTTACTCTGAAAGATCTTGGTCGGGTCAAGAAAGTCAAGATCTCGTCAGAAGAAACCGTCATCGTTGGCGGTTCTGGCAAGAAAGACGCAATTCAGGGTCGTGTTCAGCAGATCCGAAACGAGATCGAAATCACCGATAGCGAATACGATCGTGAGAAGTTGCAAGAGCGGTTGGCGAAACTCGCTGGTGGCGTGGCCCAAATCAGTGTGGGTGCGGCAACGGAAACCGAGATGAAAGAACGCAAAGCACTGATCGAAGATGCCAAATCTGCCACACAGGCGGCGTTGGAGTCGGGGGTGGTCACGGGAGGTGGTGTGGCGTTGATCCGAGCTGAAAGAGCCGTCGCGAGGCTCAAGCTCGAAGGCGACATGAAACTCGGTGCGACGATCATCAAGAATGTTCTCGATCAGCCTCTACGAGCGATCGCCGATAATGCCGGCCAGGACGGTGCCGTCGTCGTTAATCGCGTGCGTCAGTTGAAGAACAAGACCGAAGGCTACAACGCAGACAAGGACAGCTACGGCGATCTGACCGCCGCCGGCGTCATTGATCCTGCCAAAGTGGTTTGCACCGCGATCCAGAACGCCGCCAGCGTGGCCTCGTTGCTGCTTACGACGTCTGCCTTGATCACGGAGATACCACAAGAGGAAGAAGCAGGGGATGATCACCATGACCATCACGGCGGAATGGGCGGTGGTATGCCCGACATGGGCGGCATGGGTGGTATGGGTGGCGGTATGCCAGGCATGGGCGGCATGGGTGGCATGGGTGGTATGCCCGGCATGATGTAGACGGTCGCGATTCACGGAATCACACAAAACAACCTTTAAACATCGATAGACGTAAGGAAAACAGCGATGGCGAAAATCAATATCCGTCCCCTGGACGATCGCGTGGTTGTCAAACCGATCGATGCCGAACAGACGACCGCTGGTGGCATCGTGCTCCCAGATTCGGCCCAAGAGAAACCGCAACGCGGGACGGTTGTGGCGATAGGACCTGGACGCTTGCTGGACAATGGCCAGCGGGGTGAGTTGTCAGTGGCTGTCAAAGACGAAGTGATCTACGGAAAGTACGGCGGCATGGACATTGAATTCAATGGCGACGAAGTCAAGATTCTGCGGGAAAGCGACATCTTGGCAAAGGTCGTCTGACATCTGCCCGATCCGATATCAACCAAACTTTTTAATAAAGGTCATTCCCAGTGGCAAAACAACTTCTGTTTGAAGATCACGCCCGATCAAGAATGTTGCGCGGTGTGGATAAGCTTGCCGACACAGTTGCAGTTACGATGGGCCCGACTGGGCGCAACGTGATTATTGACAAGTCGTTCGGTGGTCCGACCGTCACCAAAGACGGTGTAACGGTCGCCAAAGAAATTGAATTGGAAGATCGATTCGAGAACATGGGCGCAAAGCTCGTTGTTGAAGTCGCTCAAAAGACGTCGGACATCGCCGGCGACGGCACGACAACGGCCACCGTGTTGGCGCGTGCGATTTTCAAAGAAGGTCTGCGAAATGTCGTTGCAGGCAGCAATCCCACAGCGCTTCGCCGTGGAATCGAGATCGCAGTTGACGCTGCCGAAGCGAAATTGGTCAAAATGGGTAAGCCCGTCACGAGCCGTGATGAAGTTGCCAGTGTTGGTGCCATCAGTGCGAACAACGACATGGCGATTGGAGACGAACTGGCAAACGCGCTGGAACGGGTAGGCAAAGACGGCGTGATCACGGTGGAAGAAGGCAAGACCGCGGATACCAAAGTGGAATTTGTCGACGGAATGCAATTCGACAAAGGTTACGTTTCGCCGTATTTCATCAACCGTTCGACCGAAATGGACTGTCTTCTCGAAGACGCCTATATTCTGATTCACGAGAAGAAAATCGGGAACATCCGTGAGTTGGTGCCGATTCTGGAGAAGGTAGGTCAAACCGGTAAGCCGCTGTTGATCATTGCTGAAGACGTGGAAGCAGAGGCACTCACCTTGCTGGTCGTCAACAAGCTGCGTGGGGTGTTGAACGTCTGTGCGGTCAAGGCTCCCGGATTTGGCGATCGCCGCAAAGCCATGTTGGGTGACATCGGCATCCTGACGGGTGGCACGATGATCAGTGAAGACCTCGGCCTACAGCTTGAGAATCTGACACTTGATCAGCTTGGGCGCTCCAAGAAGATCGTCGTAGACAAGAGCAGCACGACGTTGGTTGAAGGTGCTGGCGATCGGGCCGATATTGATCATCGCATCAAGCAGATTCGCAGCCAGATCGACCAGGTGGACAGCGAATACGACAAAGAGAAATTCCAAGAGCGGCTTGCCAAGTTGGCGGGTGGTGTTGCAGTAATCTCTGTCGGTGCCGAGACGGAAGCCGACATGAAACAGAAGAAGGCTCGTGTCGAAGATGCCCTGCACGCGACCCGCGCAGCCGTAGAAGAAGGCATTTTGCCCGGTGGTGGAGTTGCCTTACTGCGATGCACCGAAGCCGTTCAGGAAGCCCGTGCATCTGCCAAAGGCGATGAGAAGATCGGCGTCGATATCGTACTAAAGGCGTTGGATGCTCCGCTTCGCCAAATCGCCGACAACTGCGGCATCGATGGTTCGGTCGTCGCCGACGACGCGCGGCAGAAGGCAAGAAACGTCGGCTATGACGCCAACACCGGTGCCTATACCGACATGTTCAAAGCAGGAATTATTGACCCCGTCAAGGTGGTCCGATCGGCGTTGAGCAATGCGGCCAGCATTTCTGGTTTATTGCTCACGACCGAAGCGTTGGTCACCAACCTGGAGCAGGAAGACAAGGACAAACAGCGGATCGAAGGCAGTGTCCGCTAGAGGGTTTCAATCCGGTCGGCACCCAAGTCGGCCTATCGAAAGGAACGTTGCGACGGGCCACCGCAAGGTGGCCCGTTTTTTAGTCAATTGAAGAGCCGCCCCAGCAACGATGGCAAGCAAACGAGACTATTACGAAGTCCTAAACGTTGCGCGCGATGCATCGGATCGGGATATTTCGGCCGCATATCGCAAACTTGCGCTCAAATACCATCCCGATGCCAACTCCAACGACGAAACCGCCACGGAGAAGTTCAAGGAAGCAGCAGAAGCTTACGAGGTTCTAAACGATCCTCAAAAACGGGCGAGGTACGACCAATACGGTCATGCCGGCTTGGACGGCGCGGGGCAGCAATTTCACGAAGTGGAAGACATCTTCGAGGCGTTTGGCGACATTTTTTCGGGCGGACTGTTTGGCGATCTTTTCGGTGGCGGTGGCGGTCGACGACGTGGCGGACGCCGTGTACGACGGGGCGAAGACGTTCGCTGCGATGCGACGCTCGACCTGGAAGATGCCGCACGCGGCGTTACCAAGACCGTCAAGTTAAAGCGCAAGGCCCCCTGCAAAAAGTGCTCGGGATCGGGCGCAGCGCCTGGCGCCGTGGCCGAAAGCTGTCAGCGATGCGGCGGGCGCGGGCAAGTGGTACAGTCAGCTGGAATTCTCCGGGTTCAAACGACGTGCCCGACTTGCCAGGGTACGGGGCATGTCATTTCAAACCCCTGCGACAGTTGCCGTGGAAGCGGTTTCGTGCCCGAGCCGATCAACTTAGACGTCGCAATCCCCGCCGGTATCGACGACGGAATGCGAGTCCGTCTGACAGGTCAAGGCGAGCCCAGCCCGGACGGTGGTCCGCCTGGCGACTGTTATTGTTTCGTTGCCGTTCGGCCTCACAAGATTTTCGAGCGCGACGGCACACACCTAATCTTGCGGCTCCCCGTAACCTATAGCCAAGCAACATTGGGGGCGTCCGTTGAGGTGCCCACGCTAGCTGGTCCCGAGGAGCTGAGAATCCCGCCCGGCACGCCATCCGGAGAGGTTTTTCGATTGCGTTCAAAAGGTATGCCCGACCCACACGGCGGCCGGCCCGGCGATTTACACGTGCAAATGTACATCGAAGTTCCCAAAAAGTTGAACGAGGCGCAAGAGACACTGCTGCGCCAGTTGGCGGAGCTGGAAAACACTCACGTCGCGCCGCATCGCAAGAGTTTTTTGGAACAGCTTCGAAGCTATTTTGCGCCCACTGAGGACGCAACCGAGAATGAGGGTTAATTCAAGATGTCGGAATCCGACCTCCAAGAACCGGACGACCAGACCGGTGATCCGTCTACGGCCAACGCTGATGCATCTCAAGCCGACCAATCCAGTGCGGAGTCGCCTGACGTGATCCCGGCGACAGATTCCGCGACCGCGGCAATTGAACTGGAAGCTGCCAACGACCGGGTACTGCGAGCGCAGGCCGAACTGGAGAATTTCCGCAAACGCACGCGGCGCGAACTGGATGACCAACGCCGCTATGCCAATCTGCCTTTGCTCGGCGATTTGCTTCCCGTGTTGGACAATCTTGATCGCGCTGTTGAGGCGGCCGAACAATCCGATTCGACAAGTGGCCTGTTGGCAGGCGTGAAGATGGTGTCGTCGCAAATGCTCGCAGTGCTACTACAACATGGGTGCCGTCCGATCGAGGCGAATGGTGTCGCGTTTGATCCCAACTTGCACGAGGCGATTGGAAAAGAGCCGTCCGCCGAATCTGCAGAGGGGATCGTCACTCGCATTACACGCGTGGGATATCAGTTGCACGACCGAGTTGTGCGACCACCTCAGGTCTTGATTTCCGCCGGCCCTCCTGCCAACGATAGAACGACCACCATAGAAGTTGATACGGATGAGACTTCCACTGAATAATCTTCGAGATGAACCATGCCCACATATGACTACCAGTGCGATGCGTGTGGCCACGAATTTGAGCTATTCCAGGGCATCACCGAAGCGACGAAGAAAAAGTGTCCAGCCTGTAAGAAGATGAAGTTGCGACGGCTGTTTGGGACAGGAGCCGCCCTGATGTTCAAAGGATCCGGCTTCTACGAGACAGACTACCGTAGCGAGTCGTACAAGAAAGGCGCTGCTGCCGAGAAGAAGTCGAAGAGCGAAAGCTCATCAGAAAGCAAATCCGAAGGAAAATCTGACAGCAGCAAAAAGAAGAAGACACCCCCGAAGAAAGACTCGGGGTCCAAATCCGATTCATAGTGGTACAATGGCTTCTTTTGAAGGCTCAATCAAATGGCCACAATGCGGTGCTCGATCTGCAAGAAGCAGTTTGATTCGGAAGAATCAACATCGATGCCATTCTGTAGCGAGCGGTGCAAGCAAATCGACCTGGGACGTTGGCTGAACGAAGATTATGGTATGCCTGCGGAGCCGAGCGAGGACGAGCACGAAAGTGAAGCCGAACAACGCTGAAGCACACTCCGTTGCGACGTTCTGAATTAGACCGAACCAATTCCCGCATCCGCCCGCATGGGTAACCGTTAACATCGCACGCTAGGACTGCACTGATGCCCGACGATAATGGAGTCGTGCGGCGAATTGCTTGGAAGCAGATCTGCCCATGGCTGATGATCTTTCGGATCTTTCGGATTTCCATCAGCCTGCCCGTTCTCGTCTTGGCGGTTGCCGGTGCACTGCTCACGCCACTGGGCTGGTGGGGGGCAGACACCCTGTTCGTCACCGACCTCGACTTGCGCCAGCCGCAGTTTAGCGAATTCGCGCAGGCAAATTCTGACTGGCCGGTGGCGTTTGAAAACGGAATGACCCCCGCCTCATATTCTGCCGACTCGTTGCTGACCTCGGCATCGTGGCCGATTGAGAGCAACCAGGTGGTTGTGACCTACCGCAAGTTCACCAGCCCGTTCGCCAAGTTGCTGGACCGTCAATTGAGCATCACTCAGGCCGCGTATCTGCTTTTCGGCGGCCTCTGGAATCTTGCCGTTTGGGCTTTCTTTGGCGGTGCCATCACACGCCTCGCCGCAGTTCAGTTGGGTCGAGAGGAACGGCTCGGCATGGGCTCGGCGATGAAGCACGCGACCAAGAACTATGTTTGGTATCTGCTGGCACCATTGTTCCCACTGCTGGGCTTGGTGCTGACGTCTCTCCCGGTGCTTGCTCTGGGCGGGCTGATGCGGCTGGATGTGGGAGTCTTGATCGCCGGAATTCTGTGGCCGTTGGTGCTGATCGCTGGATTGATCATGGTGATTTTCTTGATCGGCGTGCTGTTTGGCTGGCCGCTCATGTTTCCCACGATCAGCTGCGAAGAGGGCAGCGACGCCTTCGAAGCGTTCAGCCGTAGTTTTTCGTATACTTTCCAGCGTCCATTGCACTATCTTTTCTATGCATTGGTGACAATCCTGTTTGGGGGAGTCTGCTGGTTGGTCGTCTCGCAGGTGGGCGTTCTAGTTGTCGAAGTTTCCCTCTGGGCAGCGTCCTGGGGTGCCAGTTCCGAGCGTCTGAATGACGTCCT
>JASLPZ010000450.1:0-4960 GCA_030744725.1 Pirellulaceae bacterium
AGGTAACGCGAGATGCTGTGGGTGATCTTCGGCACAACTGATAATCCGTGGTTTGCCCCACGTGGACAGACGCATGGACTGCGCTTTGTAGAATGCCGGGTTCTGAAACGCCGCCAGTCGTATCAGGCAATTGTGCAACGCTGGGGGCAACTTCTCCTTCGGTACATAAACCTGATCACTTAGCGTCAGCTCCAATTGCGTCGGCAATTCCCCGGAAATGTGGGGCTCAGTCCGATGTCGTGACGGCGACATCGTCCACGGCTCTGTTTCGTCGTCATCGCCAGCGACGCGAACGCCGATGACACGACCGTTTTGAGAGGCCTGACGAACCATATCTTCAATGGTTGCTTGCGACATCCGCTGAATGGATGAGAGCGCTGACCACTGATCGGCGCGCGGTTTGAACGCATCATCGACAAACACACTGTTACCAGCCTCACGTGGTTGTTTCTGTAGCGGCAACGCGATCAGATTCCCCAATCCTCCTTGCGGCAGCGTGTCCTGATTTGGGAAGAACCGGTCATACGAATCGAGTCCGATATCCGGACGCCGCTCCATTGTTTCCGTTAGGACGTGTGAACCGAGCCGACGTGCCATGGAAGCTGGTACGGCCGTCTCGAAGAAAATCCAGATATGCCCGCCGCTTCCGGATCGAGACCGCTCTAGCACGGCCGGAACCTCTAGCCGCCGACATGTTTCCAGCACTGCGGCCGTGTCGTCCTGCCAGTTAGACTTGTCGAAATCGATCGCAAGGTAGCAGCACGTGTCATCCAACAGCATTGGGTACACACCCGCCACGAAATCGCCGCCCCGTTCGTCCTTTCCGACGAGGTGCCAGCGAATCACGGAGTTGGTAACGGGTAGAAACTGTCGATGCTGACAGGTCGCGCATTTCACGTGAGGCTTTTCACAAATACCCGCCACCCACTCGTTCGCGCAGACTGGCGAGTAACCCGTCTTGCCAGACGTACGGCTCTCGAAGCGGCGCGGATAAACATCCTCCCGTCCTCGAAAGAGTGATCGGAAGAGCGCAATCTTTTGCTCGGGTGGCGATTCGTGATGGGCTGCCAATGTCGAAAGTGTCATTGTCCGTTCAGCACAGAAAAGTGGCAGATGGCGGCCAGGTCATCGCAGACAGTCGAAGACATATTGTCCAGAATCGATGGCCGTGGGCCAAGATGGGCAATCATTTTGTCCGGCGTACCTACGCGTCAGCCAGCAAAATGATTTCCTCGTTAACGAGGAAATCTGTGTGTCAACTCTATTGGTTGAGAATTCCCGTTTTGGGTTGAAAGTCGTGCTTGTCACATGAACGATCTGCGTGCTGCGCACGGGCTAGTGCCGCTGCAAGGCCGGCCGACGGGGATGGCGGAAATCAGACGAGGTCAAAGCAGCCAGAGTGCATTGTTCGGCTATCGCCTTACTACTCCTCGGCAAATCCTAGTAAGACCTATGAGTGGGCCGGAAGCTTCCCCTCAACAACGAAATAATCGAATGCTTCTTCGTCCAAGTGCCCTTGCAAGTTCAAATGAGCCCTCACTCCAACTAGGTCGGCAGGACGAGGAGCTTCAAGCAATTTGTTGACGGGCAGTCGCAGGGTGCATCCGGATTCCGGGTGCGTCCAGATTTGGTGATTCTTGTCGCTGACTGCTCTCCGCTCGGACCCAAGGTCAGCCAAGAGTTGAGTCAGCATTTTGTTAGTAATCGACTGGGGCATCGCTCGTACTCCTTTAAGCCGGCGATTCTCTGCGTGCTAACGACATCTTGCGGAATCGGTCTATTGCGTTGACAGTCAGCCTGTTTCGGGTGGGAATTCGAACGGCCAACGTCTTTTGGGTGTCTTCAATCTTATGATGGTCGATGTAGGACTGAACATCGATCCAAAAGGCCCGGTGCTTGTTAGCGTCGTATTGCACGAGTATGAATGGATGATCCGCTTCCCAATACCAGTAATGCACGTGTGCCATCTCTACGGTGCATGAAACGCTCTTCCCGCCGTCCACGAACTTAAGGTCGTCGGTCGCCTTGACCTGGAACTCGACCCAACCGTTCTCAATCTCACTCGTCTCCGGCAAAAAATGTAGCATCTGGGCGTCGGTGCCATACTCCGGTTCGGGCACCCGTCGTAACTGGTGGCCTCGGCGGAGGACTTGACGCTCCAAGAAGTTGACTCCCATCTCCCCAATGACATGTTCTCGGGGCCTTCGCTTTCGGTGTCCACTCCAGCGGTGCCAGTTCATAACTTGATGGTCCCTACGGTAGCAACTCAGCCGAGATTTCAGCTAGATCAGTTTTCGGCTTTTCGCTTACATCGGGCCAGTGGAACGACTTCACCCAGGATTTCTCGCGGAGAATTTTTCCACGGTCAAGGTAACCGGGGCCGTTCCCAGGTTTTCAACAAGATCTCCCCAACTTAGAATAGGACGACTGCAAGAGGGGGCGACGCAAGGTGTACGGCGATTCGATCGACTACACTGAATCGCCGTAAGCCCTTTGTTAATAGGTGGAAGTGCTTGCACAACTGGTGTTGGCCTCGGTCTTCAAATACGCTGCGGAATGACACCGAAAGTCGCTTTACCCCTTGTTTTCTAGTGTCTGCCGCATTTCGCCGGATTTGAAAACGCCTTACTTACCGGTGCAAATTGCCGGTTGTGGTAGTAGATACTACCGCCCCAAATACGGTTACTACCACCGCAGGCACAATTTGGAGACGCAAAAATGTCCGATCAACTTGGCCCTATCGAGGGTGACTTGCCGGTCGAGATCGTGACGATGAAAGACGGAGGGGGCGATACAGGGCTGATCGCCAAACAGGTAATCAAGTTCGCTAAGATCATCGACGAGTTGAACGCACGCGTGGCGGCTCTTGAGAAAGAGCTAGGGTCCGATAGGTAGGCGTCGCCACGTATCCAGTTCGATCGCTGGGCTTTCCTTTCAAATCAGGTTACTCGTAAGTGACGTTGCGTCAGCTTGCCGCCGCGGCCACCACCGATGACGCTGTTGTTCTTCACAGCGTTACGATCATCGTAACGTTGGCCCAACCAGCACGAGGACAAGAACAATGGCCGATCACGAATTACTCGAGGTACTCCGCCGCGAACTGAAAGAACTGATCACGGCTGCCGAGCGACTGGCTGGGCGGTTGAGGGCGATGGAAACTGTCATTGAACGGTTTGGGTAGAACGGTGTTCAGATGCGTTAGTCGTGTTGTTGGTTACGGGAATTCTTTATTGTCTTCCCCCGACAGTGGCCAAAGTCGTGGCCTAGGATTTAGTTCACGTTGGGGCAGAGCCATGTGCTCCACACGAGAGGCCACCCGCCCCACCCTGGGTGGCCTCTTGTTTTTTGCGCCAACATATTTTGATTGATCACGTTGCATCTTATTCTCGGCCCACGGTGGCCAGCATCGTTGTTAATTGGTTATCCACCAAACCCAGCCGCCATTGATGCGATCGCCGGCGGCTGGGCTCGCTTGGGATGATTCACGCGACGTCTTTGTCCTCCTCGTCACACGTTCCCACCATAATGCCCGGCATTGCGTAGTTGGGATTGCACACCTTGGCTTTCATATCCTCCTGATCGGCGTGCAGTGCGTCGTAGTCCCTGCACCATGCCTTCCGGGGATCGTCGAGGTACACCATGCGAACGCATTCACTGTCCGCGTAGACTTCAATCGGCAACTTGCCTTTGGGCGTCAGGCGGACACCCGCGGCGTTGACTTCCAGGCAGATTGCCAGTTCGTCCAAATGCTCGAGCACGGCGCCAACCTGGCCGACGTGCTCCACGTCGTCGAGTTCGTCGCGGAGCCACTTCACGCCGCTAGATACTTTAGAAATAAGCTTCGCCTGATCGTGCGGAAGGGGATCCCTGGTGTCGATTTCCTGGTTGACGTAGTCGTTCCGATGAGCCGCTTCGATGTAAAACTTAGCAATGCGACGGAGTTCGTCGGACACTTGCTGCGCCAGTGGTTCGGCACTCGTCGGGTCCACTCGCATGATCATGTGGTCCCTCTGTCCTTCCTTGTCGGGCAGCATCACAATTCCGTCGTCGCCAACAATGTTCCAGCCGATGCCGGTCGATTGCTTCATTGCGGCCGCCAATTTGGCTTTGGCCTGTCCGTTGTCAGATCGTTCCTGTGTGGGCATGGACATACTTGTCCGCTCCTTTCCATTGCGCACGCCCATCCGGCCAGAAGAGAAGCCGCCGCGCAACGAGTCACCGCCACACGGCGACTCTCCGACAGCCCAATGAGCGCACAAAAAGACCGCAGGCCCGGCTACTCGTTTCAGAAGTGGCACTAGTCCACCTGCTGCACATTGCTCGCCGTCAAAACGGGTCTCAGCTTTCGTACAGCAACAAGCAACCGGGCCTACGGCCTCAGTATGGAACATCAAACTGCCTTTCTAGTGCGGGTTCTGACGCCCGGATGCCAGCTGTGATAAAGTTCTGGCCGATTGGTCAGAAGCGATTTCACTGCATCAAGGGGGGAGAATACCGCATTGGGGAGCCACAAGTCAAACCAGAAATCCTCCGATGCCAGAAAACTGGCAATTCTCAGCCCGCTAAGGCCCGAAAACCGCCCTCCTGGTGTCAGACGTCCACCGAAGTGGAGATCGGACGTTCTGGCGTTTCCTGGGACGCTCTTTGTTGGGTTCCAGCCTTTTCTCGGTATCGCCTCAACCGTTCGACGGCCGCCTGTCTTTGCTCGTCAGACATCCGCCACCGTTTCTTCGGCTTCATGATCTCGGCAACTTCATCGAACGCTTCGACGGGAAACGTCGCATTAACACCATCGTCGCCGTCTTGAACAATCGTGCATCCGGCCGCAACCAGATCTCTCACCACGAACCGCCGATGCGACGTGCAGGCCGCCAGCAGGTCTTCATCCCAGGGGCAGATGTGGCCGTTCTGGCACGGAATGATTAGCAACCACGGATCGACGTTGCGTTTGACCTCGGTT
>JASLPZ010000451.1:0-4939 GCA_030744725.1 Pirellulaceae bacterium
GAAACGGGAGTCAGCCGTCGAGAATACGCCTAGAATCGCGGCATAAAAAGTCAGAAAGTCTGCGAGGGGAGAAGGGACTCGCGGCCGGCTTTTTTCTTGTAGTCAAAAGCAAAAAAGTCTCCCGGAGGGCGAGGTGACTGGATCTTAACTCGAGAAGCGAGTAAGACTTGAATGCTGCACGACATCAATAGGCATCGACCGCGATGATTTGGCTCGCGGCTACGGTGACGCACTTGAGATCGCGCTTCCTCGTTGGGCCAACAATGAATTCAAGAGAAACAGGATTCGCATCGTCACACGTCGATGGCCATCGGTTTGTCCAGTCGCGATGGTTGGCGTTGTTGCCAGCGATTGGAATTCTCTTGGGCTTAGTCGCTGCCGACAAATCGGCAAACGGTGCCGAAGACCACGATCTGTTCGCCACGCAGGTACGTGTTCTGTTGGCAACACGTTGCCTGGAGTGTCACCGCGGCAAAGAACCCGAGGGAGGATTGGATCTAGGCCAACGGGACAAGCTGGCCAGCGGCGGGGAAACCGGAGTGGCAATTGTCGCTGGCAAGCCTGACGAAAGCCTGCTCTGGCAACGCGTCGCGGACGACGAGATGCCTCCGAAACATCCTTTGTCAAAGAAAGAAAAGGAACTGTTGCATCAGTGGATCGACAGCGGTGCCGTCTGGACCGGAAACCTCACCATTGACCGCTTTCAATTCAGCTCAAGCAGTCGTGCAGGTTACGACTGGTGGTCGCTACAGCCGCTGCGGACAGTCACGCCGCCTCAGGTCGCCGAGAGGGATTGGCCACGCAGTGATCTCGACCGATTTGTCCTAGCGCGGCTCGAAGCGGCCGACTTGAATCCCTCGCCCGCCGCCCAGCCGCGAGCATTGATTCGGCGTCTCTACGTCGACTTGATTGGCTTACCGCCGACGCCGGAACAGGTTGCGGCGTTCGTCAATGATCCGTCGGATGCCGCCTACGAAACGTTGGTCAACCGACTGCTGGACGCACCGGAGTATGGGCAGCGTTGGGGGCGGCATTGGTTGGATGTCGTGCGGTTTGGCGAGAGTGACGGTTTTGAACGTAACGGTCCTCGAAAGAACTTCTGGCACTATCGCGATTGGGTGATCGATGCTTTCAACGCGGACCTGCCGTATGACGAGTTTGTCCGGCAGCAATTGGCCGGCGATCTCTTGGTTGGTGGTAGAGAAGGCGCTGCGTCGGCGGGGTTTCTCGTGGCGGGCGTACACAATACGGTGGTCGGGTCGAGCGAGCGAATGAAATTGTTGGCGCGACAGGACGAATTGGAAGAGATTATTGCTACCGTCAGCCAGTCGTTCTTGGGACTGACCGTGAACTGCGGCCGCTGCCACGATCATAAGTTCGATCCGATTCGTAGCGAAGAATACTATCGCATGATTTCCGCCTTGGCTGGTGTCAGGCACGGCGAACGCGACGTTGCGCAACCAGCCGCTGCGATCAAATTAGCGGCGCTTCAGCCGCGGATGGAGCAGCTCCGCCGGGCTATTGGAGCCATCGGCGCGGGAGCCCGCGAGGCGATCCTGGCGAAACGCGTGAAAGAGCAATCCGCGTCGCCTACCATTGACCGACCTCGGCCACTGGCGACTTGGGAGTTTGAAGGCGATTTGAAAGACAGTCTCGGGAGCTTGCACGGTAAGGCCTTCGGACACGCACGCGTCGAACAGGGGGCGTTGGTGGTGGATGGCATGGATAGCTATGTACAGACCGCACCGCTGCCAGAGGATCTAGCTGCCAAGACGCTAGAGGCTTGGGTCTTGTTAGATGACCTTGTCCAGCGAGGTGGTGCCGCGATCAGCATCGAGACTCGCGATGGCGGAACCTTTGATGCGATCGTTTTTGGCGAACGAGAGCCGCGGCGGTGGATGGCGGGTAGCAATGGGTTTGTGCGGACCAAGCCGTTTCAAGGGAGTGAGGAGACGCAGGCGGCTGACCAGCCAGTCCATGTGGCGATCGTCTACCAAACCGACGGAACGATCATCGGCTACCGCAACGGAATCCAATATGGCCAGCCTTACAAATCCGACCACACCACATTTTCGGCCGGCAAGTCACAAATTGTCTTTGGTCTACGTCATCACCAACCTGGCGGTAATCGTATGCTGGCCGGTCGGATCCTGCGGGCTAACCTCTACGACAATGCTTTGACACCAGAAGCCGTGGCAGCTTCGGCCGGCGTTGAAAACCGATACGTTTCGCAACAAGCTATTTTGAATTGGCTGCCGGAAGTCCAGAAATCCAAACGGCAGCAACTGAAGCAAGAGCTGACGCGTCTGGAAGCGGAAGCTCGTAGTCTCTCGGCCCAAGCGAAACAGAAAGTGTACACGGTCGTGCCAAGCAAGCCGCAACGCGTGCGAGTCCATTTGCGCGGCAGTGTGACCGATCTTGGCGACGAGGTCACACCGGGTGGAATCGCGGCAATCGCGGGAGTTAATGCAGAGTTCGGTTTGGCAGCGGATGCCCCGGACGTCGATCGGCGCAAGCAGTTAGCTGCATGGGTGACGGCCGACGCCAATCCACTGCTGGCGCGCGTCATCGTCAATCGAGTTTGGCATTACCATTTTGGTATTGGGATTGTCGAAACGCCCAACGATCTGGGCTTCAACGGCGGTCGTCCCAGTCATCCGGAATTACTTGACTGGCTGGCTGTTGGTCTCCGTGCAGATGGTTATCGCCTGAAGCAACTGCACCGCCTGATCGTCACGTCAGCGACGTACCGACAGGCGTCGACGTGGAATGCCGCGGCGATCACCAAGGATGCCGACAACCGCTTGCTGTGGCGTCATTCGCCGCGCCGGATTGAAGCCGAGGTCGTCCGCGATGCCATGTTGCAGATCGCCGGACAGTTGAATCCTTTGGCAGGTGGTCCCGGCTTCGAAGACGTGTCGATCACGCCCAACAATGGTACGACGTATTACGAACCGATCGATCCCACAGGAGCGGAGTTTCATCGGCGTACGGTTTATCGTTTTACGCCGCGAGGTGGTCGCAGCGCGATGCTTGACACCTTCGACTGCCCGGACCCATCTTCGGCGGCGCCCCGCCGTAGCGTCACGACGACTCCGCTGCAGGCGCTGAGTCTCTTGAATAATTCGTTTGTCTTGCGCATGGCAGATCATCTCGCGGAGCGCGCGGTAAAGGAAGTCGGCACCGATCCGGTGTTGCAAGTGCGCCAGATTTGGCAACATACCATTGTCCGTTTGCCCGATGCGGAAGAAGAGAAGATTTCACTGGAGCTTGTCAACGAACATGGCCTACCGATGCTCGCCCGCGCTCTGTTCAATACGAACGAGTTCGTGGTGATGGAGTAGAGATTGGCAGCATACTCGCCAAGGCGTCTTGGCAACGTCGACTGCCGCGGTGCTGCTTACGACCCGATTACATGAAGAAGACCAAACACGCCATGACTGCATCAATCGACATCCGTCGCCGCGACTTCCTCAACTGGGGCACGCAGGGGCTCGCTGCGACTGCGTTGGTGAGCCTGTTGCGAGGTGACGGCTTGCTGGCCGCCGACGCACCGTCGGCGCAAGCCTTCTTGAACATCGCACCTCGTGCCAAACGGGCTATCCACATTTGCTTAGTTGGCGGAATGAGTCATATCGATTCGTTCGACTACAAGCCTACGTTGGCGGCGTTGCACGGAAAATCGCTGGCAACAGATGAGAAGCCCGACCTTTTTTTCGGCAAGGTTGGACTGCTCCGAAAACACGATTGGGCCTTCCAACAACGCGGCAAGAGTGGTCTGTGGGTTTCAGAGATGTTCCCGCACCTTGCCGGCGTCGCGGATGAATTGACGGTGATTCGGTCGATGGTCACTGAGTCGGCCAACCACACGCCTGCCTTGTTCTTTGAGAATAGCGGGTTCGAATTCAACGGCTTCCCTTCGTTGGGTAGTTGGTTATCGCATGGATTAGGAAACGAATCGGATTCGCTGCCCACGTATGTGGTCCTTGCCGACTCGCGTGGCGGACCTAATGGTGGCGCGTCGAACTGGAGCAACGGGTTTCTACCTTCGCAACACCAGGGTGTCGAGTTTCGCGACGGCAAACAGCCGGTGCGCGACTTGTTTCCAGCCCGCGGGATTGACACCGGCGCGGATCAAAGCGTGCGAGATTTTCTCGATACGGTAAATCGACGTTATGCCCAACGTGTGGGAAATGACCGGCTGCTCACTGCACGAATTCGGAGTTACGAATTGGCTGCGCGGATGCAGCTCTCCGTTCCGGAAGTCAGCGATCTGAGGCAGGAGTCCAAAAAGACCATTGACATGTATGGGCTGAACGCTGAGCCAACGGCGGACTGTGGCCGCCGCTGCCTGCTGGGTCGTCGATTGCTGGAGCGTGGCGTCCGCTTTGTGCAGCTGTTTTCGGGCGGCCCAATCGCCGGCAATCCGCGAGCGAGTTGGGATGCACATGAAAGTGTCAAGGACAATCATTCCTTGGAAGCGGCACGCATCGATCAGCCCGTGGCCGCACTTCTAAGAGATCTCAAGCGGCTAGGTATGCTGGACGACACACTGGCCTTATTCACGACCGAATTTGGTCGTACGCCGTTCGCCCAATCCGATGCCGACAAGGTTGGTCTGGGCCGCGATCACAATCGCTACGGGTTTTCGGTCTGGATGGCCGGGGCAGGGTTGAAGTCAGGTACTGCGTTCGGTTCAACCGACGATGTCGGCTGGAAATCCGTCGAGAGTCCAGTCACCTGGCACGACTTTCACGCTACAGTCCTGCATCTGTTTGGCATCGACCATCAAAAGCTGACACATTACCACAACGGAATTCAACGTCGCTTGACGAATGTGCACGGCGAAGTTGTCAAGGGAATTCTGGCTTAAACTAAAGGCTCTTCGGAGGAATTAGTGGGTGAATGGGGTGTTTGTGGTGGCGTTCTGTTGTAGAGC
>JASLPZ010000452.1:0-4922 GCA_030744725.1 Pirellulaceae bacterium
GAACATCGATCGACTGGCCGCCGAGGGGACCGTGATCGACGCGGCTTATCACATGGGTGCATGGACCGGCGGTGTCTGTACCCCTTCCCGACACATGATCATGTCGGGACGGACCCTTTGGCGCATTCCCAACAAGCCCGGTCGGGTCAACAACCCGAACATCGCGAATCCGAAATTGGTTCCTCCCGATCTGGTCGAATACACCATGCCAGCGGTCTTCAACCGCGCCGGCTACGATACGATGCGCACCTGTAAGAACGGAAACAGCTATGAAGCCGCCAACAAACTGTTCACTGTTCGCCACGACGGGACCAGACGTGGCGGGACGGACGAAACGGGAAGCGCGTGGCATGCAGAACAAGTCCTCGAGTATCTCAACGACCGCGACGCAGCGAACGACGAAGATCCTTTTCTGATCTACTTCGGATTCTCCCATCCGCACGATACTCGCGACGGCAAGCCGGATCTTCTCGCCAAGTACGGTGCAGTGAATCACAAGGACAAAGATTCGCTTCCGCCTGCCGATCCAAGGCAACCTGCATTGCCGGACAACTACTTGCCAGCTCATCCGTTTCCGAACACGCACATGTCGGTTCGTGACGAAGTCAATGTCAGCGGCGTGTGGACGAATCGCGACGAGCAAACCATCCGAAACGAACTTGGCCGCGAGTTCGCCTGCAATGAAAACATCGACGTCCAGATTGGCCGGGTGCTCAAGAAACTCGACGCCATGGGAGAGTTGGACAACACCTGGATCTTCTACACCGCCGATCATGGCATGGCAATCGGCCGTCACGGTTTGCAGGGGAAGCAGAATCTCTATGAACACACCTGGCGCGTGCCGTTCATCGCGAAGGGGCCCGGCGTTGAACCCGGCTCACGCGCGACCGGCAACATCTACCTGCTCGACGTACTGTCCACGATCTGCGACGTGGCAGGCATCGACGCGCCGAAGACCAGCGAAGGCATCAGCTTCAAGCCCGTCATCGAAGGCAAGCAAGACTCCGTCCGAGATATTCTCTACGGCGTCTACTGTGGCGGCGCGAGACCCGGCATGCGTTGTGTGAGAAAAGGTGACTGGAAGCTGATCAAGTACGATTCGCCAAAGGATGGCATTCAGGAGTCTCAGCTGTTCAACCTCGCCGCCAATCCACACGAGTTCATTCAGCAGCATCACGATCCCAAAGTAACGGCGTTGGTTGGCACGAGCCCGACAAGGGACCAAGTGAATCTCGCCACCGATGCTCGTCATGCGGACAAGCTGGCGGAAATGGGGGCGTTGCTCCTTGCCGAGATGCGGCGCCGCGATGATCCCTACCGACTCTGGAATCAACCGGACGATGGGCTGGAGCCACCAACGTTGAGAACTGCGACGCCGAAGAAGAAGCAGAAGAACAGGAAGCGAGACAAGTGATGCGGCCCGCCGCTCAGAGACGACCTGGTGGACCGACGCGACAATCAACTGAAAGATGCAGAATGAGACGACAAGCCTTTATTGGTGTCCTTTGTATTGTGTGCGCGGCGCAGGCAACCGACGCGATCGGTGATGACTCGTTGCCAAACATGGTCTTCGTCATGACCGACGACCAAGGATGGGGCGACGTCGGATACAACGGCCATCCGAAGATCAAGACGCCGAACCTGGACACCATGGCGGCGGCGGGTATTCGTTTCGATCGCTTCTATGCCACGGCTTCGGTTTGTAGCCCGACACGTGCTTCGTGTCTCACCGGTCGAAACAACTGGCGGATGAACATCAGCAATCCGATGCGGGCAGACGAAGGACATCTTCCACAGGAAGAGATCACGATCGCCGAGGCGCTCAAGGCAAAGGGCTATGCCACTGGCCACTTCGGTAAATGGCACGTCGGCGGCTTTGATGCGGAGACGGCTGGGGCTCACGTCATGCCGCCGTGGCAGGCCGGATTCGACGAATGCTTCTCGACGCACAACGTGATTGTCACCCATGACCCTTACGCCAAGCTTGGCAAAGGTGGCATCAAGGCTTGCTATTGGCACAACGGTCGCAACATTCCACTGGAGGAGGCGCAGAATGATCCGACGTTACGAGGTGATGACGCCGCGATCGTGATGAACAAAGCAATCGAGTTCATTCGCGAGAAGGTCGCCCAAGAGAAGCCGTTTCTGGCGCTGGTCTGGTTCCACAACGTGCATACACCACTCGGAAAGAATCCGGAACTGATGAAGGAGTATGCCGACTGCGAACCACAAGAGCAGATCTATTTCAGCAATATCACGGCGGTCGATACGCAAGTTGGCGAGTTGCGGAGCGAATTGCGAAAGCTTGGCGTGGCCGACAACACGATGCTTTGGTTCACCAGCGATAATGGCCCGAATCTAAAAGGCAAGAAGAACGTCAAGTATTCCGAGGCGCAGGGCGGCAAGTTCAACGACACGCCGATCGGTTCCGCCGGTGCCTATCGAGGCTGGAAGCGAGATTGCTACGAAGGCGGTCTCCGCGAGCCTGGAATCCTCGAATGGCCAGCGCGTGTCAAGAAGCCATTCGCAACTGATTATCCTGCGGTGACCAGCGACTATTTTCCGACAGCACTCGATGCGGCAGGCATCCCCTTGCCGACGGACCGCGCATACGACGGGATCAGCCTGCTTCCGATGATTGAAGGGCATGAAACGAAACGTCTGAACGCCATCGGCTTTCACTCTAACGGAATGGAAGCCTGGACAGAAACGCGATACAAAATCGTTCGCACCATCAAGGCGAAAAGGAATCCGTCCAGCAAATGGGAGCTTTACGATCTGCTCGCCGATCCGTTCGAGGAGAACGACTTGGCCTCGACGCACCCCGAAATCGTTGAACGGCTGGCAAACGATTTCTTGGCGTGGGCGAAATCGGCAGAAGCCGACGAGCAGAAGGTCATCAAAAAGTACCACCCACCTCGAGACAAGTCTGTTGCCAAACCGAAAAAGGCAAAGGTGAAGAAATAGCTACGTTATTGAAGCCGATTACCTCTTCTCACTTCGATTGCTTGACCTGAACCAAACGAATGTGCCCTTGGGCTATGAGCAAATTCTCTTCAATCCGCGATTCTGTCCGTATTCTTGCGTTGGCCGCTATCGTTCTTGTTGGCTTCGCCTTCTCGTTAACCGAAGCTTCCGCCGCCGATACCATCTTGCTGACGAATGAACATATTCGAGTGGTACTGACCAAAGACGCGAACGTGTGGAAGACGACACATATCGCTCGGGAAGATGGCTCGGAGAGTCTAACGCTCGACAATGATGAGTTCGAGATTCTCCTATTTGATGACACGCGATTTACCATCGCGGATTACCAGGCAACAGGAGCGCCACTCGAATCCCGTACCGCAGATAAGCAGACTGTCGAGGTTGCCTACAAACGCCGGGCTGACACGAGCCTGAAGGCACCCGAGAGTGTGCATGTCATCTATACGCTCGGCCACCATCCCTGGATTCACAAGAAGTTGCGTCTGACGTTGAAGGAAGGCGACAAGATCGACCGCCTTGCCATTCAACGATTTTCGACGGACGCGCAAGTCACACTCGGCGGTCGCGGCCAACCCCTCAACATCAAGAATTGGTGGTTTGGTGCTGACTACCCATGTTTCTATAGCCGCCACACCGACGGCTTCGAGAAGCCCGACTTCTATTACCGTTGGGACTACATGATCGATCTCGAAGGCCGAGATCAGGTCACGGAGCCTCGCGACCACCTCGCCACAATCTTCCAATTTCCAGGCCACGCAAAGGAATGGAAAGATGGCTCATGGGGCATTCTCAGTAAGGACGCCGTCTTTGGCGTCAGCGCCGCGAAAGGCGACAACGCGGAGCTTGGATTATTCGACTACATCAGCGCCACGCGTAAGCCGACTCGCAGCTACCTGCACTTCAACAACTGGTACAGCAGCGAATCTAAGAAGCTGACAAGAGAGAGTTTCATCGAGAAGACGTACCGCCCGATGGTTGCCCAGTTGCGGAAATACGGGGCCAACCTGGATGGGATGGTTCCCGACCACGGCTGGGAAACAACCGGATCGCACATTTTTGAACCCCAGCTCAACGCGACTCACGAGCCACTGCCCGAACTCCAAAAGGTTCTCAACGAAGATGGCAGCGGCCTCGGTATCTGGATGGCTCTGGATGGCACCAATCAACGATTCGCCGATGGACTCAAGCTCGGATACGAATCTGCTTACGGTGACGATTTTGACCGCTCTCAGTTTCGGTGGATGGGCGGCAACAAGGTCTACTACGACATCCTGCAGCCCAAGTATCTCAACGATCTCAAGCAGGCACTTCACTTCCTCGTCGCGGAAGTTGGCGTCGATTACATCAAGCACGACTTCAACCACAACTTCACTTCCAAGCACCTGAGCCAGCGTCATGCTCGCGAGGCCTGCCTCGACGCTACGCTGGAATTGTTAGCCTACGAGCGCGAACTGAATCCTGAGATCTTCATTAACTACACCAACGGTGCGTGGTTCAGTCCGTTCTGGCTCCAGCACGTCGACTGCTTGTGGATGATGACCGGCGACTCAGGTGGGAGCGCCGATTGGCCGCACATTTCGCTCCGCGAGGGAGCCACGACGTACCGCTGCAAGTACTTCTTCCAGAGTTTCAACAACCCAAGTCGATGTCCACGTCCGGTGATCCCGATCGCCAACTTCATGACTCACGGGGTTCTGCTTTCTCATCGAAAGCCCTTTACGGATTTTGAAGACACGCTACATGACTGGGCCGACTACGTCGTGATGTACATGGCGCGCGGCACTACGCTGAAAGAACTCTATCTCGACCTGGATCTCCTGGATGACGATCATTGGAAGGTCTTGGCGACAACGGCACGCTGGGCTCAGTTGAATCAGAACCGCCTTCAGAACACGGTCTTCGTTGGTGGCGATCCCGCCAAGGGTCAGGCCTAT
>JASLPZ010000453.1:0-4909 GCA_030744725.1 Pirellulaceae bacterium
CCTGAGTCGCTGCTCGAGTGCGTCGAGTTGCTGGTGTGTTTCAGGTGATTCTGTTTCAAACATCGCATTGTTGTCTGGTTTGTGTTTGTGATTCATCTGTCTCTCCTCCATTTTCTCCTCCTCCTTTGTCGTCGCCTATCATGCGGCGCAACATCAACAAGGCTGCGCGATAATGGCGATGGACACTGCTTGACGAGCTACCGACGATTTCAGCGATCCGTTCAAAAGGCAACTCACCCCAAATTCGAGCGACAACAATCTCCCGTTCCATACTTGGCAATTGGTCGAGCAGTTTAGACAACACACCGTTGTCGAACCCCGGTCCTTCCTCCTCGATAAACCACTCGTCTCGCTGCTCGCTCGCTCGACGGTGATGTTCACTGCGACGCCGCTCGCCTCGCGACAAATTCATCGCCCGGAGGCGAATCGTCTTGAACAGCCATGCCGTCGGATGATGGGGCACTGGGCTTTGACGCAGCAGTTCGATCAGCGCCTCTTGCAGAGCATCATCCGGTGAATTGCACCACTGACGCGCGTACAGCTTGAGCGCCGCACCGTGCGAGTCGATCAACTCCTGCAATCCGTCTGAATCGATCCGCTCCACGAGTAACTTCCCGTAAACCGCTTGTTTCTGTTCTGCAACGTCTCTTGCCAATATGTCACCGCTCGCGGGAGAGTTTCCCATCTATTTCCGAGAAACTACCAAATCGACGTTACTGTTGCTACGCTGACAGGAAGTACCTTGTGATTGAGAGGAGCATCATGCGACACACCTTACGAACAACTCTCCCTTTGAGTCTTTTGGTTCTGGCGTTGGTTTCGCGCAGTGCGCTGTGCAACGACGCTACGATTTCTGTCGAAACACCCATGTCGCCGCCAACCTGGGCGGTACTCCAGCGGGAACTGATCAAAGCCAACACTGCGGCGTGCAAAGAGTTCTTCGCTAGATACTTCGACCAGCGCGGCTATCTGTTGTGCGTCGAACGCTGGGGCGGTGACGACGGGCCGGACGACGCGATCGAGAATGTTGCCGACTGGCCGATTTTACACGCACTCGGGGCTCCTGACTCGATCCTACACATGTACAGAAAAGCCTGGGAAGGGCACCTGCGCCAGTACACCCAAGCGAAAACGGTCGACGTGCCATTCGCACGCGACGGAATGTTCTACAAGGAATTCCATTGCATGATGGACTGGATGCATATTGGCGAGGAACTGCGTGTATTCAATCTACAGGGCCTGTCCGACCCGCGCGACGTCAGGTTCGGGAATCGCGTTCGACGGTACGCGGGGTTTTACATGAACGAAGACCCTGGTGCTCCGAATTACGACTCGAAGCACCGCATCATTCGCAGCATGTTCAACGGTAGCCGTGGACCACTCATGCGAAAGGCCACCGGGGTCGACTGGGCCGGCGATCCGATTGAAGTGGAAAACCGCTTCCATCTCGGCCACGGCGAACGCAGCTACGCCGAAATGGTCGCTCACTTCAAAGACTACAACGACATTATCGGTGACCATCCACAGAACATGGGCGCGACGACGCTTGCCGCGAACGCGTACATGCTGACCGGTGAAGACAAATACAAAGCGTGGTTGCTGGAGTACGTCGACGCGTGGCTTCAGCGGATGCAGGCGAACAACGGCATCATCCCGACCAACATCGGACTGGACGGAACGATCGGTGGAGAAGCAGGCGGCAAATGGTACGGCGGCGTCTACGGCTGGGGATTCACGGTAACGGTTCCACAGACAGGAAAGCCGGCCCATCGGCCGCGCATCGGGCGAGGTCTAATTGGATTCGGAAACGCGTTCCTGTTGACCGGCGACCGCCGCTATATTGATGCTTGGACGAAAATGATCGACCTGGTCAATTCCAATGCAAGGATGATTGGCGACAGGAACATGTATCCTCGCATGTACGGCGATGACGGCTGGTACGACTTTCGCGAAACGCCGTGGGCCGAGGGAGCGCTTGACTGCTGGTTCTGGACGGGCGAGGAACGTGACCGCCGTCGCGTGGCTGGCGATCAATGGATCCGATTCTTGGCAGGTGACAATCCCAGCTATCCGGAACAGGCCCTGCGGAGGGATTTTGAAACGATTCGCGGGCGAGTCGCCGGTATGCGAGCAGACACGACAACGCCTGACACGCGGCTTGCCGATGACCCCATGAAGTTCAACCCCGCCACGGTCGGAACGCTGCGTCAACTGATGTTGGCAGGACTCGATCCAGGACGCGGTGCCGCTCCGCTGCACTGCCGGTTGCGATATTTCGATCCGGAGATGCGACGCGCTGGAATACCGGAAGATGTCGCGGCCCTCGTGGACAGGCTGACGGGCGATCGTGTGGCCGTCACGCTGGTCAACGTGAACCAGGTTGAATCGCGCGATGTGATCGTGCAATGTGGCGCGTACGCCGAACACCAGTGCGTTGGCGTTGAAATCGGCGACCAGCGAATTGACCTGGGCGCACCGTGGTTCACCATTCGCCTGGCCCCCGGTGCCGGAACTCGGTTGATTATTCAGACACGGCGTTACGCGAATCAGCCGACCCTGGCATTTCCGTGGGACCGCACCGACGGATAACCTGGTGCAGTGTCAAAGTCGAGAATTGGAGTTGAAGCGGTCAGCGGTTGCAAGGCCCTGGCTGATCATAGTCGTTGTTCGCGGAGGGAACAACGACCATACGACATTTTGACGATCCACCGTCAGCTGATAACACGTTGCCGCGACTTCAAACCAACTCTTGAATGGACTCTATCACCGTTTGCACTGACTTGAATGCTCCGTAGAATGCCAACACGATGAGGAAGAACATCACCAGATTCTCCCACCAGCGATTGCGGAATTCTTCACCGATGAACTTGCTGCGGGCCGTGATGCACCACAGGCCGCCGGCGATCACAGGTAGGAGCATGACTTGGGCGGCGTTCACGATGAGTGTCAGTTGCACGAAGCCGGGCATCCCGGGCACGGTCCAGATCAGTGGTGAAAGCAAACACCAAACCACGATCACGCGATACAAAGCGTGCTGGCGATAATCATCAGCGGCGAGTGTCGACGTACCGGCTCGCCACCGTAACCACGCGTGGCTTCCCATGTAGGCCAAACCAATCGCGTGCCCGACTAGCGAAGTAAATACGGCTGCCAACACTCCCAAATAGAATAGTGTCCGACCTCCTCGTCCCAGCACATCGCTCAACAGACGCGGCAGGTCATCCATCGACTTGATGGTCGCGTGCTGCGAATGCAGCAGTTCGGCACCCAGTGTCCAAATGGCGAGGTTCAGTACGATCATCACGACCATCGCCAGCAGGAAGTCGTAGAACTGAACACGTCGGTAATCCGGCCCTCGCCATCCTTTAGCCTCGATGAAGTAGGGATAGACGAGATTCATCAGCGAGCCGCCCACCGCACCGATCATTCCCACCGCGATCAGCCAAGGGCCAAACTTACCGCTTTGCTCTGGGATCTCAAACGATATCAACCCGCGGGCGATTCCAGCAGGGTTCGGTCCAACCCATATCGCTGTGCCGATGAACGAGATAGAGAGCAACGCCAGGAACACCATGAAGACTGTCTCGACGCGGCGATAGACAGGTCGGAAGACCAACAACAGCGCCAGCACGTTGCATAACACCGCCCACTGCCAGACTTTGCCGATCCCGGTGACATTTGCACACGCTTCGCCAACCCCGCGTGTCATATAAGAACCGTAGAAATGGCCCATGATGATCGCCGCGGCAAGCAGCATCGGTGCATACCAAGAGTGCAGCCGCGCGAGCCCGTCCAAAACACCTTCACCGTGCTGGTTGCAGAGTTGGTACTTGGCAATCAGCGATACGAACAGGAACCGCATCAACACGGCCAACACCAATACCCACATCAGCGAATAGCCGTAGTCACCTCCGGCAACTCCCATCTCGACAATGTCGCCCGCGCCCAGCCACGTCAGCACGACCACCAGCCCCGGCCCAAACGAGCGCACGTATTGGCCAAACGTCTTCGGTATTGGTGCTGTAGGGTCGTTCATTGGTTCTGCGAAACAAGTGGAGTTGGAAGCAGCAGGATACAGTGATCAATCAGTGAAGCCAACAAGACCATAATTCACACGGCGAAAGGAACGGCGCGATGCCAATGTCGTTGATCACAACACCGACTTGTCAATGCGTGGAAGCGGGTTCCGACGCGAACGTCCGAACCAACATCCATTACACAAGGGCCGATCACGCCAAACTCAACGTAACTAAGAAACAGGGGACAACCGGCCTGCACAATTGGACGAATACTATCTCGAGAGGTCGTGGAAAGCCTTGAACATGTCCTTCTCCCCCTTCGGGAGAAGGGGCTCGCTGCCGGCTTTTTCTCGTAGTCAAAAGCGAAAAAGTCTCCAGAGGGAGAGAACGTGTCTAGCGTGTTCGCAAGATCCAACGCCGAAGGCGTTACACATCGTAGCCCAGGGTCAGCGGCGCAGCCGCGCCACCCTGGGTAATGGAAATGGAAGACATTTGCACGCTGAAGGCGTGCGACAATCCCGAGATGTGCAACGCCTTCAGCGTTGACTTGGTTTGGCCGGTAACGCAACCCAGGGTGGCGCGTCGCGGCTATGCCGCTTTGCTTACCCTGGGCTACGATGTACATCGCCTGCGGCGTTGTTCGTGTCTAACCCAGCTGCGTTGCTAGTGGAATGTGTGAGGCGAGGAAATCGACGAAGTCGGTGGACCGGCAGTCACAGGTGGCGACGAGGCTGCTGAGGATGTGCCAGCAGCGATGTACGGCCTCAGTCTTGGTGCCGCACGATAGTCTGCTCGCGATGACTCCCTTCGAGGGAAGGTGGCCGAAGGCCGGATGAGGGGTGGCTGATTTCATTTGGCAGTTCGCCCCCTCATCCTATCCTTCTCCCCGA
>JASLPZ010000454.1:0-4896 GCA_030744725.1 Pirellulaceae bacterium
AGTGGCCGTTGTTCACGAAAAAAAAGTGCGCAAGCCACGCCACCTACGACTGCCCGACCTCCGCTCCGATGACGATTGTCGCCGCTTAATCGCCACGCTGCACAAGCCCATTTATCGCGGTTGCTTCACGCTCGTTTACGCCTACGGATTGCGCATCGGAGAAGCGATCACGCTCCCGGTCACGGCGGTGGACTCCCAGCAGTTGCTGCTACGAGTGATTGGCAAAGGCAACAAGGAGCGTGCTCTGCCGCTGACGGAAGTGATGCTGGACATGCTGCGCGAGGTCTGGAAGACCCATCGCAGCACACGCTGGTTATTTCCCAGTCAAGCGATCGTGACTCCTCTTTCTTACGGCTCCGCACGAGCTGCTTTTGTCAAAGCCAGAACCGAGTGCGGCTTTGATCATCGCTTCCGGCCGCACTCGCTTCGGCAGGTGCGCTCATACTACTACATCTCCTTGAGAGAGGGTTATTTAAAGGGAATTTCGGCTTGTTTCGTGTCGCCACGGCGCAGTTGGCGGCCGGTGACGACGGCCTGCACCTCGGCTTGAACCGCCGGAAGATCTAGCGACTCCCGCGCAATAATCCACGGCGTCGTCTCTACGACTTGACCTGCGGGCAACGTGTCTTCCCTAATCAATCGGCGAATGACTGTCTGGCTAACGCCTAATTCTTTTGCAGCTTGCTGAATTGTCACCCAATTGCCGCTTTGGCGATGATTGGTTAAGCGATGAAGATAACGAGCGCTGTACACACTATGGACGCGCCAAGTCTTGCCGCCGCCAGTCTTGAGACCCAAACGGTTCAGTGTCGCCGCAATCGTCTGATCGCTACACACCTTTGACAATTCCTCGATCAACTCTAATGCCGTCTTGCTAGTGCGGTTGACCGTGTTTCCCCGAGTGTTGCGCTCCACTTCAAGCTCCGTATGCACACCGCCTTTCCAGTGCAGCACCAGGACATGATGCCGACGTTCGTCGTCATCGCGGATCACGATCTCCTCCAGCACCGTTCGCAAGATCCGTTTCCTTAAATCGTTCGTGGCAGCCGCATGATTCCACAACGTTGGCAAGTCGCGACCCAATTCCAGCAGACGCACTTTTTGCTCTTCGGTCAACTCAACACGCAGTTGATCTGCATCGTTTAGTTGCTGTTCCATTTCGTTGGCATGCTGTAACGCCGCATTCCAGCGTGTTTCCAACTCGGAAGCGACGAGACGGTTTGCGGGATCGACCCCATCGTATTGACGCTGCGCGCGATCAACTTCATATCGCGCCTTTTCTAAAGACAACTCCAACGACCGACGGCGCTCGTCTTGTTGGTCGTCGAACTGCTGCATGGCCTCCAGTGCCGCCTCGATACCCACTGGTTGAATTGTTTCCAGCACCACGTCCGCAACGGCTCGATCCACACCACCACCGCCAAGCGACTGGCAAGCTGCGCTGCCTCGATGCTCTCGACCGCCATGGCATGCGTACCGGGGCTGACGTCCGCTCTTACCGCTATAAGCCACGAACATCTTCCGGCCGCAACGTCCGCAGCGCAACAGGCCACTTAACAACGCTGCCCCCTTCTTTGCGGCGCCCTTGCCTGTCGGCTGACGCGAAGCGACGTTTGCCTGTAACATCGTCTGATTCTCCAAGTACTCCTGCCAGCTAATGTACCCGACATGGTTGTCGAGAATCAGCACTTTCCACTTCGATTGGGGCTTGCGGCTTCGCGAACTGCTTTTACGGGCGCGACCGTCGTCGACGGTCATCTTCGCCTCGGTGCGTCCGTAGGCCAGCGCACCGGCGTAACACGGATTCTTGAGAATCTGCCGGATACGGGTTTCGCTCGGCAGCCGCCATACCACTTGCTGGCTGCGCGTGCCACGAACCGCTTCGGGCAGCGGCGTCTGGTGATCACGGTACCACAACGCCGTCTGCCGGGCCGAGCCCACTTCGCGGAACTTGCCAAACACTCCTTCAATCGCCGCCTGCACCTGGCGGTTGGCGATCTTCTCGACGCGGTCGAGTTCATCGCGCGTAAAACCAATCGGCACTTCCCACATCGCGTGGCCTTGGGCAACCTTCATCTCGAACGCTTCCCGCGCCCGCTGCCGAAATAGCCCCAACTCGAACTCCGACATCGTTCCCTTCAGTCCTAACAACAGACGATCGTTGAGCTGGCGCGGATCGTAAACTCCCTCGGCGTCGACAATCAGCGTTTCGGTGAGGGCACACAAATCGATCAAGTGGTGCCAATCCCGGTTGTTGCGTGCCAACCGCGACGCTTCGAGCGCGAAGACGGCACCCGCCTCGCCACTGCAGACGGCGGAGAGCAGCGTGGCGAAGCCAGGTCGATCGACGAGTCCGCTACCGGTTTTTCCCTGATCATCGTCAATCACGATGACTCGCGCAAAGTGCAACTGTCGGGCGCGGTCGGCGAGGTCGTATTGCCGTTGGCGGCCTTGGTGATGGTATCGCACTTGGTGGCCAGTCGACTGCCGCACGTAAATGTAGGCAGTTCGTTCGAGATGATGTTGTGTCATCTTGTCATGCATCTTCGTTCTCCCGTGTTGGTATCTCGACTTCGCGCAGCAACTTGGCAAGGGCTTGGCGGCACGCTTGCCGATCGGCATTAGGCAATTGTTGCCAACGCTCGGGTCGCGTGAATTCAAGGGTCTGTTGCCGGGGCATCAGCCGGTCGCTGAGTTTCTTGAGTTCCGTTTCCAGGTTCATGGCGATCTCCTTTCGCCATCATCGAAACCGATTTACGGCAGTTTTCGCCAGTCAGGATGGATTGTTGATCAATGAGTTGTCTCAATTGCATCAGGGCTGGCAGTTCGACGCGGGGCTGGTCTTGAAGAACCATCGACTTGCAACACGCCTCGTCGAGCATCCAACAGGGCACAAAGATTCGCAGATCTGGCTCGATCTGAACCATCACGGTGGGAACCTCCCGACGTTTTACACCCCGTATCACGACGACGTCGTGCCCGAAGAAGGGATGAAATCGATACTCGATCCTCGCCGGACCGAGTTGATGGGCAGTGTGTGGATACGTTACGGCATAGCTTCGCCACACACTTGCTCCAGCAAGGCGTGGACATTCGCATCATCCAAATTCTGCTGGGGCATGCAAGTATCCGCTCCACCGAGGTCTACACCCATCTCAGCGAACCGTTGCGCAATGACCTGCGGCGACTGCTCCATCAAACCACCGAGGGTCTGTTCGAGGGAAGGAGGCCCCACCATGGTTAATGCGAGCATTTGTCTGGCGAATACGGAGCAGGAACTGTCCCCACGGAACATCGAATTGGCCGACGTGGTTCGGCGCTTCGGCGGGGAGTACCGGTCACAATATGGCCACGCGATGTTGCCTTCGCACAAGCGAGCCCTGGCGGATATCGAGGCCTGCTGTACCCAACAACTCGGTGGGCGGTTGTACCAATGCGACGACTGTACGGAGTCCTTCTGGGTCGATCACAGTTGCCGCAATCGGGCCTGTCCGAAGTGCCACGCCAAGCAAGCCCAGCAGTGGCTCGCCCGGCGGCAAGCCGAGTTGTTGCCGTGTGACTATTATCACGCCGTGGCGACCGTACCGTCGGAGCTGCGAGGCGTGTTCCGGCGCCATCAGAAGTTGATGTATGGCCTGTTGATGCGTGTCTCCGCCGAGGCCGTGCAAGAACTCTGTGCGGTCAAACGTCATCTGGGAGCGTTGCCGGGGGTGCTGTCCATCTTCCATTCCTGGAACGGTGCTTTGCAGTATCATCCGCACGTCCACATGCTGATTACCGGCGGCGGCATCTCCAGCGACGGTCAGCATTGGCAGCCGGCACGAGGAAAGTTCCTCGTGCCGGTCAAGCTGCTCTCGTGCAAGATCGCCGCCAAGTTCCGCGATGTTTTGAAGAAGGAGCAGCCGGAACTGTTTGCCATGATCCCGGACGCTGCCTGGCGACGCGAGTGGGTTTCGTTCTGCAAGCACTACGGCCGCGGCAACGATGCCGTGCTGAACTATCTATCGCGGTACGTCTTTCGAACCGCCATCAGCAATGCCCGAATTCTCGCCATGGACGACACCCACGTGACCTTCCGCTGGAAGGACCGCAGCCGCGAGACCTGGCAGACTGAGCGGATTCCTGGCGTTCAGTTCCTGCGGCGGTTCTTGCAGCACGTCCTGCCGCGAGGTTTTCACCGCTGTCGATACTACGGACTGTGGCACGCTTCCAAGCGAGACTTGTCGAGTCGAGCTTGGCTGTTGTTGATCCTTCAGAAACCGATGGACGGGACTGTCCCGTTCACCATCGCGGACCTGCTGCACGTGTGGAGTCAACCTGGCGAGGACGAAGATCTGAAAGACCCCAACGATGACGACCGAACCCCTTGCTGTCCCCATTGCGGCAGCGCTCGGACAACGCTGCTGGGTGAGTTACTACGTTTCGGAATAACATAGCGCGGGTGCCCAACCGGACAGATTCCTCACTCCAGCTGCCGCTGCGCGCCGCGCACACGAGTGGCGACCGTCTCTAGCCGCGTTTGGACGGCCACCAGGACGCGGCTTCTTAGGATGCTGCGCGCTCGTCCGCCGAAATCCCCACTAAGGCACACGAAGCCAGCACCTTAGCCCCATCTTCGACCAGCCAACGCTCCAACTCAGACTTCACGCTCACACTCCCGCGACGCAGCACTTCGTCCAACAGACTTTTCACATTGGCGATGCAATGAGAAAAGTCTTGTCTATTGTCTGGTTTTTGTCTGGTTTTTGTCTGGTTATTGTCTGGTTATTGTCTGGTTATTGTCTGGTTATTGTCTGGTTATTGCGCTCCTTTAACGGTCACAGTTACTTCTGTGGTTTCGAGTTGATGAAACGACTTGTGCGATTGGATTGAATTACGGTTCTTTCTCGGGTTCGC
>JASLPZ010000455.1:0-4891 GCA_030744725.1 Pirellulaceae bacterium
TCCCAAGTGAGGCCCTTCTTGTGAAGAGCAATTCAAGCTACTGCCACCAGCAACCTTACGTCGATTAAGTGCCATTCGGGTCGGGAGTCTTTTTCGGTTCAGATCTCCGACGTTGGCAGGACGCGATGGCCGAAAAAGACTCCCGACCCTTTCCCGGCTCCTTTGCGCGACAAATCGAAGTGTCATGCACCCCCGATGATCAGATCGTCAACACGCGGTCACGCGCTGCAACATCCCAGCAATCGACCAGTTTGCCTATGTGGACCACGTAAGCCCGTTTATGCAATGCCGATGTTGGGCAGACATGCCGCGGGATCGCCAGCAGTTCGTCGCCGGGTTCGTATTTCTCGGCAAGCGACGATTCAACGACCAGATGCTCTTCATTCTGCAGCACAAGCTGGGCGTCCGGCAAATCGGGGATCACAACGCGACGATCCGCTGGCGGATCGGAAGCTACGGCTTTGTAGCCCAAATCCAGCGTTAAACGATCCTGAGTCGGGCGGCTGATGACGCGTGTCAGCAACAACGCGGCTGGCTTGAAGTCGAGGTCGGGAAACATACGGCCGTAGCCGATATCGTGGAAGACGCACGTGCCTGGGCTTAGTTGCAGGGCATCATCTTCGAGTGTCGCGTAGATTGGAAAGGAACCAGTCCCGCCCGCCACGATTCGTGGGACGGACCAACCGGCTGCGACCAGTTCATCTCTAAATTCGGAGACATGTTTCCAACAATTGAGAACGGCCGCACGTCGCTCCTCGAGATTGGTCTGGTGGTTCTGACCGTCGTACAGGTGCAATCCACCGGGGCTGACGCCAGGCGTTTCGACAAGCTGTTGGTAAAGTTGCTTTGCCCGCTCGCCTGTCTCCACGCCAGTGCGATGCTGGCCTGTATCCAGATCCAGCAGCACTTCGATCGACTGCCCGGCTTCCTGCATCGCCGCGCCAAGGCGTTCGATCGGTTTGGCATGATCGGCCGTCACTGAAAACACGATCTCCGGATACTGCTGGCGGAATCGCACTGCGCGACCGATGTTTGGCCCAACCAGGCTGTAGGCCAAGAACACGTCCTTTGCCCCGGCAGAAGCCAACATCTCTGCTTCGGCAAATGTGGCAGCTTTGTGCCTTGTGACTCCACGTGCGACTTGCATCCGTACGACTTCACGCATCTTGTGGGTCTTGCAGTGGGGCCGCAATCGTTCCGGTGAACCGGCGATCGCCATCATCTTGTCGATGTTCGCTTCGAGTATTTCGAGAAACACAACAAGACTCGGCGAGAGAATCTGCGACGCATCATTGATTTCGTAGCAAGCATCCATGAGTTCTACAGGCTTCCAACCATAAGATGACTAACGGAAGTGAAACAAGGTCGCCACGCTTTCCAGCAGGCCGCCGACAATGATGTCCACACAGTCGTAGTCATCCGGTGGTGTGTTAGTTTGTGGTTCGCCCGTGCGATCCAGGCGGCTAGGCGGTTTGTCTGCGGGCGGATCGGTAGCCTGGCTATCGGGCTTCAACTGCTTCTTGCGAGTTCCTCCGCGAACAGTCCAGTCCAGGATTTGCTGCAGTTCCTGTTCGTCGAACCAGATGCCGTGTTCGCGGCACACATCGATAATCACGCCGCTGCCCCGCGCATACTGCTGACGGTGCATCGTCTTGCCGCAGTGGATGCAAGGCCGATACGTGGGGCCGACATGTCGGCGCAGCTTCGAAGGCCGGGGTTTGTGGCGTAGCAGAGCCCGCTTCTGTGCCGACTCGTTCAGAACCCGTTCGCGCAACCGCTCAAAGGCGTCTATCCCCAACCACAGTCCGGCGCAGATCGAGCATTCCAGCACGCTGACCTGCTCCTGCCCAAGCCTCCGGTTAGACAGCAGCCGTTCGGGGCCGCACAAAGGGCAGGCCAGTTGGGAGAAGTCTTCCGCAAGGTGCTCCCCGGTCAGTTTGGTGGCGCAGTGCTGACAGTATTTCGCTTTGTCGCTGACCCGCGTCAGGCATTTCGGGCAGACGGTGTGCAAGTCGCGTTCGTGAATCGTGAAGTCCGCGTCGCAGTAGCCGCAGCGGTTGCTACCTTTCTCCCGCGCACTTCCGCAGGACGAGCAACGAATCACGGAAGCCTCATGCCCTTTCGATTCGCGAACCTCAAGCACATGTCCGCAGTGGCAGCGAAAGCGTTTGCCAAGCTTGTCGGCAGCCACCTTGTACTTTTGATCGCAGTCGGGACAAGCCACAAATAGGCGCATGATTGTCTCAAGTCCAATACAGCAGGCCAACGTACATGAATTCGCACGTTGCCACGAGGGCCACGGCGATCCAGCGCGACAACCTCGTTTCCATTACCGACACTAGCTGCCAGACCAACAGCGGTGCCAGGGCAAGGCTGACTACACCAGCCCAAACAGGTTGATTGAAGCCCCACCACAACACAACGCTAATGATGGCCAGTGTCCCGCACACAATCCAAAAAAACAGATCTCGGGCAGCACCCTTCAAGAAGTTTGGACTGCGTGGCAGCTGGGCAATTCGCTGGTCGGCAGCGGCCTTCTGCTCAGGTGTCCTCATCTGGGACCGCCGCCTCATCTGTTCCTCTTCGCGGCCTTGGGCTCCTTGTTCATGGTCGATTTGCCACCGCGCTAATTCACCACCGTCAAACCAAACATGGTCGCATTCCTGGCAAGTGTCCAGATGAAACTCGCCTTCGTCGCTGATTCGGATGCGCTCTTTGCGCATTCGCGGCACGCGGCAGCGGGGGCAGCGGATCTGTTCCTTGTTGTCCGGCCGCTGTTCGGCCGCGGCCTCCTCCTGCAAATCGGTGGGCGACCGGTCACGCGAGGTCTTAACGACCACCATCCGCCGCTTATGAATCAAATAGCCCGAACACTGGGCGCACTGAAAGACGGTGACATCTTCGTACTCGGAGCGCTCCAAAGTTGCAGCACAAGTGGGGCATTCCATGTTACTTTTTCTTCCGCCGGGGCCAGCGCTGTCGATCCCCGCATTATCGAAGTGACAGCGATACGTTGTCAAGCGCTCGCGATCGGTACAGGGATGGTCCGCGACGACGACACAAGCGGCTAAGCGCGACCCAGCCGTTGGGCCGCGGAACGCACGGTCGACCGGGCAGCGGCGAAGGCGTTAATCTGATCACGGTATGGCAGGAGACCAGCCTCACCTGAAACAAAGCACAAGCCTTGGGAAAGTGTGGCGCAGCGACGCGAGAGATCGGTCGCCTGATCGATGGCAGCGTCGAGATCTGCTCGATCAACGTCGCCCGGTAAAGGGTCGAGCAGCGTGCTTAGCTGGTGTGCGAGCTGTTCGATCGGTTCAAACAATGCCGAATCGACTTCACCCGGCCCGCGCGCATCATAATGTTCCCAGACGCCGTCGACATGATCGGCAAAGTCAGTTAGCAAGGCCGTGAACTTGTCGATCCGTCTCGCCATTACTTGCGTTCGATCTTGGCATCGCCAATCGTACAGCTTTGAAGCTGTTGGTTGCAGCGGTCTTCACATCATAGAAGTCAGGACAGGATTTCACGAATGACTCGCGCCTCGTCAATGCCGGTCAGTTTTTGCTTCAGTCCGTTATTCATCACGAACAGCTTCTTGTGGTCCATACCGAGCAGGTGCAGGAGTGTCGCGTGCCAATCTGTAACACTGACTCGATTCTCGACCGCCGCAAAGCCGAGTTCGTCCGTTTCGCCCAGGACCGAGCCGGCTTTGACGCCACCGCCAGAAAACCAGGTACAGATGGCGTTTTTGTTGTGGTCGCGACCTGACTTCGCTGGATCTTTGTCCGCAGTCAGCTGCGCGATCGGCAACCGTCCCATTTCACCACCCCAACAGATGAGTGTTTCGTCAAGCAGGCCTCGCTGCTTTAAGTCCTGTAACAAACCAGCGATCGGTTTGTCTGTCCTTTTGCAGGCGGCAGGCAACGAAGTGCCGATGTTGCTGTGTGTGTCCCAGATCTGGCTGTTGATGAACAGCTGTACGAATCGCACCCCTCGCTCGATCAACCGCCGGGCGATCAGACACCTGCGGCCATACGAGTCCGTTGGCTCTTGATCGATGCCATACATTTCAAGTGTGGCGGCGGTCTCGCGTGACAGGTCGAGCGCCGTACTGGCTTCGACCTGCATTCTGGCAGCTAATTCATACGAGGCGATTCGCGCATCGAGTTGTGAGCGAGCCGGCCGTTGTCGTTGGTGAATTCGATCGAGACGACCGATCAGATCGCGCTCGAGCCGCGTCACCGAATCTGGCTGCGGGTATTGAGGCTTGAGATTCAGCAGCGGCGAACCCTTCGCGCGAAAACGCGTTCCCTGGTATAGGGGCGGCAAGTACCCCGACTGCCAGTTATCGATTCCGTTCACCGGCAGGCCTTGCGGGTCATCCATCACCACGTAGGCTGGCAAGTTCTGGTTCTCAGTCCCCAGTCCGTAAGTGATCCAAGCGCCCAGGGAAGGCCGCCCCGTGAATTCGCTTCCCGAGTGTATCTTGTAGAGCGCCGGCTCGTGGGTCAGGTTGGTGGAGTGCATCGAACGGATCATCGCGATCTTGTCGACATGTTTTGACAGATGGGGCATCACATCAGAAACCCACATGCCGCAGCGACCGTGCTGGGCGAATTTGAAGGGGCTCTTCATCAACGCTCCGGCTGCCTCGGGGAATTCGACCTCACCGGCGATCTTCTGAAAAAACTCCTGACCATGTCGCTTGTCCAATTCCGGTTTGGGATCGAACAAGTCCATCTGGCTGGGGCCGCCGTTCATGAACAGATGTATCACCGACTTGGCGCGCGGGGAATGGTGCGGCAGTTTTGGAGGCTCTTCGGAGGAATTAGTGGGTGAATGGGGTGTTTGTGGTGGCGTTCTGTTGTAGAGCCCCTCGGGAATCTGA
>JASLPZ010000456.1:0-4891 GCA_030744725.1 Pirellulaceae bacterium
TTTCGCTCCGCGAAAGCACGTTCCTTTCGCGGAGCGAAAGGCGACTATCGGACAGTAATTCCTCGAACGATCCTTAGGAACGTCCAATCGGCCGACGTCCCGGACCTGCAGCGGCACCGTGACCAAGGTCCTTTCGCATCTCTTCAGCGTATCGCATCAATCGCTCAACAACATCGGTGTGTTTGTCCGCCACATTGGTCGTCTCACCGATGTCGCTTTCCAGATCAAACAGCGACAGTTCAATGTTCTTGCGCTGCCGCTTGCCGGGAATGCCGCCTTTGCCGGGAGTCGGCGAGCTGTACGATTGGGCGATCATCAACTTCCATTTGCCGCTGCGGAGAGCCATCAGGCGGTTGCCGCCGTCGTAGTGATAGAAGACTTCATGCGGCGTCTTGGCACCGGGTTTGCCGAACATGAGATCGGTGATGTCCTTGCCGTCAATCGTCTTGCTCGGCAGCGGCGCGGCGGCGAGCCGGGCAAAGGTGGGCAGCAGGTCGATGGTGCCGGCAACTTCGCTGCAGACTTTTCCGGCTGGAATCCTGCCGGGCCACCGCATCACACAGGGGACACGAAAGCCGCCCTCGAAATTCGTCCCTTTGCCTTCGCGCAGAGGTTTCGCCGATCCAGCGTGATCGCCGTAGGAAAGCCACGGACCGTTGTCTGAACTGAACACGATGCAGGTGTTTTCATCGATACCGTTCTTCTGAAGTGCATCGACGATCTGGCCTACGCCCCAGTCAATCTCGCTGATCACGTCGCCGTAGAGCCCTCGCTTCGTTTTGCCTTTGTACTTCTCCGAAACAAACAACGGCACGTGCGGCTGAGGACTGGGCAGGTAGAGGAAGAACGGTTTGTCGTGGTGCCCGTCGATAAATTTCACAGCTCGTTCGAACAGCCGTGTCGTCAAATGAATCTGATCTTTTGGCATCACCTGCGGGTTGATGACCATCAGTCCTTCGTACAACGGCAGGTGCGGCCATCGTTTGAGCCGCTGTTCCATCGGCAGATTCTGTACGCCGGGGTGAAAGGGCCACATGTCGTTTGAATAAGGAAGCCCGAGATATTCATCAAAACCCTGATTCGGCGGTAGAAACTTTGGCATGTGCCCGAGGTGCCACTTGCCGAAGCAGGCGGTCGCGTATCCTTTCTGCTTCAGCACTTCCGCAATCGTCATCTCGGCGGGATTCAATCCCGTCGTCGACTTCGGGCCAAAGTTGCCACCGATGCCGACACGCGTGGGAATGCATCCCGTCATGAGCGCCGCCCGCGAGGGAGTACAGAATGATCGACCAACATAGAAATCTGTGAATTTCATCCCCTCCTCAGCCATGCGGTCGAGATGAGGCGTTTGGTAACCTTTCGCACCAAATGGCCCGATATCCGCGTAACCCATGTCGTCACAGAAGATGATGATGAAGTTAGTAGCCCGCGGGGAGGCAGCGACATCGCCCGTCCGAGCTTCTTCACCATTGCCATTTTGTGCCATAAGGCCCAGGGCTAGAAATTGCAGACAAGAGGATACGATGAAGACTCTGATCGTTGGTGCCATTGCTTGACCCCATGTTTGAGATTTGATGTGTGAGAGAATACGGATGTCGAACATTCACCAAACGCGGAACACGACCGAACCGGTCAATTGAACAGACGGTATTCTGGTCCGTCGTGCGCCGTAAATCCAGCCTGCTGGTTTGCCAGAGTCCGATTCGCCGGTCTCTCGCCGTACCGACAGCTCCGAGTGTTCAAGAAAAGTGTGTCCGTCAGTGGCTGATTTGCACCCTCGAGTGAAGGTCAATCACCATGGGAGTCAATCCCGTTTTACGAACAACTCGTGAAGAATCCTAGTCCACGAGTTGATTAAAGCGACCGAGCCACTCGTGACCGTTGAATCAACAACTGTGGCATAGTCGTTGTTCGCTCCGCGAACATTACGCCAAGTTCGCGGAGCGAACAGCGACTATTATTGATGCGCCAGTCCTAACGCTCATCAGCGTATCACAAAGTTGGAAGGGCAATGAAACTTCGCCGTCTAGATCCGGTTTCAAGATCCAACTTCGCGCCGAGCCGCTCGGGGTGCCGGCAGCGGCTCACTTTACGTCGAGCAATTCGACAATGAAATGCAAGGTCGCATTCGGCGGCACGGCGGCTCCGGCACCCTGGGCACCGTAACCGAGCGACGACGGTATCCAAAGTTCGACCATTCCACCTGTGCCGATCAGTTGCATCCCCTCTGTCCAACCTGGGATGACGCCGTTCAGTGGAAATGAAATCGGCTCGCCCCGCTTATACGAGCTGTCGAATTCGGTGCCATCGTCGAGCCAGCCGCGATAGTTCACCGTGACTCGATGGCTCGCGTTCGGCTTGATACCATCCGAGCGGCGCAAGATTCGGTATCTGAGCCCAGAGTTCGTCTCGGAGAATTCTTCCGGAGCATCGTCGTCAATTGGGCCGACATTGTTCAAGAGAGCTTCCTTGTCAAAAGAGGTCATAGGTAGGCCATGGCGGGCCGGCGCGAATGGCATCGTTTCCGAGTACTTGAAGGGATTCACATTCTTACCCGGCAAGGTACAACCGACGAGCGAGCTGAGCAACCCTGCCGCGATCAATCCGAGAGAGATTTGCGTCCGACGCATGATTCTAATCCCAACTAAGTGGTGGCAGTGCGAGGAGAAGTAGCCGTACTCCAGGCCACCTGCGCGGGGATCATACTGGCCGTGTCGAAATGCAGTAAGACAGATTTCGAGCGGGGGGCATCGCAGCTAGCATACGTACTGAGTTCAGCGAGTTCTTCGAGTGGCACAAGACAGTCGAAATGACTGTAGAACCGCGTCTTCTGTCGCATCTGCTGACTGCCTCTAGATCCATTGGTGTCAACACATCATAGAATCAATCATGAGACCCGCGAAAACAGGCCCTTCTCCCCGTGGGGGAGAAGGTGACCGAAGGCCGGATGAGGGGGGGAGTGGCTGGTTATCGGCGTACCACGTGCCCCCTCTCTCTAACTTTCTCCCCCACGGGGGAGAGAGGACAAGAAGGACACGTTGCGAATTGTAAAGACACCGATGCCGCTAGATCCGGGGTGGTGGACCACCAAATGGATCGGTCAACGAGTCGCCAAGCTGCGCGAAGATCGCATCCGCAGCATCCAGTTCGCCTGGTTGGAGTTGCCGCGGCGAATCGGAGCGTTCACGGCGTTGCCGATCAGACTCCGCAATCGCTTCGGTCGGCTGTGGGCCACCTCGGTCGGGACGTGGGCGGTCCGGCCTGTCTGGTCGCGGGCGTCCGTCTTCGACGACGAAGCGAGCCTCACCTTCAGAGATGACTTCGATATTGTCTTCGCTCGGACCGGACAGCCACTGAATCAATCCGATGCCGAAGTAGTCGATCGTCGTTCCATTGACGGTCAGCTGATTTCCATCCACGACGACATTGTCCGATTCCGGTGAACTGAGCACGGTAATTGAGTTTCGAAGCTCCTGTCCGCCATGGATGACAACGTTGTCCACCACAGTCGTATCAGCTTGACGCAAATCGATCGTGATGTGGTCGCCCGCGGAATTGGAACCGATGATATGCACCTCGGACAGATCATCGACGCTGCGACTGTCAATCACCTCACCCGATCGCCGATTCACGAGTTCGATCTGATCCTCCGCGACGACAAGTGCCACGTCGGCCGGCCTGCGACCATGTGCGTGATAGTAGAGGACGGAATCCTCGTAAAACACGTTCTCCCTGAGCCCCGTGATCTCCGTGTTCCTTTCAATCACATCCGACAGAGTTGTGCTTTCAATCTGCGCTAGTTGCCTGCCGGAGAACACATTCTTGTACCAATTCGCATCGCCGTCTCGGATACGTGAAAACTGGTCTGCGATGATCGTCGTGAACAACACACCAAGGTTCGAGCCGGCCAGGTGATCTTCGGCCAGGCCCCCCACCCATGCGTCAATGTTGTTCACGTCGCCGTACAGCTCCTCAAGCTGCGCGGCCAGTTCGGAGTCAGATGTGATCTCCGAAAAGCCCTGAACGGGATCAAGACCAAAGTCAGCTCGCATTTGGTTATAGTCGGCAAGACCGTGATCACGACCTCTTTGGATGTTGAGCGATGCGAGGTCAAAGCCGCCGGCGCCTGGAGGGCCGAAGAGGAAGTTTCGGATATCATCCACAACCTGATTGTCGATTTGCTGAGCTCGCTGCGTGGCCGCTCCCAACAGCACCGTATCGATGCCGTTGTTTATCAACTCATGCGGCGCGAAGTACGCATCGCTCAGCTGCAGGTTGCCTTCTTCCGCTACGCTGCCGTCATTGTTCAGCCGAAGCAACTCGGACGAAAGCATGCTATGTCCGAATCGATAGGCTGCGGTTGAAAAGGCGTTGGCAATTCCAGGATTCACGCTGCTATCATACCCTTGGTACGCTGCAATGGCGTCGTAGCCGAGCAGCGCCGGCAGGAATTCGTTAAACGTAATGGCCTGCATCTCTGCGATCACAATCGCGCGTGCTTGCTGAAAGATCTCCTGATCGGACAGAGACGGGTCACCCGCTACGATCTGTTCAGCCCAGTTGTTGTGTTCCCGCACCCAAAGTGTTTGCATGGCACTCAACGCGGCGTTCTCGTTGGCACGTACGTCGCCGGCTAAGAACAACGAACTGCTCGTGCCACCTGCGTTTGCGAGGCCGGCCTCATTGAACGGCAACAAGTCGCCATCACTGGTCGCCAGCTTGCCATCTTCGAAAGTCCGCAGTTCTGCTGCCCGTTCTTCGTCTGAACCATAGATAACAGAGCCGTCAAGGAAGGCGGTAATCTCGTTGATCTGTTGCCGCGGATCGCTTTCGGAGCCTCCAGTTGACTCGTCGTAATTGGACCGATTGAATCCAATCGTCACTTCGCCAG
>JASLPZ010000457.1:0-4871 GCA_030744725.1 Pirellulaceae bacterium
GTCCCTACTGTCCATCCGCGAACAGTAGCAATTTTGCTAAACTAACGATGTACCAATTCTTTACCGTGAACGGTTACCTCGCCGCGTTGCGACAGCGGGGCGTAGATGTGCGAGTTGACGGCGACCATGATCATGCTCGCGCCATCGTTCCGGATGACTGGAACACCCGTACCTTCTTCGCCGACGCCCGCAACCACGCAGTCCTGATTACCGGTTTGGAACCAGAAGAGGAAGATCTGGAAGCGGTCTATCACCGCGTCATCAATTCATCTGCCGCGACAGCGGCGATCGTCTAAGCTGAGGAATGTCGAAGTGAGTTTCGAATCTGTTCGTTATCGCGATTGGTCCGGGGGGTTACAGCCCAGTTGGCTGGCCTGTTGGCCCATCGCGCGCACCGGACTGCTGCTGGTGCTGCGACGAAAGATGTTCTGGTTGCTGCTCGGACTGGCGCTGCTCAACTTTCTTTTCGTATTCGCCACGATATATCTGAAGGCCCAAGTGGCAAGCCAGAATCCGGGGCTGAGTAGATTCGTCGACAGAGTCCTCTCTTCTGTTACGGGAACTGGCGAAACCTACCGTGACTTCATGTTCGCGCAAGGTACCGTGACGATGTTGCTGCTCGCCTTCGCCGGCGCGATGTTGGTTGGAGATGACATGCGGCAGGGAGGACTGACTTTCTACCTTTCCCGACGTGTCAGTCGTTGGCAATACGTTCTCGGCAAGCTGCTGTCGATTGGGTTGTTGGTCTCGCTGACCACAACGGTTCCCGCACTGATCCTGTTCGTTCAGTATGGCTTGCTTGCCGAATCAACCAGTTACTTTCGTGAGAATCTCAGCATTTTGCGGGGCATTTTGGGTTATGGTCTGATCCTGTCCGTGACGCTCAGTCTGTTGCTGGTCGCCATGGCGTCGTGGCTGCAAAAAACCGTGCCCTTGGTGATGTCATGGGCTTGCCTGTTCGTAATGATCCCCGCATTGGCCGCATTGCTGCGACGTACGTTTGACGATCGTAATTGGCGACTATTGATGTTGTGGCGTGACATTCGACTTCTGGGAACGTGGTGCTTTGGCGGCATCGACACGGATCGCGAACTGCAATCGTTGCTGCCCGCAACTGTGATCGTCGTGCTTGTGTGCGTGCTCTCGATAGTCGCCATCGTTCCGCGAGTTCGAGCAGTGAGGGTCGTGCAATGACGCTCTGCAAGTTTGACGCCGTCTCGAAATGGTACGGTCCCGTGATTGGGCTCAATGATGTCACGTTCGAGATCGAACCTGGTATCACAGGTCTGGTCGGTCCCAACGGTGCCGGTAAGAGTACGCTGATCAAACTGCTAACCGGCCAACTACGTCCCAGCATTGGACAGGTCCGCGTAGGCGGCCGCCGCGCTCGGTCGGTTTCTGCGAGGCGATACGTCGGTTATTGCCCCGATGTCGATACGTTTTACGAGGAGATGTCAGGCCGCGATTTCGTACGAACGATGGCAATGCTGCATGGCTATGGCAGGCGAGTCGCCCGCCGGCGCACAGAGGACGTGCTGGCTCAAGTTGGCATGACCGATCGTGCAGATCGACCTCTTGCTTCTTATTCAAAAGGGATGCGGCAGCGGATCAAGCTGGCGCAGGCACTAGTGCATGATCCAGACTTGATTGTGCTTGACGAACCGCTCAACGGTGTCGATCCGGTCGGCCGCCTCGAGTTGACTCGACTGTTTCATGAACTCTCAGCCCAAGGCAAAGCGATTCTGATCTCCAGCCATCTTCTCGACGAAATGGACACATTGGCCAATCGCGTTTTGTTCATCTTCCGAGGTCGTATTCTGGCCTCCGGATCGCTTGAAGAAATCCGCACGATGCTGGACGACCATCCTTCTAAGATACGCATCACAACCCCTCGCACGCGACAACTTGCCACGCGTCTGCTCGCGCTCGATATGGTGCAAGCTGTCGAATTGAGCGGCTCCGCCGAATTGCTGTTGGAAGTGCATCGTGCAAAGCAGTTTTTTGCTGCGTTGGCCGACCTGGTCACACAGGAAGATTTCGATATCGAGCGACTGCAAGTCAGCGATGCGTCGACAGAAGCCGTATTCGACTATCTGATGGAATCAGCAAATCATCCGCGATGAACAATCGCAAGTACGCCACATATGAACACACGAGCTGAATTAGGTTTCATGGGCCAGTTGTCGGCCTGCCTTCATCTGTTTGGTCTCTCATTGCGTCGTCTGTTTCGTTCTCGCCAGACGATGGTCTGCATCTTGCTGCTGAGTTTTGCGGCAATCGCTGTTGTGGCATGGTCAATGCGCCGCGAGCGGTCTTCGGAGCAATTCATCGAGGAGATTTTTCTGGCAGTCTACGTATCGTTCCTGCTTCCGATTTTCTGCCTGTCGTACGGAACCGCCGGTATCGCTTCGGATCGTGAAGAGCAGACCCTTGTCTATCTGCTAGTCACGCCGTTGCCGCGTCCGTTGATTTTCCTGGCAAAGAGCAGCGCGTCAATCCTGCTGGCATTGGCTTGGACGATAGGTGGGATGTCGGTGGTGTGCTGGCTTGCCGGCCAGTCGGGTAGGGAAACATGGCAAGTGCTCTTGCCTGGTATCTTTTGGTCGACAGTGGCGTACGTCGCGCTGTTTTTGTTATTCAGCGTGATGTTTCGGCGCGCGACGACGATCGCCTTGACCTATGCGCTATTCATCGAGACGTTAGTCGGCAACATGCCGGGCATCGCCAAGCGTCTGGCGGTCTCGTTCTACACCCGCTGTCTGATCTTCGACGCCGGCTCCGTGTTCGGGGTCAGTCCGTCTGGGCCCGGCAGTTCTGAGCTCTTCGTTCCCATTCCTGGTCCGACGGCCCAAACGATCTTATACGTACTCGGCGGTGGGCTGTTGTTGACGGGAATGCTGGTCTTTTCCCTGCGTGAATACTCGCGTTAGGAACGTTCGAGGAATTACTGCCCGATAGTCGCCTTTCGCTCCGCGAAAGGAACGTGCTTTCGCGGAGCGAAAGACGACAATAAAAGATCGAACACTGCTTAGTGTCTAGATTTGGGACATGAGCGCTCGGTGCGCGCATGTTTCGCGCGCGACGGGCACCGACCGCAGGTTGGTCGGGAAGCGTACCAAATTCGGGCACGTTCCCTCAACGTGACGTATTAGTTTGGCGGTACTTTCTCGCCGACCTGTGGATCGCTCGCACGACATGCCGTCGGTAGGTAGGATGTCGAAGTCTAAAGTTGTCTGTATCTGAATCACGATCCCATCTCGAGATAGGCGAGGTTTGATTACCATGTTGCGATTACAACCATTCTTCCTGAGTAGCCTCCTTGTCATTTGCATTCTGAATTCCGCGATGGCCCAAAGACCTCGTTCGTCAATCATCATCGGCGAGTCGCTTGCAGACACCAAGAACCCGAAACCTGGCAAGCTCGATTCACCCTTTGGTGTTGATTTTGATGCAGCAGGCAACATGTATATCGTTGAATTGTCGGGTGGCCGAATTCACAAGCTGGATACAACGGGGAAATTCACAACGATTGCCGGTGACGGCAGTAAGGCGTACTCAGGAGACGAGGGTCCGGCACGCAAGGCGACATTCAATGGGATGCACAACGTGGCAGTAACTCCGACTGGCGATGTCTATATTTCCGACAGCTGGAACCACTGCATTCGCAAGATCGATGGTAAGACTGGAATCATCACGACGGTTGCCGGTACAGGGCAGGCAGGATTCAGCGGTGACGATGGCCAGGCTTCCAAAGCGACCTTCAATTTTCTGATGTGTATTTCGCTTAATTCGACCCATAACAAGATCTACGTGGCCGATTTGAAGAACCTGCGCGTCCGCGTCGTCGATCTCAAAACCGGGATCATCAATACCGTGGCCGGCAATGGCGAGAAGGGAATTCCGCGCGATGGCGACCTTGCGACCAAGAGTCCGCTAGTCGATCCTCGGGCTGTTGCCGTTGATTCGCGCGGCAACGTCTACATACTCGAACGGAGCGGCCATGCCCTCCGGATCGTGACACCCGACGGAAGGATCCGGACCGTTGCAGGAACCGGAAAACCAGGTGGATCAGAAGGACCGGCACTCGAGGCTGAATTGAATTCGCCGAAACACATCGCCATCGATCTTGCGGACAACGTTATCATTGCCGACGACCAAAACAAACGCATTTGCAAATACGACCCGCGTCAGGGGACGTTGACCAGTATTCTGGGCAAAGGTGTTGAGGTGCCAAGACGCGGACTGCTTCGACCACACGGAGTCTGCGTTCATGAAGACGGATCGATCTACGTCGTCGACACTGGGCACCACCGCATCATTCGATTGCAGTTACCATAAAAGGAGAATGGGACCGGCCAATGTTAGCTCGTCCTACGCCTTTTTGGATTGATTCGATGGAACATATCGTGACAAGAGTACAACAGAACAGCCAAGACGACTTCACTCGGCGGATCGCTCGTCGACTGACACAAAACTTGACACACCAGTAACAGACGCATCCGGCAGATTGCAATAACGACGGTGGGCCGATAAGATCAACGCGTCTAGAGAAGCGAACTGGAGTCGCCGAGAACGAACACCGTGTCATGACTGTTCTGCCACAACAAGACCACCGGCTTCGTTTTGATCAGATTTACAGTTTACTGTCGCTGCACCGGGCAGTATTGCAGGTCTACACCAAACCTCTGTTTGTGTGGCGTAAGGCGTTAAGTCGTTCGCACGACGCGAGGACCCTCTATGACTTCGCGCGGCAATCGGGTCGGAACATCGAGCGACTTCATAAGGCTCTCTCCCGTGAACAGTTCCACTTTTGCCCCGCAGTCCCGCTGCCTTACAACGCCAACGGCAAGAGGCGAGTTGTTTATGTTTTC